>DYOU01000081.1 GCA_020720365.1 Candidatus Elulimicrobium sp.
ATCAATATTAACAGATCTTGATTCCAGGTCTTTTTTCGGGCAAAGTAAAAAACCTCACGCCTTTCTGTTAGTGAGGTTCTTTTGCAATAGGAAAATGGTGCGGAAGGAGGGACTTGTTGCCCTTCAGCCCTGCGGGCTTTCGGGTCAGACACCCGCCCCGCCTGGAGGATGCTCCTATTCGTCGCATCCAGCGGGGCTCCGATCAAGTCCCTTTTATTTTTGGGATATAAGATAATAATGCGGAAGGAGGGACTTGAACCCTCACAGCTTGCGCTATAGGCTTCTGAGACCTACGTGTATGCCATTTCACCACTTCCGCAAATAAGCCTTGAGTAAGAGCAATGCATATTGTTCAACTAACGAATTGGGCATAGTATAGGTATTGATGACGCTGAGGTCAAGATTCTTTTGAATATACCGGGTTTTTTCTTTATAATCGAGTATAATTAACTGAGGCGCTGGCAAGCCGTCGGATTAAATCTGTTAGAGGAGAAAGTATGGCATTCAAATACATTCTTTGTTGTGTTGCGAGTTTATGTGTGTTGGGCTGTGGGACTCAGTCGGATCAGGCTCAGCCTGTGGTTTTGATAGTGAATGATTACCAGGTTACAAGAAATGAGTTTGAAGAGGGCTTCTCACGGTCTTTTATGGCGGATAGGCCTGATAAAATTCAGGCGCGTCGTGAGTATCTGGATAATCTGATCAATCAGAAGTTGATCCTTCTGGATGCACAGAAGAAAGGGATCGATAAGAATAGGGAGTTTCTGAGGTCAATTGAACGTTTTTGGGAACAGTCTCTTATGACGGTAGCTTTGGGGACAAAGACGCGTGAGATCAATAAGTCTTTTGTGGTAAGTGAACCTGAGATCCGGCGTTTTTATGAAGGTATGATCAAAGACGGGATCATAACCAAGTCGTATGAAGATGTTTATGCCCAGATCAAATGGCAGGCTCAGCGGCAGATGGAGTCGCGGTTGCTGGATGAGTGGATGAAAGAGTTGCGTAGTAATGCCAGGGTTAATATTAATAAAGATCTGTTAAAAGCAGAATAACAATAAGGAGAGGCGTATGAGTGATACGGGATCCGCACCAGGGCATAAAAGAAGCAATTATTATATCGATAAAGATTTTCAGTCGCGCTTTATTATCAAGTTTTGTTTGCTGGTCATGATGGGTGCGGCGATAACGGTAGCTATATTGTATTTTATTCCGCAGTATGCCACGACAGTCTCTATTGTTAATGCGCGGGTAAAGGTGATGACCGCGGCGGATTTTATCCTGCCGTTGCTTGTTCAGACGGTGGTTGTGGTGACGGTTCTTGTGGGCTTGGCTTCGGTGGGAGTAACGCTTTTTGTATCGCACAAGATCGCAGGGCCTCTTTTCCGTTTCAAGCAAACGCTGAAGGAATTGTCGTGCGGTAACTTTACGAATCATGTTCGCCTGCGCAAGGGAGATCAGTTGCAGATGTTTGCTGTTGAGTTTAATGAAATGATCGCGGCCGTGCGGGAGAAGGTGCGTAGCGCTGAACACGACCTTTCTATTATAAAGAAAGATGTTGAGTCTATTGGTGATTACGGGATTGATGAAACGAAACGAAAGCAGTTTGTTGAGCTTAGGCAAAGGGTGGCGGCATTGGAAAAAACAATCAAGTTCTTCAGGGTCTGACATCAATGTTGAGACATTGGATTATAAGTTTCCTTGTTGCAGTCATATTTTTTACGTCGGTGAGGCAGGGGTACGCCAAGCCTTATGACGATGGTTTCTCGTCTGCTCAAACTATTCAGACGCGTTACTTTACGGTCTCCTTGGCGGCTGGAGTGGATAATCTCGTCTTGATGCGCTCGCTGGATATTCCGCCGAGCCATAAGGTGTTGGCCGGGCAGAGCCTTTCTGGTGTTACATATGCGCCTGATGATTTGGGGGACCTGTTGGATGCTCTTTTCGCGTGGGCCTCTAATGTTCTGGACATGCAGTTATTCAGCTATAAAGGTAATATTAAAGTGACCCGTAATGCGGAGCAGTTAAAGTCGGTATATCGCAGTCTGTATGGAGTGGAGAATCGCGCGGAGAAAGCGTTTTATATTTATGAAATGAATACAGTATATATTTCTCAAGATAACTTTACAAAAGAGATCCTGGGCCATGAGATCGGCCATGCGATCATCAATAACTTCTTTGTTGTTCAGCCGCCGGCTAAAGTGCAGGAAGTCTTAGCGGGATATATTGAGTATCAGCTGCGCAAACCGGTTGCGCGTTAATAATCTCTGAAAGAAAATCCAATGGCAGAGTCGATAGCCACGAATAAAAAAGCGTATCATAATTATTTCTTGACCGATAAGTGGGAATGCGGCGTAGAGCTTAAAGGCGGGGAAGTGAAGTCTGTTCGCGCCGGAGAGGTGAACTTCAAGGATTCTTATGTCCGGGTGGAAGAGGGCGAGGTTTGGCTCTTTAATTTACATATAGCGCCCTATCTTCAGGCCAGTTATATGAATGATGATCCTGACCGGAAGCGTAAACTGTTGATGAATCATAAAGAGATCAAGCGGTTGAATGGGGTGTTGACGCAAAAAGGTTTAAGTTGTGTGCCGACGAAGGTGTATATTACGGCCCGCGGGCTGGTGAAGGTGGAGATCGCGTTGGCGCAGGGCAAGAAGCTTTTTGATAAACGCGCGGATGTTAAGGATCGAGACGTGAAGCGCGAGATGGCGCGCGCAACGCGGAGTTATCGCTAGGGTTGCGGGTTGAATATCTTTACTTGGATTCAGCAGTGAAGGATATTAATGTTTTATTGTGAAAAGCTGTTACAAAAATTACATCGAATGGAAGTCCCGTATCTTGTTGTTGGCGGTATGGCGGTGAACTTACACGGCTATGACCGTTCAACCGGGGACTTGGATATCGTTGTTTCGTTGAAGGCGGCCGATATTGAGCAGTTAGTGAGTGCTATCAAGGCAATCGGGTTTAAGCCCAGAATGCCTGTTTCTTTAGATGATTTAGCAGATTCCGAGAAAAGGCGGGTTTGGATTGAAGAAAAGAATATGGTTGTTTTTAGTGTTTATAATCCAGTTCTTGAATATGAACATGTTGACATCTTGATCGTGGATGATATAAACTTTAAACAGGCTTATCAACGCCGTGAAGATATTAAGGTTGGAAAGACTGTTATATCTTTGATTTCGATACCCGATCTTATTCGAATGAAGAAGAAGGTTGGACGGAAAACAGATATGGTTGATATTGAGGCTCTTCGGGAGATCATGAGGATTAAGCGATATGCGTCAAAAAAGCGGAATTGATCCGGAGCGGTTGAAAATATATATGGCGGTGCCTGCTATTGAGAAACTGAGGAGTATGTCGCGTCGGTTGGCATTTAATGCAAAGTTAATGATGCCTGAGCGTCAGGCGATCCGCAGCGCATTGCGGGCGAAGGGTTTTTAGGTCTGTTCTTTTATAATTTGGGGGTGATTGGCCTCGACTTGAGTGAGCCGGGGCTAGGCGGCGTGCCGAGGATGATGGTTGGCCTCGTAAAACTTCCATTGAAAATCAAACGCTAACGACACGTTAACGTACGATCAGGTTGCTGCAATCTTCGCTTCTAGCGAAGCTCCTGCTGGCGCCGAAGCAGTCTTAGTTTAATTAATTAAGCTAAGCCCTGTGATGAGGGGAGTCTGTCGCTTCATCATTGGAAATAAACAGGCTGGTCTTGAGAATGCTCTCGTTTTCAAGATGAGATCTTGAGGGCTGGTTCCTTGCGGGTTTGTCCGTTGAAACGCAAGGTTCGACAACTAAAAACGGCCTACGCATGTAGATGCTTAGTCTTTGACACTGAAGGACCCGGGTTCGATTCCCGGCACCTCCAC
>DYOU01000082.1 GCA_020720365.1 Candidatus Elulimicrobium sp.
ACGCCCCGTCCTTTCTTCCGGGATTAACCCTATTTGCCAATCGATCCTATCTGGCACCCTGGGAAAGCGAGAGCATTTACGCCGTATCGAGTCTGTTTTATAATTTCAAAGGTACAGGCGGGCAAGACATTTGGGACCAGCGAGCTTCCCTTGGTTTTGATTATCTTCTTCCTGATGCCGGGATCGAGGTTTACGCAGAAGCGGGTTTGAATGATTACGGTCCAGGCCTTGATGGGTATATACGTTACCCCTTTCACAGTCTTGTTTATACCGCCGGTTTAAGAAAATCCATCCAGATTCCTTTCTTGATTGAAACCGCAGGTGAATTGCTTTTTGAAGCAAGCAATCTGGAACTATCGCAGGACTTTCAGTTTCAGTGGCCGGCTACCTTCTATATGCATCATCAAATTGTGCAGGGATATACCAATGATGGCCAATGGCTGGGAGCGGGTATTGGAACGGGAGGGAATAGTCAATATGTTGGTTTTTCCCTTTTTAGTTCAGAATGGACTTCGACCTTTTTTGTAAAAAGAGTAAACCCTGACAACGATTATCTATACCGACTGACCGTCGGCACCGAAAACACCGATGAGGTTAAAGAACGCATAGAAGATTTCAGGGCAGATCTTTCTTTTGGCACCAGTTACAGTAGAGTTTTATCATCAGGCTTTCTGTTCTCTTTAGGCTTGGTGATAACACAGATTAATAACCGATACTATGAATCAATAAGCTGGACAAGAACTGATAAAGAGATGAATTATACATTCATCACCAATTTAAAATATTTAATAAATTAAAGCCTTACTTATAGTTTAAATGGCATCCTCTTCATTTTCATTTTGACATGTATTAGATTAATCTGTATTCGTAATATTTTTATCTTTTTTTAAAAAAATGCTCGAAGACAATGAAATTGATTTAAAAATAGTTTGATTTCTTAAGCTTCTTATATTTTAGCATCGTCACAATCGTGAACGGAGAGTGTATGCGCAGGTTGGTTATATTTTCCCATTATGATTGCATGGATATTGTTGATGAATATATTATCTATTATCTCGAATCATTGAAGAGGATATCTGCTGATATTGTATTTGTTTCGACATCAAGATTGGTAGCCTCAGAGATCGACAAGATCAAAGAATTTTGCATTAAGGTTATAGTTCGTGATAACATAGGCTATGATTTCTATAGCTATAAAATTGGACTACTCTATTGTGAAAACAGTATTAATAAATATGATCAAATTATCTTCTGCAACGATAGTGTATATGGACCCATTTTTGATATAGTCGACGCATTTGGAAGAATGCAAGATACAGGTTATGATTTTTGGGGGATAACTGAGAATAAAGAAATCAGACCACATTTACAGAGTTTTTTCTTGGTATTTAATAGAAATATAGTGAACAGTGGAATTTTGTTTCAATTTATAAAGAATATTGATATTGTACATTCAAAAAAAGATATTATAAGGAAATATGAAATTGGTCTAACTGCAATTTTATCTAAAAGAGGGTTCACATATGGAAGCGTATATAAGAAACCGGGATTAACCTCTCGTCTTGGCGTATTTAAAACATGGACTTTGAATGCAAATAAGAACGAGAAGAACGTGCATAGCAATAATAACATGCAAATGAAGAGACTTATTGGGAATATTAGAAGAACTTTGGTATTCTTTATAAAAGCTGTAATTCAAGTCAGAGTAAATGTAACCCAATACTTTTGGATGGATATGATTGAGCAACGAATTCCGTTTGTCAAAATAGATCTTATTAGAAGTAATCCTTTGGCTATTCCAGATACGGATCGAATAGTAGGATGTTTGCATGCTAAATCAGACTACCCGGTAGAAATGATTACAAGTCATATTGTGAGAACTCGGAGTTGTTATCAAGTTATCCATTAATTGGCACTTCTTGGAAAACGCAAAGCAATTTCCAGGATTGAAGAGTGCTTGGCATTATGCAACGCAATACTGAGTGGGAATTCAAGCAATATTATTAGAAGGTGTATGTGCTTTGATACGCGGTTTGCAGATGGCTCTGCAATAATTCAATATTTTAAATAGCAGAGGACCCAAATTAGTATGATTTCAATTAGGTCTGTCTCAGGAGGATATTCTGAAGATTTCCATAGCGCTTGCAACTTATAATGGCGAACCCTTTCTTCTCGAACAACTTGAATCGATATTTTCTCAATCGCTTCTCCCAGATGAATTGGTCATCAGTGACGACCATTCCACCGATGGTACCCTCTCTCTTGTAGATTCATTCAAATTCCCGTCAAGCATTCTTGTTCGTGTTATCAGGAACCCCGATCGCGTAGGATATATAAAGAACTTCGAACGAGCGCTAAGGGCCTGCGCCGGCGATGTCATATTCCTCTGCGATCAGGATGATGTATGGCATGCGGACAAGATAGCAAGAATGCTTGCTGGAAGCGGTGATTCGCTACTTGTGCATACCGACGCCAGGCTCATCGATGAAACAGACGAAGTATTGGCAGAATCGTATTCGAGAATCAAAAAGAAGCATCCTGAGAACTCTTCCTTTGCGCGCCTTATTGACGACAACTGCGTTACTGGCTGTACTGCCATGGTTCGGCGGGAACTAGTCGAGCAATCTCCTCCATTCCCTGAAGAGATCCCGCATGACCAGTGGTTGGCTCTATTGGCCGCTGATCGCAACCGCCTGTCATATATGCCGGTCACGCTGCTTGATTACCGCCAACACTCGGGCAATGCGACAGGCGCCGGCGATGATTGGCGGACCTTCTCATTGCCACGCTCTGCGCGAGTGAATAAAGAAAAGCATGCCGCAAAAGCGCTCAGGTTGAAAGTGTTCCTCGATAAGACCAAGAGCGTCCTGAATGAAAAGAACCGCGCAACGGTAATTGACTTGATCCATTACCATGAGTGTTTTACTGACAGCAAAATCAATATACGCGGTATGTTTTTGCATCTTAAGCATTTCCGGTCAATCAATTTCCGGGAATCGATATTTAAGAGAGCCATTAAACTCATGCTGACGCCCGTCGCTACCCTCGGCAAACAATGATAGAGGAACCGTATCCTATGCACACCGTCGCGCTTGGCATTCCCACATATAACAATATTCTTACCCTGCCGGAGACGCTGTCAAGCGTTGAGGCTTTGCGACAGCGAGAGCATATTGAACTCCTGATAAGTGATGATGCCTCCACGGACGGGACCAGGGAGTATCTTGCAGGATGGGTCAAAGAACACGCTGACCAGTTCTATCGCTGCACGCTGCTTTTGAACGAGAGCAATGGCGGGATATCGGGCAACCATGCGCGTGCCTTCGCCGCGGCGACCAGCGAGTACGGCTTCTATATCGGCGGTGACGATATCATCTACAATCCTGATTTCATCGGCGACCTTGTCCGATCGATAGCCTCCAGTCCTTGCCTGAGGATAGCCAAGATTGATCTAGAGGCGTTGTATCGGCCGGCAAATATTATTGAACAGATATACAAACATAAACGCAAGTTCTTTGCATTGCCTGCCCGCAAGCAGTTTGCCGCCTTGGCGCTGTTGGGCAATTTCCTGTATGCTGGCCCTGGTACAGTGATCCACTTGCCAACGCTTAGGGAGGTCGGGGGGTTCGATAAGCGGTTCAGGACCTACGAAGACATGCCGTTATTCAACCACTTCTTGGCCAACGGTCACCGCATGCGATTTCTTGATGTTCGTGGCATCTATTGGGTCAGGGCTTCGTCTTCTCTGTCGCTTGCCGGATTCTCTGGAAAACGGGAAAGATTTGAGGAAGA
>DYOU01000025.1 GCA_020720365.1 Candidatus Elulimicrobium sp.
TCATAATATTAATAATACACTAAAACAGTTATAATTTGAATACAAAAAATATATTTTCTACCCTTCTGCCAAAAATCCCCGAAGAAATAAACAAAGAAGGAGCCTTTCGGCTCCTTCTTTATAATTATTATTAAACAATCACTCTCTTACGGAGCAAATGCTGCAGATGTCAAGACACCGCCATCCTCAATTGTGTATACCGTCGAACCAGTACTGACTGATGACGGCGTTGCAACAAAGCTATAATTAAGACCAAAAGTACAAGCATAACCATAACCGTTTATCGTGTTGCCACAATAGCTTCTGTTCAGATAAGGAGGCGTTGCGCCAGTTAAATCCCCTTCAGCGGCAGGCATATCTCCATTATGAGCTGTTGCATACGTTTCAGCAGCTGTTGAAAGAGTGCGAAGCGTGCTCTGGGCAAGCGCTTCGTTCGCTGATAACTTTGCTCTTAACAAGTTCGGGATCGCAATAGCGGCTAATAAGGCAATAATAGCCACAACGATCATGATTTCTACTAGAGTGAAACCTTTTTTATTATTTCTCATAAATCCTCCATGCTGTTTCTAAGCGGGCGTGCTTTTGGTGGGGTCATGGATAGATAAGTATAATAACAGATATAAACCCAACCTCACTCCAACAACACCCTGTTTAACCCTGTTTTCCTTAACGGCTCCGGCCTCCTTTCTTTCAGCATCTATTTCTTCTCTGCGGCTCCCCCGAAGGCATTAATATAATATGTATTCGCCCGCAAGACCGCTCAAAGATCCTGATCTGCTATTTGAAATATAGCATTTTTTACCCTCCTTGTCAAAGCGGCTTATCCATCTCTTTTTCAAACTGCAGCTTCTTTTTATCCATATTAACCATCGTCTGCTGAAGATCTTTTAATGCCATCTTCATAGACTGATTCTGATGAAGCAATTCTTTAAAGCGTGCCTGATCCTTTTTAAGCTTTGCTTCTAGCGCTTGAGGCAGGCCAAGTGAACGTGGCGACCTCTCCAACTGACCAACCTCTTCTTCCAAAGCCTGAAGCTGGCGGGTCAGTATTGCAACTTTAGCCTCTATTTGAGCAATACCTTCCGGAGAAGACATAACACTGATTTCCTGATCCTTTTTCTGAACCTCATCTAATTTTGAGCGAAGAGACTGTACTTCTATTGAGCGATTCGCCACAGAACTCTTCAATTCAAGCTGCTCCTTCATTAAAACATCCACCTGGCCCGGGCCTGCATTGATAGCCACGGTCAGCTCCTTCCATTCATCCCGAATCCTGGCAAGCTCTTCAGAAGAAGCTTCGGAATCTTTCTGTAAAACAGCCTGATCTGCTCGCAAAGACTGTAAATCCGCCGTACGATCTTCACCGGAAACAAGCCCGGCACGAATATTCCCGACTTCGCGGGCAAGCTCATCGATCCGCGCAAAAACAGCCAAGGCCTCAAGATCCCGGTTGGCCAAAACAGCCTCTGCCGTACGGATCTCCTGTTTAAAATCAGCCGTACTTTTCAGGGTCTGACGCAAGCGTTCTTGTAATAAAGACTGATCCGCCGCCTTCCTCTGATACCGCTGCTCAACCGAACCATATTTGACATTGATCTTAACCTCATCTGCTTGCAAAACCTTCATTTGATCATTCAATTCAAGTAATTTTGACCTCAGCCGCTCATTCGCAGCCTTTCGAGCCCGATTTTCTTCACTCAACTTTGATACACTTTCTTTCAATGTACTCAAGGTATACTCAAGATTGCTTTGAACGTGAGAATAATCTTGCGAACCACCCCAAGTACTGGTCTGAGCCACCATCAGTAATAGAAGGCTACCTACAACTCGACCCATTGGACTTTGCATCTTAACTCCCTTTTAACCTGCGTTTTGCGTTAGAACACAAACAACATGAATTTATGAAGCAATCCTGACTATAATAAAACTTTAACTTTATCAGCCAGCCTTTCAGGCGGATCTTTTTATTGAAGGACCCGGGATTAACCGATCATTTGCGTCATACTGATGATCGGCATGAAGAGCGCTACGACAATAAACCCGATCACGATCCCCAGAAAACCAATAATAAAAGGTTCGATCAGACTGGTCAGCGTATCCACCGCCACATCCACCTGATCATCGAAGAAATCCGCGACCTTGACCAGCATCTTATCCAGCTGACCCGATTGCTCACCCACTGATATCATTTTTGTAACCATGGAAGGAAAAACCTGACTGCGGCTCAACGGATCTGCAATACTTTCACCCTCTCGCACATTTTCAATAACACCCTCAATGACTTTTTCAAGAACCACATTGCCGATCGTCTTGCGGACAATATCCAGCCCCTCAAGAATAGGTACGCCGCTCTGAAGAAGAACAGCCAGGGTGCGACAAAAACGACTCACCGCTACTTTTTTTAAAAGGTCGCCAAAGACAGGCATTTTCAATTTTAACCCGTCAATATGATACGCGCCCTTCACCGTACGTTGATAGGCCGAGAGCGCAACCGTAATACCCCCGATCACAAGAACGATGAGAATGAAATTATTCTTCAATGCATTACTGACATCCACAAGGATCTGCGTCATCGCCGGAAGTTTTCTGTCAAAAGACGCATAGATCGTAGAAAAGACCGGAACGACTTTCACCAGAAGAAAAAGTGTCACGATCATCGCCATGGAAACGATAACCGCCGGATACACTAATGCTGAAGTCACCTTGCGCTTCAGCCTGTCTGATTTTTCCATATAGGAAGAAAGGCGGTCAAGGACTTTGGTCAAGACACCACCGGTCTCACCCACACGGATCATATTCACAAACAGATTGTCAAAAACCTTCGGGTGTTTGGCAAATGCCGAAGACAACCCGCTTCCCAGCCGAATATCATCCCGTACCGCCCCCAGGACTTTTCTGAAAGATGGATTCGTGGTTTGTTCATGGAGCGCATCCACTGTCTGCAGAATAGGGATACCGGCATCAACCATTGTCGCCATTTGACGGGCAAACAAGATAACATCCTCAACCTTGATCTTGGCTGACTTTTCAAATGCCGCTGAAGAAAAGAACGCTACCTTTTTTTCCTCCTGGATACTAATAATGATCAGCTTACGTTTACGTAATTCATCCACAACAACGCTCTGATCATTCGCCGTCATTTTACCGGTAAAAGTCTTTGCATCGAAATCTTTCGCTGTATATCGGAATATGGCCACTAGACCCCCTCTTTATGAGCGTAAGGATAAAATCTCGCCAGAGCCATATCAATCTCGGAACGTGTCGATATAAACGTTGCGATCTTGCACCCGGTTGTTCCTTCGACTTTCTCTCGCAGTGCATCATTGACAGGCTTTTCTGTAACGACACTCAGCACATTCCCGATACGATCCAAGGGAATAATCCGTTCTCCATAAGCCATATCGGCGGGGATAATTCGAATAACACCCTCATCAACAATATGATTACTAATAGCAATATAAGGAAGATTACACTGCAGGACCAATGCCGTCACGATATCAATCTCCGTCACATATCCGAGGCTAATGAGCACCTCTCCCACATATTCGCCCGGATATCTTCTCTGACGATCGAGCGCATTCTGAAGATTCTCGGTGGTAATGAATCCCCGTTCCACGAGGATCTCTCCGATCAATTTTCTTTCCGGACAACTCTTCGTCATATTGCCCCCGCCTTAGCCGGTAGATATTAATTCTTATTAACATTATATAACTTACGTTAGAGAGTAAAAGACAAAAATGCCTTTTATGTATGCCTGTCTGGACCACGTATCAGTGACCAGCCGGCTGCCCCCTACTCATCCGAAACAATTCTAAGGACTTCTTCAACCGTTGTTTGCCCCTGTACCAGGCGCTCAATGGCATCATCCCACAAGAGCCGTAACCCCTGGCTCTTCTTCGCGTAAGCCTTGATATCATCCGACGACTTGCCCTGCAGGAGCATCTCACGGACAACATCATCCATGACCAGGATCTCCGTAACCGCAAAACGCCCGCGATAACCTGTGTGCCGGCAATGATCGCACCCTTTGCCTTGATAGAACTTCGCTTTCAGATCCACCTTACCCTCAAACTTCTTCACCACATCCGGGGGGACTTCTACTTCATGCTTGCAATGAGGGCAGATCTTCCGTGCCAGACGCTGGGCGCAAACAAGGACCAAACTTGAAGCAACAAGGAACGGCTCTACGTTCATATCCACCAGACGCGTCAACGCTCCGGCCGCATCATTGGTATGAAGCGTGGAAAAAACCAGCTGCCCCGTCAGGGAAGCCTTGATCGCTATATCCGCGGTCTCATTATCACGGATCTCTCCGACCATCACGATATCAGGGCTTTGACGCAGAATAGACCGCAGCGCGGCGGCAAAACTCAAACCGATATCCGAACGCACCTCGATCTGCGTCAGCCCGTCAACAAGATATTCCACCGGCTCTTCAACCGTAATAATGTTCTTGTCCACATTATTCAATTTATTAATGATCGAATATAATGTCGTGGATTTCCCACTCCCTGTCGGACCGGTCACCAGGATCATTCCGAATGGCTTAAGGATCCCTTCTTCCAGAAGCGCCAGGGAATGATCCGAAAGCCCCAGCTGCCCAAGGCCGACCGAAAGATTGGCTTTATCCAATAACCGCATAACAACTTTTGTCCCATGGCTTGTAGGAAGCATGGAAACACGGAAATCCACCTCTTTCCCCGACATCCGCATCTTGAACCGGCCGTCTTGCGGGATCTGATTGATCGTGATATCCATCCTGGACATGATCTTGATACGTACGATCACAGCGCTCTGGTTCTCGCGCGGGATCTCCAGAACATCTACCAGTACGCCGTCAATACGATAGCGTACGCGCATATTCCCTTCCGTCGGCTCCATATGAATATCAGACGCCCTCTGACGCAACGCCTCTTTAATGACCAGATTCACCATACGGATGACCGGAGCCTGGACGCTGCCGTCCACATCCGTATTCTCTTCCTCTTTAGTGTCCGCCATGATCTCAAAATCACCCACATCAATATTCTTGCTGAGATCTGCCACTGAACCTTGATCCGCACCGCCGTAAAAGCGATCGACCGCTTCCTTGATCTGCGAAGGGGCCGCCATAACAACATCGATCTTCTTGCCTGTAAAATCCCGTAAGTCATCCAGGGCAAATACATTCAACGGATCTCCTAATGCCACCGTCAGGCTCGCACCCAGCATGGAAATGGGAATAAGATTGTACTGCCGTGCCATGCGTTCAGGGACCTGCTCTTTCAACCGTTCATCAAGCTTGAAACGGCGCAAATCTACCGATGGGATCTTCAACTCCCTCACCAGAAGAAGGACCAGATCCTTCTCGGAAATGATCTCCTTTCTGACGACCGCGTCCGAAAAAGGGATATTACACTGATGCTGAAGCTCAAGCGCCTCATCCACCGCCTTGCGGTCGACCCCAGGCAACTGTAAAAGGGCATCAATGATCCGGTCACGAATAATAGACATAAACTAAATCTCGTCCTGCGCTGTTACACGCACAACCTCCTCCAGCGAAGTAAACCCTTTGGCCGCTTTAGCCAATGCATCCTCTCGCATCGTTCGCATTCCCTCCCTGCGCCCTTCCGCCTTGATCTGGATCTCGCCGGAACGCGAAAGTATCAATTTCTTTAACGCCAGCGTCATCGGCAAAACTTCATGAATACCCACGCGACCGGCGAAGCCCGTCTTCAGACACTGCGAACAACCCTTCCCGCGAAAGAAGGTCGGATCTTTTCCAGGAAGGATCTTTCCAATGTTCATTTTCTTATATAGCGTCTCGGTAATCTGGACCTCTTCCTTGCAATTCAGGCAGATACGCCTTAACAAACGCTGTGCCACGATACAATTAACAGCAGAACAAATAAGGAATGGTTCGATCCCCATATTCACCATACGCACTACAGACCCGGATGCCGTTGTGGTATGCAGAGAGCTGACAACCAAATGGCCTGTCAAGGCCGCTTTCACACCAACATCCAACGTTTCGGAGTCACGAACCTCACCGATCATGATCACATCCGGATCCTGACGAAGAATAGAACGCAGGGTTGCCGTAAAAGTCAACCCGACATCATAACGGATATTAACCTGATTCAACCCTTTCATCTGATATTCTACAGGATCTTCAACTGTAACAATATTCTTGCCCGGTGAATCAATATGCTTCAGAATAGAATACAGCGTCGTCGTTTTCCCGCTTCCTGTCGGCCCGCAAACCAGGATCAAGCCGTGAGGACGGGCACAGGATTCTTTCAAGCGTGCCAGCGGACCAGGCTCAAAGCCAAGCTTCTCGATATCCACTCGACCCTGATTCTTGTCAAGAACACGCAGAACGATCTTTTCACCATATACCGTCGGAAGAATACTCACGCGAAAATCAACTTCCTTGCCCCCCTCCAGCACCGACTTAAAACGGCCATCCTGAGGCAACCGATGCTCGGATATGTCCAGACTGGACACTACCTTGATACGTGATACGATCGGGAAATGCAGGACTTTCGACATGCGATCGATCTCGCGCAACACTCCATCGATACGGTAACGGATACGTAAATGCTTTTCCAAAGGCTCAATGAACACATCGCTTGCTTTGGCGGCCACTGCCTGACGCACGATCATATTCGTCAAACGAATGATCGGTGCTTCCTGAGTGATATTCTCAATCTCTTTGAAATCAGGCTTTTCATCGCCCTCATGGACCAGCTCCACATCTTCAGCATCCTTGATATCACGCAGGATCTTGTCAAAAGACTCTCCTGATTTAGGGGTCGTATATTGATCGATCGCGCTCGCAATATCCTTTAGCCGGCCAATGATCGGTGTAATCGTAAGTCCTGTCAGCGCCTTCACATTATCAATAGCAAAAATATTGAGCGGATCCACCATCGCCAGTGACAGGTTGTCACCGATCCGAGATACAGGCAAAATATTATATTTCTTGAGAATATCGATCGGAAGAGAATTAACTACAGCAGGGTCGATCTTTAAACGGGCAATATTAATAACCGGAAGATGCAGGCCTTCACTCAAAAGAAAAGCCAGCTGCTCTTCATCAATCAGGTCCATACGGACCAGGATCTTGCTTAATTCCCCGCCGGTAGTTTCCTGTTCTTCGATCGCGCGCGCCAGGTCAGAAGCGCTCAGGATATCATCGCGAAGCAGGATGGACTTGATCCGCTCTTTTAATGTCGGCATTAATCCCCGCTATAATATTTTTTAATAGCGTTACGGATATCAGTCGTCGTACTGACAAACGCCTGCACCGTACACCCCGAAAGAAGCTCCACATCTTCAACCGCCTTGATATTCAACGGGTTGGACATCGCCAGCGTCAAACTTTTTCCGATCTTATCAATAGGGATCAGACAAAACTGCTCACACACATTCCCGGGAACAGCACGGGCGACCTCAATATCGATCTCATAATTGGCAAGCGGAAGATACGGAAAGCCATACTGACTGGTAATAGCCTGTGCGATATCCTCTTCAGTCGCATATCCCAGCTTGATCAACGCTTCACCGAAAAGAACCCCCGCATGCTCCTGTTGATATTCCAGTGCCTTCTGTAAATGGTCACGGGCAATGATGCCGCGTTCCAATAAAAGTTCCCCTAAATGCTTATTTGAAGCCCGTTCGTAGCGCATGCGACCTTCATCAAAAAATATGCAATTTATACAAGACAACCTGCTGAAAGAAATTTCAGCAATAATCAGCTCTAATTAAAGACTACTTTACTTAATTTAATAATGGATGTCAACTCTGCCGCCGATTTGATTTAATACCCGTTCATTGCGCGGACCGCCTGGAACTCAAATTCAAAAGAATACCCATCAGAACGGCAAAAACCATGAATGAAGTACGCCCATAACTGATGAATGGCAGCGTAATTCCAACCACCGGGCTTAACCCAACGGTCATGCTGATATTGATCACGACCTGCAATGCAAGGATCGTTACGATCCCAACGGCAACCATATGCCCAAACCGGTCTTTCACCCGCTCCGCGATCTGTAACCCGGTCCAGATCAATACAAGAAAGCAAACCAGAAGGAACAAAGCCCCCAGGAAACCCCATTCTTCTCCAATCACAGAAAAAATAAAATCCGTATGCCGCTCTGGAAGAAAATTAAGCTGATTCTGGGTTCCGGCAAGCCAGCCCTTACCGAACATCTGACCTGATCCAACGGCGATCCGCGACTGAATGATCGTATACCCGGCTCCCAGCGGATCGGCATTCGGATTCATAAATACCAGGACCCTGTCCCTCTGGTAATCTTTCAAAAAGTGCCAGCCAACCGGGACCAATCCCGCGCAAGCTCCCATAAAAATTCGAAAAGGGCCAATTTCCTCGCCAGAGGCATAAACCATCACAATGAAAATACCCAGGATCAATAAAGCCGTCCCCAGGTCCGGCTGTTTAAAGATCAGAGCAAAACTGATCAAGACAAGAATAAAAGGGAAAAGCAGATCTTCATACGCAGCACGAACAGCCCCGCGCACATTAAATGAGAATATCTCATTACTGGAACTAAAATACCGGGCAAGCATCATAATAACGGCCAGTTTCGATACTTCCGACGGCTGAAAAGAAAAGAAACCGAGATCGAACCAGCGCGTAGCTCCCAGCGCCGAACGCCCGGAGAACAGGACGGCGATCAATAAGGCAACACTGATTCCATAAATCACATAAGCACTGTCATAAAAGAACCGGTAGCTGATGCGGCTGATCACGAACATAACACCCAACGCCAATGCCGACCAAAGTAACTGGTCATAAAAAACCTGGCGTGTCACACGCACATTCTCAAAAGTCGCGCTGTAAAGGGCCACTAATCCGATCGCGATAACAAGACCCGTAAAAAGCCAGATCGTCCGTGATTCGGGATTGTTCATTTTTGATTCCTGGCCCATGGCCAGGGGCACTGATATTTACAGGCAATTTCAGGATACGGCGTCTTGACTTTCTTCAAACACGCCGCCTTACAACGAAAATTATCCACAACGGGAACCAGAATGAACATAGCGACAATAACGATCAAAAAAACCTTTCTCTGCCGCTGTGACAAGAAAGGCGGCTTCAGATCTTCTTTGGTCCTGGTCTTGCTGTTATTTTTCTTCCCCATAAGAACCTTTCATCTCATTTAGCTCTATTAGATATCATTCCTCACCAAAAACATCGGCTGTAAACGTTTCAAGGCGAATGCCGGATTGTTTCCAGCAATCCGCCGGTAACCCGGCTTTTTGCGAACATAGTTCAGACAAGAAGCGCTCCTTCGACCAGCCTGTCTCCGTTGCTACCTGCGGTAGAAAAACCCCGCGATTATGCTGCCCTCGCGACACAATAACCCCGTGTTTCCCGAGCTCGATCTCATCAACACTGCGCACCAGCTGCGGCGTTGACAGGACAGAAACCTCTATCCTGATGCCTGACAGCTCTGCCGCCGTAACCGCCGGGAACCTGGGATCCTCAGAAGCAGCGGCAACCGTCATATCGCGCACGGTCTGAACAAGAGGCCCCTGCCCCCAAATATTACCGATACAGCCGCGCAACGCCCTCCCCTTATGCAACGTAACAAACGCCCCCTCAGGAACCTGCAACCGGGGATCCGCCTCTTGAACCTCTAAAACCTTTCCTGTCCGGACAAATTTCTCTACCGTATCTCTTGCTACCGTGATCAAGCGCGCCTTCTGCGCTATATTCAATGCTCCGACCTCTGACGGCTCTTCCTTATAAACCACCGCCGAAGCATACCCAACAACTCGAGATTGATCTCCCGTCACATCCGCTGAAGTCGCATACTTTAAAACCCTGGCTTTATTAAATCCGCGTTGTTTCGCGTAGAGTATCGCCGCCGTGACAACATGGAACCCGTCAACTTCCATCAACCCCTTCTCATGCCCCTGCCATAAAGCTTCAACATCCATTGCAGAAACAGCCCTTAACCCTCGCTCATCGATCTGGCGCGCTTCAGCATCTGTATGAAAATGCGATTGATCAACACTGACATTCACCAGAACATCTTCACGATCACCCACGGCCGCAACCAGTGCCTCCACCAAAACACGGATAGATCCTCCATCCGGAGGATACCCCAGAATAACCGGTACGATCCTGGCTGAAGGAAAAACCTGCTGAATAAAAGGGATCTGAGTTTCGACTGAATTTTCAGGCCTGCCCGAGACCCCTTCAAAAACATCTTTTCTGAACGTAAACCGGCTGTCATACGCAAGGATCCTGGCGGCAAGCTCCTGATCGATCGTGACCCGCCCTAAAGGTGTTTCAAAAGCGCCCTCAGCCCAGACCGATGCTCCAGTGAAAGAAAAATGATGGCTCGGCGCCAGAATAATAACTGTAGAAACTTTCTGGTTCATGGCCGCCTTGAAACCATACGCCGCAACCGGCGCAGAAAAGACATACCCCGCATGAGGTGATATCAAAACACCTATCTGCCGGGAGGCGGCAGGAGCTTCTGCGGCAGCCAGAAAGCCGTTGATCATCTGAGCTAATTCAGATGGTTGCCCCGGATACCAGCTACCGGCCAAACGTGCTGTCTTAAGATTACCATCCGCATACGAGAAAGAAGCCATCCAGCATAACCCCATTAATATAATAATTAATTTATTCACTTTTAGGGAGGGCATACATCTGATCCAGCGAAAAAAAAGATGTCTTCCTAATATTGATCAGACAAAGAAGGGTAAGTACAAAGACCGAAAGATCCAGAAAGAAGACTCCCTGTAATGGAAGATGTATAAGCTCCCCAAAACAGCCGCAACTATCCAACGGCAATTGCCGAATGACGGCCTGTCCGACAATCGCCATTAACGCCAACGACATCAGCAAAAGCCCCGCCAAAGCCGTCCTGAGCCAAAGCCCAAGAAAGACACAAAACCCGATCGCCAGCTCAACCCATGGAAAAACCAGGGCCGCGGCCTGATCCAACGGCGGAGGGAACACCTGATACGCACTGATCACATAAAGAAAATTCTGCAGAGGCCCGAGGACTTTCTCCCCGCCGGAAATAATAAACAACCCCCCAAGCATGAGACGAATAATAAACATATTATTTCTTCCCGACGATAGACTCCACTTCCTGAACCATCAACGGGCCTCCCACAAACATCTTGCCATTCACAAAGAATGTTGGCGTGGCTTTTACCTGAAGGGCATAACCATCATCAATATCCTTCTTCACGCGCATATCCGCCGCCGGGCTGTTAACGCACGCCAGCAACCGTGCCCCGTCAAGGCCTAATGAGACCGCTAATTCCGAGAAATACGCATCAATCGACACCATCCGGCTCCAACTGGTCTGACTCTTAAAAAGAACATCCTGAAAAAGCCAGAACCGGCCTTGTTCCGCCGCGCACTCGGCAAAGATGGATGCCCGCCGGGCGTGAGGATGCATCGCTAACGGAAAATGTTTATGCTCAACGAATATTTTCTCTTTATAAAGTTCGAACATGTTCTCCATCAAGGCATTGGCATTAGAACAGGCCGGGCACTGGAAATCAGTATATTCAATGATCCGGACCGGAGCGCCCTCCGTTCCTTTTACACGCGCCGAATTCTTCAGCACCGTCAACCGGGCACTCCGTTCCTGCTCTTTATAAAGTTTTCCAACACTGAATCCGCCAACAATAATTCCAACCAGAAGAATTGTTACCCATGATTTCGACATTTTCATGAAAGGCCCTTTTTTACATTCTTCAACAATCTTAAGAGAACTACTTAGATGCCGATATGCTTTCTGATCTTCTCCAACAATTCTTTTTGCGGAAAGGGCTTAATGAGATATTCTCGCACTCCTTCCACTTTAAAAATATCCACCAATTCCGTTTTACATGTAAGCACAATGATCGGGATACTCAATACCCCCTCAATCTTGCGCATTTGAAAAAGAAAGTCATATCCGTTCACTTTAGGCATAACAACATCAAGCAAAATAAGATCCGGATGCTCAACCTCCAGCTTCTTCAAGGCTTCTTCTCCGTCACTGGAGGAAAGGACCTGATATCCGTTCTCGGTTAAATAGCGGCTCAATAACAGCATAAATGTAGGATCATCATCTACGATCAATATTTTCTTTATATTTTTTTCCATGAATCCGCCCTCTTCAATGCCCCAGATCAATAGCTCTGCAGACGCCCCATTGTCAGCTCCATCACCAACCGTTTATCACCACGGATGAAGAACGCCATCTCATGCTTCACAACTTCCGCTGGTGAAAAATCAATACCATTAATGGATGAATTAATAAAGGTTTCAAAATGGGACATTTCCAAATGAATATACCCGAAAGAAGAAAGCTCTTTAACAAAAAATCCGGCGATAAGATTAGCTGCCGTACCACAGGAATCCAGGATCTCTGCTTCATCATCTTCATCAATACGCCCATACCCCAAAAGCCACATGAAACGGGCAATATAATCTTCCGGAATATAAACAACGAGAGCACCCAGCGCTCGCTGGCTGTCCATATGCCCTTTATCCATATAAAAACTGATCGCGGATACGATCGTGCGAGCGCCGAACTTTTCCAGCCCATCTATGCGCATACGTCCGGCAAAAGGAACGATCTCTTTCTCATAAACGATCGGATCCTGGGAAAGATAAATATCACCCTTTTGAGCAAGCAACTTCTTGACAGCAGAAATAAGGATCTTCGACAAAAGCCAAAGATCCTGATTCTCTCCGTCGAAAAAAATGTCCGGCTTAGAATTGGACATACGGTTTCATAGCCGCCAGGATCTCTTCAGGTTTATACGGTTTAACAATATAACCCGCCAAATTCGGATTAACCGCGTACGCCGCCTGCTTACTTTCTTCGTTCGCTGAAGCCGTGATCATAATAATGGGGATCCTGGCGGTCGCCGGAACGCTCACAAGGCCTTCCATCAACTCAATGCCCGACATATTCGGCATTTGATAATCACAGAACATTAAACAAATCTCATCCATATGCTGCGCAATAATGCCTAATGCCGCTTCTCCATTCTCCGCCTGAAGGATCTCATTCTTAACGCCTGCATTGGTCAGAGATCTGGATAAAAGTTTGCGATCAAGCAAGGAATCGTCGACTATAAGTATTTTCATAAACCCCGTTCATTTATCTTTCTCTTCTTCCATAGCATCCCCTGCCAGAGCTCCGCCTGCAGCGCCCACCGCGCCACCGATCAATGCACCTTCAGCCGCATGGCCGCTCTGATACCCAATGATCGCACCTAATCCAGCTCCGGCTAATGCCCCAATTCCCGCACCCTTTTGTGTGCCTGTACAACCCGCCAACGCCAGGACCATTAATAGAATAATAACACTTTTTTTCATATACCACTCCTTGTTAACATAGTTGATTTCAAATATAACATCTATTATATCCAAGTGCCCTTGTCAGGAAAAGACTTTTCTGGAGTTTATCTGAGAACTTACCGCCGTGCCCGACTGACGAAAAAATACGTATTTCCGGCCTCAACGGAACGAAACCCAAGGTCTGAAGACTCTAGCGTCGAGCCATCTCCTGCCAGGTGCTCCACACGCAACTGATAGTCCCCAGGATCAAGCGTTAAACGAGCCACCCGTATCTCTGCCGGCAAGGTCTGCCAACTTCTCAGATCCGCTCTTTCAGAAAGAATATTATACAAACTACCGAATAGTCCAAAAATATCCGCTGCCATTCGACCGAATTTCTTCTCAATATTCTCTTTCTGCTTACGCTCGATCAGATATTTCAACGCCGGCCTCAAAGCAGCCTTGGAAAGCACGATCGCCTTACGTGATTCAAGGTCTTTAACCGCCAGTTCTTCAATGCTCACACCAAGCTCCGTCGGAACAACATGCTTGACGCCAACGGGCCCTTCGGCTGTCAATACCCCCTGACGGGTTTCATAATCACGTTTATTAAACTTTGGGAAAGCGATCGGAACGATGAATTCCCCATCCACAGGCACAGGGATCATTTCAGAAGACTTAAGCGGAGCAAGGCCCGCCAACTGAAAAACATAGACCACAGCTTGACGGGAATTCCGCTCTCCGGCAGTGGCCGCGCGCAGCCGATCCTGAAGGATTTCAGGGGCATACCCGCCCCCATAATATTCCTGATAAACATCCGCAGCCTGCCGATAGAACAGACTCGCACTATCCCGATATTCAGGCCTGCCGGTCGACTCATACACAAACCCCATGAACATCCGGGCGAATCCGTTATCTTCAAACCGCTGACGCTTGGCCGCACCCGCGATTTTCTCTATCACCCCGTATTTGGAATCCATGTCCCGCGCTTCAACCAACGCTTCATTAACATTCCCTAAAGCCAGATAATTCAATGCCTGGAATACATTGATCAGCAAATACTCATAATCAGAACCCCGATACGGTAATGCATAATCATTCACCGTCCAGCTCAAAGCTTCCTTGGACAATGACTGCGTATAAAGCTCTTCGAACCTGATCTTGGCTTTCTCAAAACTGAGGATACTCTGCGCATTCAGCCCGGCATAATATTCCACCAGACCGCGGTCGAGATAATACAGCAAGTAATTGCCTTGGCCGTAAGCGGCCGATTGGGCACTCAACTTATCCACCGCCAGCTTCATCCGGTCAGCCGCCACAAGCCCTCTGATCTCCGGCTGAAGTGCCGGCCCGGAAAAACTAGCGCATGAGGAAAGGAATACTACCGACAGGATCAACAGGACGTTCATTTGATGACATAACCGTAAAGGCCGGCGTTTCACATTGAATACTGCGGACGCTTGACCAGCTTTTTGATCTTTTTCTGACCGATCCATGCCTTCTCATTCGTCATCATATTCACCAATTCCAGATTAACCTGGTAAAGAATAGCATACTGCCCCTTAACCTCATCCTTCACCGCATTGATCGAACCTTGCAACATAAAATCAGCGCCGGTCTCCTGGATCAAAGCCGTACGGGTTTCCAGCGAGGCATTCAACTGCTGATCCGCACGTTCATCCCGCACCTCACCACGCTCCGGACTCGATGCCACAAACCGCACTTTACCGGAATTCACCAGCGTCTGCTCGAGATCTTCCACAAAAACCATCGCATTAATGTGTTCATAACTGCGATTATTGATCGTCCCTACGATCACAACAGGATCCCGGCCTTTTTCCTTATTAAAATCTGACAGCCAGGCCGTCTCAAGGCAGCTCTTGATCATTTCTTCAGCGGCCATACGAGCATCCGAATCATTCCAACGCCCGGAAAGGTCAACTATCTCCGCAGGCTCTTTACGGATCACTTTTGTCCCACACCCTGCCAGGAAGAATACACTTAAAATACCAACGACCAAATACGCATTTTTCATAAAATTACTCCGTAACGATAATTCCGCTTTTAAATTCATTGATAACAACTTCAAGGACCTTCCTGGCTTCTTCTTCAGTTGAGAACGAACCCACCCTTACGCGGTACCATACCCCGCGAGCCCCCAGGTCACTCTCCATCACGTAGGACTGCAGACCTTTAGCTTTCAGCTTTTCCAGCGCGGCCGCTGCACGTGCCTTATCTTTGAAAGAATAGACCTGGATCGCGAATGAATCCCTGGAATTTAATACCTGCGGCGGCAGGACAATAGACGAAACAGGCTTGACAGCTGCAACCGCCGCCTGATCAGCTTCGGAATGAGCCGGCTTAACACCCGACGAAGAAATGGTTTCACTCAACATATCCTGAGAGGTCACTGTCACTGATCGAGGTTGCTCTTTTGTAAAAGCCAACACACCCAGGACAACGGCCACAACTAGCAGCAGAGCAATGATCCATACTTCATTTCTTTTTCCACCAGCCATACACAAGCCTCCTTGAATTAAGAAACAGAAATAATAAAATCAGTTTTTTCTATTCTAATGCTTTCCGCGCGCACACTCAAGGCTTTTCAACAGGAGCTTCCATCCGCTCTTCAAACTTCGGGAACTGGCCTTTAAGCGCCCTCTCCACCAGCGACTTAACTTCATCGGTAAAATCCTTGCCCAGCATCCACTCCAGATAACCGGCATCCTTGCGCGCGATCTCTCGCAAGCTTTCTTTCCGGGCATATTTACCAAACATCATGTAAAGCTCCCCATTCCACCAGCGGAACTTGCGCTCGCTATCATAAAACTCACTGCGTTCCGGATAAACAAACCTGGCCAACACATCCAGCGAACCATCCCCTCTGCCGTACGCCTTCACCTGAGCCTCAAGGATCTCCAAAGTCGCCGCCGTATCCGCTAACGCCGAATGAGCACCTTCCAAAGGTTTTCCACAATAAAAAGCATAGGCCGCGGTCAGGTCTCTCTTCTGATTCAAATGATATACTTTCTGCGCATCGTAAACAACCCGATGCGTCATCGTAAAAACCACACCCGCATCTACAAACTCACGCTCCAGTAAAGGAATATCAAATTTATCCACATTAAAACCGCTTATATCCGCATGCCCAATGAAAGCGGAAACTTCTTTAGCGATCGTCTTGAAAACAGGAGCTTCCTTAACATCCGCGTCTGTAATACCGGTCAATTCCTGCACTACCTTCGGTATCGGCATCAACGGATTAACCCGTTGATGATACGTTTCTTTTACCCCGGAAGGCGTCAATTTGATCATCGCGATCTCAATGATACGATCTTTTTCAATCCAGACGCCCGTCGTCTCAAGATCCATAATAATAAGAGGTTTACTGATTTCCATAACAACCTTTCAAAAACCAAAGTCAATCCAATTGCGATTCCAGGTCCCGAAAAAGCTCGTCCGCCTTCTTCATCACATCCGCTTTCACCATCTTCAACGTCTCAGCATCTTTCTTGAAAGAGCGGATCGCGTTCAGAAAACGACGCAGAGCCGCCATATTCCGCTGCTCACGCTCTTCCTCAGGATCAAGCTGTTTACGCTCCCTGATCATTGTTGTCAGGTCTTTCCGAAGCAAGGCCGCATTCTGCCCTTTATCGAACACTTGTTTGCGCAATTCCTGAAAATCTTGTTTGGTCAATTCCTTGCGATTCTTGGCAAGCCGCAGGACATTGATCGCGTCAATTTCAGGCAGCACCGATGGCTCACGCGACGCCATAAACTCTTCTTTCAAATACGCGGGCTCCTGCTGCTCCACAAACTGATACGTCTTCACCAGCTTCAGAGCCATAGGCTTTTTTAATCCCAATTCCCGTTCCGCATATTGCTCAAACTTCTCATAACCCCAATATTCATAAAGCTTGTCCTGACGAATAGAATGCAGCACCTGGGCAAAACTCACCCACGAAGACTTGAAATCCTTGGCCGCACCGGATGCCCGAACCCGCAATTCCTTGCTCGTCGGATTATTCATCCGTTTTAATTTACTGATACGTTCTTCCTGATCAATAATCGACATATTATATTTTCTCCATCCTGATCTTCTGTCGCATCTCCCTGACTTTCTTTTTGCTGATACCCCCCGGCACATTCAAGCCGACATTAGCCGTGCCGGCAGCCGCGGCACGCATGACTGTTTCCTTAAAAGACAGCCCGCCCGTCTGTGCTGAAAGGAATCCCGCTAAAGCAGCATCCCCACAACCCACCGAACAGCCATCGAGCCGAGGGCCCCGTGCCATCCACATTTCTTTCCCGTCAGTCCCTGCCAAACCATCAGAACCCAAAGATAACAGGACTCTTTTCATACCATATCCAACACAGATTTGCAAAGCCTTCCTGACCGCACGGCCAGATCGAATGGACATCCCCAGGAACTCTTCAGCCTCAGCCCTGTTCGGCTTGATCCCCCAGGGCTGCATTTTAATCCCGCAGCGTAATGCCTCGCCACTGGAATCAAGAACAGAACAAACACCCTTCTGACGAGCCGCCTGGATCAATCGCCCATACAGCACTACCGGCGCAGAAGACGGTAGGCTACCAGCCCAAATAACGATCGATACATCCTTTAAACGGCCAAGCAACAAACGCTCCACACCCTTCCACTCTTGGTCAGTCAAACAAGTCCCCGGCTCCAGAAATCGAGTATACCGCCCATCCACTTCCACAACAGTCGTGTTCACCCGCGGCGAAACTTCAGGGACCAGATCCTTCAGCGTCAAAGATAGTGACGGGACTCCCAAATTACTTAACGCCCGCGCCACATTGACACCCTTACCTCCGTCGATCGTGCGAAGGCCCTGCACGCGCATCTCCCTTCCCGGCATCAGGCGGGTGACCTGAACGGTCTTATCTAGCGAAGGATTCAAGGTGACTGTCAGTATCAGGCTCATAAAAAATTAACCTCCCCAAACCCTAAAGCCTGAGGAGGTTGATAAAGCTCTCCACTATTAAGATTGAACCAAGCTTTTTATTCACTCAAATACGTTTTCATCTCGGCCCATGTTTTCTGCCCGATCACGCCGTCTGCTTTTAAGCCATGCTTTCTCTGAAACTCAACAACAGCCGCCTTGGTCTTCGGGCCGATCCTGCCATCGATCTTACCTTCATACAAACCTGCGCCCTTGAGCGCTTTCTGGATCTCTGAAGGCGCAACAGCCACGCGGATCATTTCATTTGAATCACTCACTGAAACAACAGGCGCGGACTTTGCGGAATACGCATACGGTTCCGAAGTCTCCACGATCATCTGCCCCTTGCTTTCCAGCTTACTCGTTAGATCTTTGACTTCATACTTAAGGTCAACGATCTCTTTCTCCTGCTCTTCCATACGCTGTTCCAGATCAACCACCTGATTCTGAATCTGATTGACCGGGGCAACCTTGTTTTGAGTTGTCGCACAACCTGTCAGCATTACAATAGATAAAACAACCAATAATAAACGAAATTTCACTGTATCCTCCTTGTTTAGAACTCAAAAAAACCTGAATTCGGCTGTTGCTTGAATGATTTTTATTTGATTTTGAATTAGTCTAGCAAAAAGAAATTTTATTGGATAGGATTAATTCTAAAAATTTATTCCAGCGGCAGGCGAATAGTAAATGTTGTCCCCTGACCCAGCTGGCTTTTAACATCGATCGTTCCCCCATGCTTCTCGATGATGCCGTAAACGATCGAAAGACCAAGACCGGTCCCCTCTCCTACCGACTTTGATGTATAAAAAGGATCAAAGATCTGATCGATCACTTCAGGCGAGATCCCTTTCCCGTTATCCGCCACATCAATACACACAAAATGATCTTTACAATAAGTCCGGATCATAATGATCCCGTTCTTTTCAATGGCCTGCGAAGCATTCATCAAAACATTAATGAATACCTGCTGAAGTTGTGAAGGATTTGCCTTCACCTGCGGCACGTCCGTTAATTCCTTCACCAATTCACACTTATACTTGATCTCACCGCCAACCAACACCAACGCCTTATCTACCTCATCATTCACATTCGTCGGGTAACGCTCTTCCACTTTCGGATGTGAAAGAGTTCTTAAGCTGAGCACAATGTTCTTGATACGGACTGTCCCCTCCAGACACTCATTGATCATAAGCGGCAGATCACCTTTCAAATAAGCGATTTCCTTATTATTGACCAACGCCTCCAGGCAGGCATCTACCCGATGGAAACCTTCCTGACCTCCCATCCCCCTCACCCGGGCAAGTTGTTCAAAACTATCAATGACAGCGAATAATTTACTCACACTGATCTGAAGCACATCCAAATTGGCCCTTATAAAACCAACCGGATTATTGATCTCATGCGCCACTCCGGCCGCCAACTGGCCAATAGATGCCATCTTCCCCGTCCTCAGCAATTGGGCTTGAACATTTCTAATCTCGGTTAAAGCTGTTTTAAGCCCTGCTTCCGCCGTCTTGCGCTCAACAATTTCCTTATTGAGGGCATCGATCGACGTTGTCGTCCGCTGAAGGTTCTCTACCATCTGATTGAAAGAAGCCGCCAGCTCGCCGATCTCATCTTCACTGTCAACGACGATCCGGATATCCCTGTCCCCACCGGAAAAAGACCTGACTTTCTCAGCTAATTCCAGGATCGGCCCGGTGATCCGTTTCGAAAAGAACGTTGAAACAGCAATAGCAACAATGATCCCGAGAATATTAATACCCGTACTCATCATCACAAACTGCCGAAATACACTCGTTACTACGGCCTGATCGATCCCTTTATTCAACAGCGCTTTTTCCAAAAGAACCTGCATCAGACTGATATTCACCGTGCCACCGACCACAATGATCAGGACAAACCCGATAATAATATTATTTCTTAAACTGGATTTATGCCTGCTCATAGGATCAATTGCATCCCGATAAAAAATGTAATGATCGCTGCCATGAACCCCGCGAAAGCCATAACAAGCGCCTTCATCCCGTTATTGCTTAAAAGATTCTTTATATCCGCGTTCAACCCGATCGCCGCCAAAGCGATCGACCACGCAATGTTATACACCGGCTTGATAACCGGCAATAAAACTTGCGTATAATAAATTTTATCTGATGAGTATATCCAGCTTCCTATTAAACCAGCGCCAAGGAACGCCCATAGGAACCAGGGAAAGAACACGCGCTTCTTCAATAGGCTGGCAAAAAGCGGCAATGCGATCAGTAAACCCAAATAACGGACCGTCTTCACAGACAATGCAAGTGCCACGGCTTCTTTGGCAGGGATCTCTTCAACCGCAAAAAGCATATGTGAAACAGCCGCTTTAACAAAGCCCGTAAACTGCAACACGGAACCAGCCAGCAAAGCAAAAACCTTATTGGTCAGTCCCAACAAAGTCCCCAGGAATGGAATAATAATAAAAAGCCCCACCAACCCCGCCACGGCAACTGAAAACAAAGAAATCGAGATGTCATCCGGTTCCGCATCCACCACCGGAGAAGTAATCGCAATAGCCGAAGCCCCGCAAATCGCAGAACCGGTAGCGATCAAATAGGTAATCTTCGTCTTCTGTTTAAGGCTCTTTCCCAAGAACAGGATCGACCCGAAGTACACAACAATAACAACAATCAACAATGCAATGATCCGGTAATCCACTTCCGCGTACTCCATAAAATTCAGGTTTTGCGCTGCGTAAAAAATAACACCAATAGGAATGAATATTTTAGGCGCTGTCCGGAATCCGGCATCAAACCGGGGATCATCTTTAATGTTCCTCCGTAAAATAATACCGATCATCATTGCCACTAGAAGGGGGTCTGCAAAAGCGGAACGAGTCAATTCCTGAATAGAATACGCAACCAGACCGATCAGGATGGCTAACAGGATCCCGCGCCATTCATTTTTTAATATTGTTACAAGAGAATGCGTCATGGCACCTATCAGTATACAGGTTTTTTCAATTCTGTCGACAAGGCTTTATCATCGATCCCTGATCAAAGAGGGCGAAATAATGCGTTAAGGCAGGCTCGAACACCTTACTTCTTTTCCTCCAGCAGAACAGCGGAATCATAATGCTTTTCTGATATTAAAGCTCCTTGCTCATTATATTCTTTATGAAAACCATTCAGTTTCCCATAAGTTAACTCCATCTCTTCCTGAAGCTTCCCATTTTCATAATAACTGCGCTGAATACCATCACGTTTACCATTTTTATAGGCAACCTCCGTCATCACTTTCCCACTTTCATAATAAATAACCGCCTTACCATCCGCCTTACCATTCTTAAACGAACGTTCACTCTTTAACGCACCACTCTCATACGTGAGCTTCTGAATACCATTCTCTGGCGGAGGTGGTGGAGGCGTTGGCTCTGCCGGTTGCACCGGTTCAACTTGTGCTGGCGGTTGTTGATCAACCGCCTGAGCAAAAACCTTCCTTTGCCCCACCACACAGACCCCTGTTATTACGATCATGACAACGATGACTCCTATATCATAGATTTTCTTCATACCTTCTCCTTGTTGAACCCTTGAGCGGAGCAATCATTCTCTGCGCCTATGGACAATTGATTGGCTCAAAATTAATCAGGTCTTTCGTATTAAGGGTGCAAGTTTTTATGTAACTCGTTGTGTCGAAACATG
>DYOU01000026.1:0-18791 GCA_020720365.1 Candidatus Elulimicrobium sp.
TAGTTTCATTTGTAAAAAGGTAACTGGACAACTTTTACCTCATTCAGTATAATTACTATCCCCCCAACAATATGAATGATTTAAATGGGAGGTTTTATGAGTGAAGTAAAGAAGACGGGGTTAACACCGGCGGAGTTGGATAATCGTCGCAAGGCGCTTGACCTGGCTTTGACCCAGATCGAAAAGCAGTTTGGTAAAGGGTCGATCATGAAGTTGGATGGTACAGTCCGTGCCGATGTCGATTCTATTCCGACAGGTTCGCTTGGAATTGATCTCGCGTTAGGAGTGGGAGGTATTCCGCGCGGCCGTGTTGTGGAGATCTTTGGGCCGGAGTCGTCAGGTAAGACGACTTTAACGCTTAGTATTATCCGGCAGATTCAGAAAAAAGGAGGGACAGCCGCTTTTATTGATGCCGAGCATGCGTTCGATGCCTCCTATGCAGCGAAAATCGGTGTTAAGTTGGACGATCTTCTGATATCTCAGCCAGATACAGGTGAGCAGGCGTTGGAGATCGCAGAGACCTTGGTTCGTTCTAATGCGGTTGATCTTGTTATTATTGATTCTGTTGCGGCGTTAACGCCTAAGGCAGAGATCGATGGGGAGATGGGTGATAGTCATATGGGGCTTCATGCTCGTTTGATGTCTCAAGCCCTGCGCAAATTGACGGCCGTTATCAGTAAATCGAATACAACGATCATCTTTATTAATCAGATCCGTATGAAGATCGGAGTGATGTTTGGTAATCCTGAAACTACAACGGGTGGAAATGCGTTAAAGTTTTATGCGTCTGTGCGTATTGATCTTCGTCGGATCGAGTCCATCAAGAAGGGTGATGAAGTTGTAGGCAATCGGGTTCGGGCCAAGATTGTCAAGAATAAAGTTGCCGCTCCGTTCCGGGATGCAGAGTTTGAGATATATTTTAATGAAGGGATTTCTCAATCCAGCGACCTTGTGGATCTTGGAGTGAAATTTAATGTGCTGGACAAAGCCGGTACCTGGTTCACGTTTGAAGGTGAGCGTGTAGGGCAGGGGCGTGATAATGCGAAGAAATTCTTTGATGAAAATCAGAAAGCGGCGCATAAACTTGAAAAGTTGATCGTTGAGAAGGCGAAGGCTAAAGACGCGCCGGTTAAAGTTGAGACCAAGAAGTCAGCGGAGTAATTCGTGTGGACGTGGTCAATACAGAAGAATTAATGAAAAAGGCGAAGGGGTACGCCCTTCGCCTTTTTAAATTAAGGCCGCGAAGTGAGGCTGAGTTGATCAGCAAGCTGCGGAATAAAGGGTATACTGCCGAAATTTCATTAAAGCTGACCGAAGAATTGAAAGCATTGGGTTATATTGATGATGTTGCTTTTGCCAAATGCTGGATGCAGGGCCGTTTAAAGAAATATGGATATAGTCGGGTGGCTCGTGAGTTGGGGGAGAAAGGGATATCCAAGGATACTATGGCGGCCTTATGGGAATCATTCAAGCCGGAATATGATGAAGAAAGTTTGGTCCGTTCTTTAGCTCAGCGACGGATCAGGTTAGGCACAGTGGTGGATCCGTTAAAAAGAAAGAAGCGGATATTCGATTATCTGGTACGCCGCGGCTTTTCGTTAGCTTCGATCAATAAGGTGATAAGGGATTTATGACAGGACATGAGATCAGGACAAAGTATCTGGAGTTTTATCGTTCTAAAGGGCATAAAGTCGCTGAGAGTGACTCCCTGGTCCCCAAGGATGATCCTACCGTACTGTTTACGACGGCGGGTATGCAGCAATTCAAGCCGCAGTTCATGGGGCATCTGACGGGGTTTACACGGGCGGCTTCTTCGCAAAAATGCTTGCGGACGGATGACCTTCCTGAAGTAGGGGTAACGGATTTTCATCATACGATGTTCGAAATGCTTGGTAATTTTTCATTTGGTGATTATTTTAAACGTGAAGCTATTCTCTGGGCTTGGGAATTCTTGACGACAGTGATGAGTATTCCCGGAGAAAGGCTGTGGGTGTCGGTCAATAAAGATGATGAGGAAGCGTATAATATTTGGCGGACTGAAATACAACTTGCTCCGGACAGGATCGTCAAGCTTGGCGATAAGTCGAACTTCTGGCCGTCTAATGCACGTTTGAATGGCCCTAATGGTCCTTGCGGTCCTTGTTCAGAGATCTTTTTTGATTGGGGAGTTGATCATTGTAAGAATCCTGATTGTAATCCTGATTGCAGCTGTGGTCGTTTTTGTGAAGTCTGGAATCTTGTTTTTACCCAGTTTAACCGTAGAGATGGAGGAATCCTGGAACCCCTTCCGGCGAAGAATATTGATACAGGGATGGGCCTTGAGCGGTTGACAGCGGTTATGCAGGGGAAAAAGAATAATTATGAGTCAGATCTGTTTGCTGATATTATTACGGCGATCAATAAGGTTGTAGCGGCAGAGCATACTCAAATATCCCTTCGGGAAACCAGGGTTATTGCAGATCATCTGCGTGCGGTCACATTTGGCCTGTCTGATGGAGTTATCCCGTCCAATGAAGGCAGGGGGTATGTGATGCGCCGGTTGATTGTGGATATGACCAATATTATGATCCAGGCGGGGATCAAAAAGCCTTTGGTTCATTCATTGGTCAACGTTGTTGTTGCGGTGATGAAAGCGCCATATCCTGAGTTAGTGGAGAAATCAGAAGAGATTACACTGGCTGTGAAAAGGGTTGAAGAGGCTGTTATTAAATTGAATGGAGAGAAAGTCCCTGAATTTATAGTGGAGATCGGCCGGTTGGGGTCTGATGTTAAAGTCGACGTTCTTGGTGCGTTGATGTTCCGTTACCGGGATACTTTCGGGTTGCCGATGAATCTTATTCTAGCAACAGTGGAAAATAAGTATGCGGCAGGGATAATCGCGCAAGCGAAGGATATTGTTGAGAAATTAATGAATGATCAGAAAGAACGTTCTCGGGCGGGAAGTAAAATGCAGGGGGATGTCTTTCTGGCTGGAGATGTGGATGTGAAGGGTTTGAACAAGACTGACTTTGTCGGACATGATCAACCTTCGGCAGAAGTAGTGATCACAGCGATCTTTATTGGGGGAGAAAAAGTTGATGCGGCTTATGATGGCGATGCCGCTGCGATCGTATTGGATCAAAGTCCGTTCTATGCGGAACAAGGTGGTCAGGCGGGAGATACAGGCACGTTGATGGGAAAAACTGGCGCATTGGTTGTTAAAGCTACCCAAAAGCAGAGTGATGTTTTTGTTCATCGCGGGGTTGTTAAAGGAACGATGAAAGCGGGCGATCCGGTAAAAGCGTCGATTGACGGAGAGCGTCGGATGGCTATTATGCGCAATCATACAGCAACGCATCTGTTGCAGGCGGCGTTGCGGCAGGTATTGGGAGATCATATTAAGCAGCAGGGGTCTTCTGTTGATGAGAGCCGTTTGCGGTTTGATTTTACGCATCCTAAAGGTGTTAGCCGACAGGAGCTTGAGCAGGTTGAGGATGCGGTGAATAGTTTTGTTCGCCGCTGCGATCTGGTATCAAAGAGGGTGATGACGATCGAAGAAGCGAAACAAAGCGGAGCATTGGCTTTTTTCGCAGAGAAGTATGGAGAAACTGTTCGAGTGGTAGCAGCGGGAGAGTATTCAAAAGAATTTTGTGGGGGAACTCATTTGGATTCAACCGGTCAGATCGGTTTGTTCAAGATCATTTCGGAAGGGGCGGTAGCTCAGGGGATCCGTCGGCTGGAAGCTGTTACAGGTACAGGGGCATTAGATTTTGTTCGCGCCAAGGAGAAGCAATTGGAGCAGGCCGCAGCTGTTTTCAAAGCTTCGCCTGATGAAGTAGCGGCGCGTGTTGAACAACAATCGAAACGAGTGAAAGAATTACAACGGGCTGTGTCCGACTTGAACTTTGAAGTGATAAGGAGTGGTCTGGCTGGGGTGATCGCGAAGGCGGATATTGTGGCAGGGGTTACCTATATCGCTCATTTGTTTAAAGGTGTGGATATGGATATGCTGCGTCGGGTTTCTGATCTTGTTAAGCAGAAATGTCCGACTGTGGTGGCTTTATTGGCAGCGAGTTCAGACGAGGATGGCGCGCTGATCATTGTTGTTTCAGATGATCTGGTGAAGAAAGGCCTCAAAGCCGGGGATCTTATCCAGAAGGTGACCCCGTTGATCGGTGGTTCTGGCGGTGGAAGGCCTAATATGGCACAGGCAGGGTGTAAGGACCCTCAAAAGCTCTTAGCCGTGTTCGATCAGGCGGCGGGGATCGTTAAGGAGAGCATCAAGATATGAAGCTGTTGAAAATTCATAGTAAGAATATTGAAGCGCTTTATAACCGGAATTTGTATTATCGTCGACAAAGTACCGTTGATAAAGTTCAGCGGATGATCGAGGATATTCGTTTGAACGGGGATGAAGCGGTTCTGAAGTATACGCGCCGATTTGATGGTGTGAAGCTCGCAGCGAAAGATCTGCGTGTTGTGGAGAGTGAGATCAGCAGTGCTTTTCAGAATATTACGCCTGATTTTATAGCTTCATTGAAACTTGTGATTGGTAATGTGACGGCATTTTACCGGAAACAGATCAAGCGGCCGTGTTGTATCAAGAGTGCGGATGGTATTTTATTGAAAGAGGAGTATAAGCCGCTTGATTCAGTTGGAGTTTATATCCCCGCAGGCACTGCGCCTTTAGTCTCTTCTGTTTATATGACGGTAGTACCGGCACTGATCGCGGGGGTCAAGCGTATTGTGATCGCAACCCCCCCGGGTAAAGATGGGCATGTGAATCCCTATATTCTAGCGGTGGCCAATTTATTGAATGTGAAAGAGATCTATAAGATCGGCGGTGCCCAGGCAGTTGCGGCATTAGCGTTTGGAACGAAGAGTGTCCCTAGGATGGACAAGATCGTTGGCCCGGGGAATGCGTATGTGACAGAAGCGAAACGTCAATTATTCGGGTTCGTTGATATAGATATGTTGGCAGGCCCGACAGAGCTTGTGATCATTGCGAATCGCTTCAGTGATCCGAATTATGTGGTCGCTGATTTTGAGTCCCAGTTGGAACATGCGGGCGGATTATGCGTGCTGATCTCTACCTCGAAACAGCTTATCCGCCAGGTGAAAGGGCGGGTTCAGGGAGGGAATGTTGTTTTCGCAAAAAATATGGAAGAGGCCTGTGATATTGCTAACAGGATCGCCCCGGAACATTTACAGATATTGACCAATAATCCCAAGAGTGTAGCCAAGATGATCCGTCACGCAGGGGCTATTTTTCTTGGGCCGTATAGTCCTACTCCGTTAGGAGATTATATTGCGGGGCCAAGTCATGTGCTTCCGACATTGGGTACTGCCAAATTTTCATCCGGATTAAGTCTTTCCGATTTTATGAAAACAAGCCATTTAATTTCGTATTCAAGAAAGGCTTTGGAGAAAGTGAAAGAGCCGTTAAGACAGATCGCACTTATTGAGGGTTTGGTTAAACACGCTGAAAGTGTTAATGTCAGATTTAAATAGTCAGGGGGCATTTATGGGATCCAGAGTTGGTACAGTTGAACGGAAAAGTAAAGAAACGCATATTAAGGCAAAATTAGATATCGATGGCAGGGGAGATCGTTGTGAGATCAAGACCGGTATCGGTTTTCTGGATCATATGATCGAGTTGTTCGCGTTTCATGGTTTGTTTGATCTGGAGCTTGAGGTGATCAAGTCAGATACTCAGATCGATATTCATCATACGAATGAGGATATCGGGATCGTATTGGGTAAAGTGTTTAAACAGGCATTGAATGATAAAGCAGGAATCCGCCGGTTTGGTAGTGCGGGTGCCCCGATGGAAGCGACGATCGCACGGGCGATTATTGATATCAGCGGGCGTGGTTATTTCAGGCTGAATATTGAAAATGATACTGTTATTCAAGCAGGAGAGAAACAGGAGTATTCCCTGAGTTATCTGGAGCACTTTATGGAATCTTTTTCGCATAGTATGGGCTGTACACTGAGTATTACATTGCAAAATGTTTCGGATGATGTGCATACGAATGTTGAAGCTGCCTTCAAGGCGGTAGGCCTTGCTCTGGATCAGGCTACTCAGGTTGATCCTCGGCGCGAAGGCATTGTGCCGTCAACAAAAGGGATTATTGATTAATCGGTCGGGAGTCGTATGATCGCTATTATTGACTATGGGATGGGGAATCTCCGCAGTGTGCAGAAGGCGCTAGAAGCGTCCGGCGCCGGTACGCAGATCACGTCAGATCGATCGGTGATCGCTTCAGCGGATAAGCTTGTTCTTCCTGGTGTTGGGGCTGTTTGTTCGGCAATGGACAGGCTTCAGGAGGCAGGCCTTGTTGATGTTATTCGTGGGCAGATCGCTTGCGGGAAGCCTTTCTTAGGAATATGCCTTGGTTTTCAACTTTTGTTCGAGTCGAGCCAGGAAGGCGGGGATGTGAAGGCTTTAGGTATTCTTCCTGGGGGTGTTGAACGGTTCCCGGATAATGTTAAGGTCCCTCAGATCGGGTGGAATACGATCAAAGTGGTTCAGCCGGGCTGTCCTATGTTCAAAGGGGTGCCGGAGGATGGGCATGTATATTTTTGTCATTCATATTACGCGTTACCTGGAGAGTCTGGAGTAACGGCTTCTTTGACAGAATATGGGGTTACGTATACATCCTCTGTTTGTTCGAAGAATATTTGGGGGGTGCAGTTTCACCCTGAGAAAAGTCAGGCGATCGGATTAGGGATACTGAGAAATTTTGTGTTATGTTAATATTACCGGCGATTGATATAAAGAATGGCAAGGTTGTCCGTCTATTCAAGGGGCAATTCGATAAAGTTACAGAGTATGGTGCCGATCCGGTGGATATGGCAAAACACTGGCAGGATCTGGGCGCTCCATTCTTGCACGTGGTCGATCTTGATGGGGCAGAATCCGGTGAGCGTCGCAATCAGGCGGCGATCAGGCGGATGGCTAAAGAGTTAAGCATACCGATAGAAACAGGCGGTGGTATTCGGAGTATGGATGTCGTGGATGATTATCTTTCGGCGGGGATTCGCCGTGTCATTCTTGGGACCAGGGTTGTCGGCGACAGGGATTTCTTAAGGCAGCTCTTGATCAAATGGAATGATCGGATCGCTGTCAGTCTGGATTGTTCGAATGGTTTTGTTGCTCAAAGAGGATGGGTTGAGACATCGACGATAAATGGAGTTGATCTGGCGCATGAGTTTGCCTCGATGGGCCTTAAATATGTCATTTATACGGATATTGCCCGTGATGGGACCCTGTCGGGGCCTAATATTGACGGATTGAAAGAGATACTGGCTGTGAAGGGGTTAGAGGTCATCGCATCCGGCGGAGTAAAGTCTCTTGAAGATATTAAAGAACTTTTGGCCCTGAACGCAGGGAATCTTTGGGGTATTATTACCGGTAAGGCTATTTATGAAGGCACATTGGATGTAACTCAGGCGTTCAAGTTATGTTGACTAAGCGGATCATTCCCTGTTTGGATGTAAAAGACGGAAGGGTTGTTAAAGGGATCAATTTTATGAATCTTCGGGATGCCGGGGATCCTGTTGATACGGCGCGGATGTATGACGCCGCAGGCGCGGATGAACTTGTTTTTCTTGATATTACGGCGAGTGTCGAAGGCCGAAAAATATTTGTTGATGTTGTCAATCGGACGGCCGAGCAGGTTTTTATGCCGTTGACAGTCGGCGGCGGGATTAATTCTATCGATGATATTCGCCAGCTTTTGAATGCAGGAGCAGATAAAGTATCGATTAATACTGCAGCTGTCAAGAATCCTCAGCTGATCCGTGAAGCTTCAGATCGTTTTGGGGCGCAGTGCATTGTTGTAGCGATTGATTCGAAGAAAGTGAATAATGTTTGGAAAGTTTTTACACACGGCGGCAGGAATGAGACGGAAAAAGAGGTTGTTTCTTGGGCTGAAGAACTGCAAAGACTGGGGGCAGGCGAAATCTTGTTGACCAGCATGGATACTGACGGGACAAAAGATGGCTTTGATCTGGCCGTAACGTCGGCCGTGGTATCAGCGGTTAATATTCCTGTGATCGCATCGGGTGGTGCGGGTAAGCTGGAACATTTTGCGGATGTCTTTCAGAAAGCCGGAGCTGATGCCGGTTTGGCGGCGTCTATTTTTCATTATGGCGAAGTTTCGATCAAAGCAGTGAAGTCCTATTTAAAAGAGCAAGGGATCCCCGTTCGTTAAAACAGGTTGAGTATTGTTATGTATACAATGACAGAAAAAGAATTCTTGATTTATTGTCAACAGGGGAATCTTGTTCCTGTTTACCGTGAAATTTATGGAGATCTGGAAACTCCGGTATCCGCTTATATGAAGTTGGCAGCAGGATCGAAGTATTCTTTTTTATTGGAGTCAGTGGAGGGTGGAGAGAAGCTGGCGCGGTATTCTTTTATCGCGCGGGATCCTCAATTGATCATTCGCAGTAAAAATAAAGAGGCCGAGATCTTGTCGTGTAAGAATGGCAGGCTGGTTGCTGAGAAGGTTGCTTTTGAACGCACTCCTCTTGAAATTATCCGGCAGTTGCTAAAAAAGGTTAATTTTGTTAATATATCTAATCTCCCGCAGTTTTGTGGAGGGTTGGTAGGGTATCTCAGTTATGATACTGTACGGTTCTTTGAGAAATTACCGGATAATACAGTCGATGATCTTGCGCTCCCGGACATGGTTCTGATGCTGGCAAAAGAGATGGTGATCTTTGATCATTTGCATCATACGATCAAGTTGGTTGCCTGTGTGGATATCTTGCCCAAAGACACTCGTGCGGACAAGTTGAAGAAATATGCTTTAGCGATGGGAATGATCGATCGGTTGGAAGCGGGGCTAACGCGCCCGTTACAAAAAACAAAGATTTCCGGGCCCGGCAAGTTAAAGATCCGTTCCAATTGTTCGAAAGCACGCTACGAGCAGATGGTATTGGATGCAAAGAACGAGATTAAAGCGGGAGAGATCATTCAAGTGGTCCTTTCTCAGCGCTTAGAGGTTGAGGCTCGTATAGATATGGTGAAATTATACCGTACATTGCGTGCCTTAAATCCATCACCTTATATGTATTTATTGAATTTGGACGGAGTAGGGATCGTGGGTTCTTCACCTGAAATGCTGGTGCGCTGTGAGCAGGGATTAGTTGAAACACGTCCGATCGCAGGGACACGCCCCAGAGGTAAGACACAGCAGGAGGATGCGCAGTTGGAAAAAGAGCTTTTGGCGGATCCTAAAGAAGTGGCAGAGCATGTCATGCTGGTGGATCTTGGGCGGAACGATTTGGGCAGGGTTTGTCGTCAGGGGACAGTTAGGGTGACAGATCTTATGTCCATTGAGAAATATTCGCACGTGATGCATATTGTATCGAATGTTCAGGGGCAGTTGAATGAGGGATATGATTCACTAGCCGCTTTGGAAGCTGTTTTTCCTGCGGGGACTTTGTCCGGTGCTCCCAAGATCCGTGCAATGGAGCTTATCGACTCTCTTGAGAAAACACGTCGCGGTCCTTATGGCGGATGTGTAGGTTATTTCAGTTTTTCAGGTGATCTGGATATGTGTATTACGATCCGTACGATTGTTTTAAAAAAGAATACAGCGTATATTCAGGCGGGTGCGGGTATCGTGGCTGACTCAGATCCTTCAACAGAATATACGGAAACAATGAATAAAGCAGGGGCGCAGTTAAAGGCGCTTGAACTGGCTTATCAAAGGTAGGTTCAGATGGATCTACAATTACAACACAAAAAGGAGTAACGATGGAAGTTAAGATCAGAATGCAGAAAGCGGGCGATCCCGCTCAGAAGAATCATAACTGGCGTATTGTGGCTATTCCCAAGAGCTATCCTCGTGATGGGCGTGTTCTTGAGATTTTAGGTCATTATGACCCGTCCAAGAAGCCTGCGGTCTACAAGATTGATGTTGCCAAAGTTGAAGCCTGGGTCAAGAAGGGCGCTTTGATGACAGATACTGTTCGTTCGCTTTATAATAAGACGAAAAAAGGGTAATATATTGTTACACTCCTTTATGAGCAGCGGGTTGTCCTGTTGCCTTAAAAAGGAGGAGTGTTTTTTTGAATAAAAACAATTTATAAGGAGTTGTCTATGCAGTCCCAGCAGTCCAATATTTTTGTTCAGCTTGTTCCGATGGTCATGATCTTTGGTATCTTTTATTTTCTTGTGATCATGCCGGAAAAGAAGAAACAGAAAGCGCATCAGGAAACGTTAAAGAGTTTACGCAAGAATGATGAAGTTATTACGTCGAGCGGGATACATGGCATTGTTGTTAATGTGAAAGACAAGACCGTAGTCCTAAGGCTGGATGAGAATGTACGCGTTGAGTTTGAAAAAGACGCGATTACGGCTGTTGTAAAGAAGGGTGAATAAGTCGGTTCCGGGGTTATTCCATTATTATAAGTAAATCTTAAGGGGTGAGATAATGTCCAAAGCATTGCGTAACAGGATTCTGATTATTCTAGGTGTCGTTGCCGCATGTATCGCGTTTTCCTGGCCGTTAGAGAAGCGTATTAACCTTGGGTTGGATTTGCGCGGGGGTATGCATCTTATAATGAAGGTGGATACATCGAAATTATCCGAGAATGCCAAATCAGATGCCGTGATCCGCGCGATGGAAATATTGCGCAACCGTATCGATTCACTGGGTGTTGGAGAAACGGTTGTGCAGCGTCAAGGTGAGGAGCAGATCCTTGTACAGCTTCCTGGAGTGACAGATCGTGATAAGGCTGTTGATATGGTGAAACGCGTAGCGCATCTGGAATTCAAGGTTGTTAATGAAGACCCTTCTCTCTTTAAAGAGGCAATGGTTGGTAAAGTTCCCGATGGTTATGAGTTGAAATATGTGAAGGGTGAAAAGTCCGAGCCGCTTTTATTGGAAGCGAAAGCGGCGATGCAGGGAGACTCGATTTCTGATGCAAAAGTAGATTTTGATCAGACATCTTTCTATCCCAAGATATCACTGACGTTCAATGGCCAGGGGACCAAGGATTTTGCGGAGTTAACGCAGAAGCATGTAGGTGACCGATTAGCGATTGTGATGGATGGTGAAGTCCTTTCTGCGCCTAATATTCGTGAAGCGATCCTGACGGGAACGGCAGAGATTTCCGGTCAGTTCAGTGATCAGGAGTCTTCTGTTCTTGCGCTGGCGCTTCGTTCAGGTTCGCTCCCAGTTCCTATGTATATTGAAGAAGAACGTACCATTGGGCCTCTATTGGGCAAGGATTCGATTGATGCCGGGATAAAGGCGGTGATCTTCGGGACGGTCGCTGTTTTCGTGTTTATGATCTTTTATTATTTTATTGGCGGCATTATTGCCTCCATGGCGTTATTTCTGAATCTTCTAATGACAATAGGTGTTATGGGTTTTATTAATATCATGATGCCGGAGTCGCAAGTCACATTGACGTTGCCAGGTATCGCGGGTTTAGCCTTGACGCTGGGGATGGCGATCGACGCTAATGTGCTTATTAATGAACGTATCCGTGAAGAATTGGACAATGGCAAGGCTTTGGTCACAGCGATCAATGCGGGGTATGAACGGGCATTGTCGGCTATTATTGATTCGAATGTGACGACTTTGATCGCCGCTTTTATGTTATTCCAGTTTGGTTCCGGTCCGATCAAGGGCTTCGCTGTAACATTAACGATCGGTCTGGTGGCAAGTTTGTTCACGGCTGTTTATGTGACGCGGACTGTGTTTATGTTTCTGATGGAAAATGGCATGATCAAGGCTTTGCCGATGCTGCGGTTGATCCATGTTCCTAAGATCAACTTTTTAAAGAATGCGCCTATCTTTCTTGTTGTTTCATTGGTCGTTATTGGGGTCGGTTTATCGAGTGTTTTTATCAAAAAGAATCAGGCTTATGGCATCGACTTTGTTGGTGGACAGGTTCAGGAATATCATTTCTCAAAGGCTGTTTCAGCGGAAGAGATCCGGAAGGTGATCAAGGATGGCGGAGTTAAAGACGCGGTTATTCAGCAGTTTGAAAAAAATCCGGAGAATGTGATTATTCGGACAGCAGAAGACTCGTATGATCAAGTGCAAAAGGCATTCAAAGCTGTGTTCAAAGACAATCCGATTGAGATCATGCGTATTGAGAAGGTAGGCCCTATTGTGGGTAAACATTTGCGAGAACAGGCCACATGGGCCTTGATACTGGCTTTAGCGGGGATCATGATCTATGTTGGTTTTCGTTTCAAGCATTTTGATTTTGCGGTGGCCGGTGTCGTTGCCCTTTTACATGACGTGCTTATTGCTATGGGCTTAACGGTATTCTTCGGTCGGCAGATCGATTTGCTGGTTGTGACGGCTTTATTGACAGTGGCAGGGTTCTCGATCAATGACACCATTGTTATTTATGATCGTGTGCGTGAGAATTTTAATCGTACTGGCAAGAAGGGCACCCTTTCAGAGGTGATCAACCTGAGTATTAATCAGACATTAGCCAGAACGCTTTTAACAACTTTTGTGACGATGCTGGTAGTCGTTGCATTATTCTTTATGGGGGGTGAGGTTCTGAACACCTTCTCTTTCACTCTGTTGATTGGTTTTATCGCGGGGACTTACTCAACGATCTTTATCGTATCTCCGATCGTTGTGTGGGCGCAGCAGTTTACCAAAAAGAGTTGGTGATTCCGAGGGGAGTTCTCTCTAGAAGGAGTCTTGTTATTGGAAACCCCAGGGGGCGAATAGTTTTCCCCCTGGGGTTAATTCTTTATGTTCTATTCTCTTAAATACTTCGTTGGTCAGACGATATCTTTTGAAACGATCCAGTTGGATATAGCCGGTTTCGGTTATGTGCGGGGGACTTCGGCTTGTGAAGAAGGTCTTTATACTGTGCGCGGTAGTATCCTGGATATTTTTCCTGCCAATTTTGACTCGCCTATCCGTATTGATATAGATGATGATACGATTCGGGCTATTTATTCATTCAATATGGCGACGGCCAAGAATATCTGGGATCATAAAGCGGTCATTATTTTACCAGTTCGTAAGGGTGCTTCTAAGAGTGGTCCCGGGTTTACTTCTGAGATGCCTTTAAGTAATTTTGTCGATATTGAGCGGGGTGATTATGTTGTTCATAATATGCATGGTATTGGTAAATTCCTGGGCGTCAAAGCCATGGATATTGATATCGGCCAGGTTGAACATTTTGTTATTGAATATCAAGGCGGAGATAAGTTGTATGTCCCCAAGCGTGACTTGCATCTTGTTCAGAAATATGTTGGCTTTACCAAGAAGCCTCCTCGTTTATTTAAGTTAGGTAGCAAAGAGTGGGAAAAAGTCAGGAAGATGATCGAGAAGCGCATTCAGCATCAAGCCGCGGAAATGTTGCATGTGCAGGCGGTGCGTGAAAGTCTGCGGGGGCATGCTTTCAGCAGGGACTCTTCATGGCAGGGGTCATTTGAAGGGGCGTTCCCTTTTACGGAAACAAACGATCAATTAAAAACAACCACAGAAGTTAAGGCAGATATGGAATCTGTACGGCCTATGGACAGGTTGCTTTGCGGGGATGTTGGGTACGGCAAGACAGAAGTTGCCATGCGGGCAGCTTTCAAAGCTGTTATGGATGGGAAACAGGCTGCTGTTCTTGTTCCTACAACTGTATTGGCAGAGCAGCATTATTATAATTTTTCTCGCAGGATGAAAGATTATCCGGTCCGGGTGGGGATGCTAAGTCGTTTTAGAAGCAAAGGTGAACAGGCGGTTATCGTTAAGGAAGCAGCCGAAGGGAAGATCGATATTTTGATTGGTACGCATCGACTTCTTTCTAAGGATGTTGCTTTTAAAGACCTGGGATTGATCATTATTGATGAGGAACAGCGTTTTGGCGTACAGGCTAAAGAGCGTTTAAAGCACATGAAGTTACTTGCGGATGTGCTGACTTTAACGGCGACACCGATCCCTCGCACGCTTTATATGGCGCTTTCCGGCTGTCGGGATATGTCCGTCATTACGACACCTCCGCAGAATCGTATACCGGTATCAACGCATATGATTGATTTTAATGAAGATATTATTGCGGATGCGATCCGCAAGGAGTTGGACAGGGGAGGGCAAGTCTTCTTTCTTCATAATCATATTGAAGACATTGCTCCTATTGCGGCGATCCTTCACCGGTTGGTCCCTCAAGCGCGGCTTGCCGTAGGACATGGTCAAATGCCGGGGCGTGAGCTTGAAAAGATCATGATCAATTTTCTGAAGGGGGAGATTGATGTTTTGGTATGTACCACTATAATAGAATCGGGCATTGATATCCCGAACGCGAATACATTGATTGTCAATCGGGCAGATCGTTTTGGCCTTTCGGACTTGCATCAATTGAGAGGCCGGGTTGGAAGAATGGATGTGAAGGCTTTTGCCTATTTTATTATTCCGGACAAGCAGATGCTTTCAACGATCGCTAAACGCCGGTTAAAAGCTCTTGAAAAATTTACAACCCTTGGCGCCGGGTTTCATATTGCTTTTGAGGATTTGCAGATCCGTGGCGCTGGTAATCTGCTGGGAGAGCAGCAGCACGGGTATATTTCGAGTATCGGATTTGATCTGTATTGTCGGCTGCTTAAGGAATCGGTCGAAAATATTAAAAAAGAAATGGATAAAAAACATGTTTCTTCAACCAGCTCTTAGATGTCTCTTTTTGATCATAGCATGGATGGTCCCTGTCTCGTCTGCTCTGGCGCTGGAAGATGCGATCCTGGCTGTTGTTAATGATGAAGTGATAACGGTCAAAGACCTTAAAGAGTACATGAAAAGTATTTACGCTCAGTTGAAGATCGAGGGTCGTTCTCCGAGTGAGATCAGTGAAGTGATGGCTCAATACGAAAATAAGGGGATTGATCAATTGATCGAAGATCGGCTGATCTTGTCATCGGCAGATAAAATGGGGGTGATTATTCGCCCTAAAGCGATCGATGAACGTTTTGATGAGATCAAAAGAAGGTATCCTTCCTATCAGGATTTTCTTTCAGCGATCAATAAAGAAGGGCTGACTGTGACAGAGATAAGAAAGAAGATCGAGAATCAGATTAAAGGCCAGGCCATGGTGAATACTGAGGTTCGTTCAAAGGTGTATGTAAACCCTCAGGAAGTTACAGATTATTATTCTGCTCATGCTAATGAGTTTACTAATCAGGCCAGGGTATATTTGGAGACAATCTTTGTTAAGTCTGTCTTTGATAAAGAGTCCGCACGAAAGAAGATCGCAGAAGCTTTGGCCGCGATCAAAGGCGGTATGAGTTTCCAGGCTGCCGTTACGCAGTATTCCGAGTTACCGTCCGTTGGTGTGTTGGCAGAGGATCAGTTGCGTCCGGAGTTCAAGGAACGTATTGATCATATGAAGTTAACGGAAGTTTCTGAAGTCATCGAAGTGCCTAATGGTTTTTATTTGATCAAACTGGAAGGCCGGACAGGGATGACGAGTGCAAGCCTGAAGGATGTTAAAGATCATATTTATCAGAATTTGTTTGAAAACAAATTTAAGGAGCGTTTCAGGATTTGGACAGAAGGATTACGCCAGAAAGCTTATGTTGAAGTCAAACAATAAGAAGTTATTGATCACAATGGGCGATCCGTCGGGAGTTGGGCCTGAAGTAACGGCAAAAGCGTTATTGAAGGTTCAGTTCCCCAAGGGGGTTGAGCCTGTTGTTATTGGTCATAGGGACATTTGGGAGCGGTGTTCATCCAGACAGGTCAGGGTCGAGTGTATTCATCTTTCGGCCCATTCGGGGATTGTGCATCAGCCGGGAGTTTCCACAGCAGAATCCGGGCGCGATTCACTCTTGTATCTTGAGAAGGCTGTTGAGTTGATCAAGAGTGGTTTTGCTCAGGCGCTGGTAACGGCACCTGTTTCAAAAGAATCGATCATGCGTTATATCCCGGGGTTTAAAGGCCACACAACATACTTGGCGGAGGCGTTTGGTTGTCAGAATGTTGAAATGCTTTTTGTCGCTGAAGGAGTCAAGCTTGTGCTGGTTACCCGTCATGTCCCTGTGCAGGATATATCAACTCTGCTTACAACGAAGAAGATGTTAGATGTGATCAGGACAACGCATCAGTTTCTGGTAGAGCGTTTTAAGATCAGTAAGCCCAGGATAGCGGTACTGGGGCTTAACCCGCATGCAGGTGAGGGCGGGCATATGGGGACTGAGGAAATAGTGGCCATTATCCCTGCGATACAGCAGGCACGGGGTTTAGGGCTTGATGTAGCAGGGCCATTCCCGGCAGATACGTTCTTTGAACCTCGTCATCGTCAAGGGTATGATCTCATCGTCGCTATGTACCATGATCAGGGGTTGGTTGCTTTAAAGGCTGTGTATTTTAACAGTCTGGTTAATTTAACTGTCGGGCTTCCGTTTATCCGGACATCGCCTGTTCATGGAACAGCTTTCGGGATAGCGGGTAAGGATAGTGCCGATCCAGGTTCGATGACAGCCTCTTTGCGGCTGGCGGCCAGTTTATGAATTCTTTCTTGCCGTTGAAGAGGTTTGGACAGAATTTCTTGATAGATAAGAGTATTTTGAACCGTATGGCAGATGCTTGTTCTTTGAAAGGTGATGAATCGGTCCTTGAAATCGGCCCAGGACAAGGGGCTCTGACACGCGTTATTCTTCCTCGGGTAGGATCGTTGACGGCGGTGGAAGCAGACGCGCGTTTACTAGAAAGGCTTCGACAGGAATTTCAAGGCACAACATTGAACTTACATCATGCGGATATATTGACGTTTAATATTGCATCCTTAAAGGAATCGTTGCCTATTAAAGTTGTGGGGAATATCCCTTATAATATTTCTACGCCGATCATTGAAAAGTTTATGGCGGAACGCGCGGCAGTTAAAACATTATTCCTGACTGTTCAAAAAGAGTTTGCGGAACGTTTAGTCGCGTTGCCGGGGACCAGGGATTATTCGGCGTTAACGTGTTTGATCAATACTTTTGCTGTCCCGCAATTATTGTTTAATATCAGCAGTAAAGCTTTTTGTCCTATGCCTAAAGTTCAGTCCTGTTTTATGCGTATCGATTTTCGTGCGGCGTTGGAAGTGCCTTTAAAGAATGAATCGGCTTTTATAAGGCTTGTTCGTCAAACTTTCTTGCATCGGAGAAAGACGATTTTGAATGCATTACTGGCATTTGCTTTGAAAGAGAAGGTACGCGCTGTATTGAGCCAGGCCGGTGTACCGGAGAATGACAGGCCGGAGGATTTGACCATAGGGCAGTTCGCGGGGATTTCTAATTTATTTGAAGAGGCAAGTTAAATGCAGCATCAGATCTATTATCATGATACAGATTCCGGTGGCGTTGTGTATTATGCGAATTATTTAAAGTATATGGAAGAGGCGCGTACGGAATATTTTGAACAGAGGGGTTTTTCGATCATTGCTTTTGTGGCACAGGGATTTTCCTTTGCGGTGCGTTCATGTCATATACTTTATAAAGCTCCGGCCAGGTATGGGGATATCATTAGCGCGGATGCGCGCGTTGATAAAGTTTCTGCGGCGCAGATCTTTTTTCAACAATCTGTGATCAATCAGCGGAGTGGCCAGGTTCTAGTGGAAGCAGATATTATTCTTGTTTTCCTTAACAAGGATTTTAAACCTCAACAGATCCCTAAGAAATGTAGAGAGAGTTTATAATGAAAATATCGCTTAAAGTGATTGTGATCGTTACAGTATTTATTATTGTCCTTGCGATCGATGGTTGGCTTAGTCATCAGTTGTTATCGCGGATGGGAGGCGAGCTGCGCGGAGTGGTGAACAGGGATGTTGTTCTGATGCAATCCGCGACGGCGATCACCCGTGATCAGCTGCAGAAAGGCGTTGTTTTTGAGCGCGTACGCCGGATCGCTGAGGAGTTGGTGTACCAGAACACAACGCCTGCCCGAAAAGTCCATTTACAGCTTTATTTGAAGTTTGCCAAGACTAAGCTGGATGAGCTGGCTAAATCAGGGGCGATGAGTATTGTTAAGGCCAAGATCCTTGTCGCTGAGAGTGAAAAAACGATCAAAACTTCGCAGAATGAAAAAGAATTGGCTAAAATATCAGCTGTTCTGAAAAAGATCGAAAAGGCGCATATTCATTATGACGCATTGTTAGGTGATACGTTTCGTATGTTCGGTGATGAAATGTATGAAATTTCACCTGAAGATCTGGCGCAGGTCCATCGTGACGAAGCCGAACTGACGACAGACTTGCAAAAATTGATCAACGAAGTTGAACATTTTACACAATTATCATTGGCTAATGCGAGCAAGTACGAGAAAACGGCAGAGATCATCATTTGGGTCGTTAGTTTCTTTAGTCTTCTATTGGGGTTGTTCCTGGCTTTATGGATCATTAAAGCGATCAATGCGCCATTGCGTAAGTTGGTAGATGCCGCTCATCAGATCGGCAGTGGCGGGTTGGATGTTAACCTTAATCTTTCTTCTCGCGATGAGATTGGTGAGGTGAGCCGGGCGTTTAATACGATGGTCCTGCAATTGAATGAATCAAAGGCGCGTTTGGAAGAGCAGCGTCAGGAGTTGCAGAAGAACCTGGAGATCACGGAACAGCAAAAGAAAGACCTGGAAAAGGTCAATCGTGAGCTTGACCGGTTTGTGCAGACAGTCAGCCATGATATTCGCTCACCTTTAATGGGAGTCGTCTGGTATGCGGACTTTCTTAAGGTCCATTATGGCGAACAGTTGGATAAAAAAGGCCGCGAAAGTTTGGAAGGTGTTTGCCGCAGCGTTGACCGCGCAAATGCCTTGATCAAGGATCTTCTTGAATTGACCCGGTTATCGAGGGTT
>DYOU01000026.1:18891-21782 GCA_020720365.1 Candidatus Elulimicrobium sp.
ATATAAAGATACGGTTGATTCACATGAATTTATTGTGAAAGATAATGGCATCGGGATCGCGCTCAAAGATCATCATGAGATCTTTGCTGTTTTCAAGCGTTTGGACACAACGGGTAAGTATGAAGGAACCGGAGCAGGGTTAAGTATTGTTAAAAGTATTATCGATGATCATGGTGGAAAGATTTGGGTTGTTTCTGATACAGGCCAGGGGTCGGAGTTCCATTTTTCTATTCCAAAGGCACTAGAAGTTCAGGCATGATCCTGGTGTAATAGAATTCTGATTTGACTTGTCAGTCAGGACCTCAAGGTGTACTATTTGATCTTCAATCAAGGAGAAGGAATGATCTCTCAAGAGACAGTGGCTTATATAGCGTCTTTATCAAGGCTTCATATTGACGACAAAGAGAATGCCGGGTATGTCAAGGACCTTCAGGATATCCTGCATTATGTGGAGAAACTGAATATGCTGGATGTTTCCCAAGTTGCGCCAACAAGTCATGTTCTGAAGGTCGAGAATGTTTTCAGGGATGATGTGATCCGTCCGTCATTAGATCAGGGTGTTGCTATGTCTTTCGCTATTGAAAGTCATGCGGGGCATTATAAAGTTCCGAAGGTGATCGAATAATATGGACCTGTTTACATTAACAGCTGCGCAGTTGATCCGGTTGATCGCTTCTGGTAAAGCGTCGGTGAAGGAAATAGCAGACGCTGTTCGTTCGCGGTTGAAAGAGACGAATGGGAAAACAAATGCTTTTATCCGTTCCTATGCGGATGAGCTTGTCCGTTCTGGTCCTTGTCCGATCCCTATAGGGATCAAGGATAATATTTGTGTGGAAGGCAGGGAGGTGACTTGTGCATCAAGGATCCTGAAGGGATTTCATTCTCCTTATGACGCGGGGGTTATTGAGAAGGTGAGGTTTTCCGGCGGCATTCTTTTGGGCGGCTTGAATATGGATGAATTTGCGTTTGGTTCATCTTCTGAGTCCTCTTCGTACGGGATTATCCGGAATCCCTGGGATTTGAAACGTGTTCCGGGAGGTTCTTCCGGTGGCTCTGCGGCTGCGGTGGCTTCAGGCGCTGCTGTATGGGCGTTGGGGAGTGATACGGGCGGATCCATTCGACAGCCGGCAAGTTTTTGTGGTGTTGTTGGGCTGAAACCCACGTATGGTCGGGTGTCCCGTTATGGGTTGATCGCTTTTGGATCCAGTTTGGATCAGATCGGCCCGCTCACTAAAGATGTGACAGATTGTGCGACGCTTTTAAAGATCATTGCCGGGTATGATGAGAGGGACTCAACATCAGTTGCGGTGGGTGTCCCTGACTTTACAAAGGCATTACAGCGTGATGTCAAGGGGTTAAAGATCGGGATTCCTAAGGAATATTTTATTGAAGGTATTCAGCCTGAAGTATTGACGGCCGTGCAGGCGGCGGTAGATTTTTTTAAGAAAGAAGGCGCGATTATTCAGGAGATATCTTTACCGCATACAGAATATGCTGTTGCGACTTATTATATTGTGGCCACAGCCGAAGCAAGTTCCAATCTGGCCCGGTTTGATGGAGTGGAGTATGGTCTAAGGTCTTTGCCGGATAAAGCTCGTAAGTCGGGTATTGTTGATATGTATGAAGAAACACGGGCGAAGGGTTTTGGAAAAGAGGCGAAGCGCCGCATTATGCTGGGGACATATGTCCTGTCAGCAGGATATTATGACGCTTATTATTTGCGTGCTCAAAAGGCAAGGACATTGATCAAGGAGGATCTGGATCAAGCGTTCCTGGATTGTGATATTATTCTTTCTCCGACAGCTCCAACGACGGCATTTATGATCGGAGAGAAAGTGAATGATCCTTTATCAATGTATTTATCGGATATTTTTACTATTCCAGCGAATCTGGCAGGAATACCGGCGTTATCAATTCCTTGCGGGTTCGATGCGAACAGGCTTCCTATCGGCCTACAATTAATGGCAGCGCCTTTTGCGGAAGAGAAATTATTAGCAACAGCTTTTGCCTATGAACAGGCTCACAGCTGGCATTTGGAAAGAGCGGTTATTTAGTATGGAATTCGAAACAGTGATCGGTCTGGAAGTTCATCTTCAACTCAATACGTTGACTAAGATATTCTGTGGTTGTCAGAATATTTTTGGCTCAGGGGCCAATACGTCTGTTTGTCCGGTTTGCCTTGGACTTCCTGGATCTCTGCCAGTTTTGAATAAGAAGGTACTTACGTCGGGGATGAAGGTGGGGCTGGCATTGAATTGCGAAATTAATACATTTGTGAAGTTTGACCGTAAGAATTATTATTACCCCGACCTCCCGAAGGGGTATCAGATCTCTCAATATGATTTCCCTATTGCGAAGAATGGTTTTCTCCCTGTAATGACGGGCGGGCAGGAACGGCAGATCGGGATCACACGTGCGCATCTTGAAGAAGACGCGGGCAAGTTGATCCACGATGATGACATTAAAGCCACACTGGTGGATTACAATCGCACCGGTACGCCCTTGGTCGAGATCGTTTCAGAGCCGGATATGCGCTCTGCACAGGAGGCGTATGACTATTTGACGGCCCTGAAACTGACGCTTCAGTATCTGGATGTTTCCGACTGTGATATGGAAAAAGGCTCACTGCGTTGTGATGCGAATGTTTCCATTCGTCCCGTAGGAGAGGTAAAGTTAGGGACAAAGACGGAACTCAAGAATATGAATTCGTTCAGTGCGGTCAAGCGCGCGATCGATTACGAAGTGGCCAGGCAGACCCGGCTTACGATTGCGGGGGAACCTATTATCCAGCAGACATTATTGTGGAATGAAGAGAAGGGGATCACTGTACCGATGCGCAGTAAAGAGCAGGCGCATGATTATCGTTATTTCCCTGAACCAGATCTGGTTCC
>DYOU01000083.1 GCA_020720365.1 Candidatus Elulimicrobium sp.
ACGTCGCTGAAACGGGAATTATTGTCGGAATTAAAAGAAGATGAGGTTGATAGGTTTAGATGGCAGATGGCATCCAGACTTGTAGCAACGGAAGTGTTCAAGAATGAGTATAGGCATTCGCTTGTCGATGGCAAGTCGAGGGAAGACAGGGTTATTGAAGCGGCAAATCCGATGGGCAAGAATAATTTTACATCGGAACAAATAGCAGAAACATTGCGTGAGGATTTGGATGTTGTTATCGATGTGTTGATTGATTCAGGGGCATATGCCGTGACAGGCACGCGAATTGATTATAACGGCCGACGGTCTGTTGTGTTAGAGGCTAGAACCGGGGAAGCGTCTCGTTTTTCTTGGGAAGACATTGTGCGGGAGCTTTCTTCTTCTGAGAAAGAACAATATGAAAAAGCAAAGAATGAGTACGCGAAGACCCGCGCTTTAGAGAAGATGATGGAAGCTTATCGTCAATCGAGAATTGGTAGGTATGGTGTTCAAGAAAAGCAGGAATTTGGTAATGATTCGGAAAAGAATGTCGGTGGTATCGACCTTAATCCCAACATGCTGGATCTGCAGAAAACAGGCAAGGGGATTGATATCAACGCTCCTTTTGACCCTGCCATGTTGCAGAATATTCAGATCGAAGGTTTCTTTCCGGTGATCATTCAGATCGCTCCCACGAATTTGCCGGTGTTTATGGGCGCCCGGAACATTGACGGCAATCCCTCCGGCCCAGTCTCCTGATAAGCGATTAATTTTTTCATTTTCATCTTCGAGTTTTTGTTTGACTTCACGGTCTCGGCGTAATATATTATGGACTAATACGGACTAAAAAGGATTTTCTTAAAATACACCGTTCAGGTTAATGAGGGTGGCCTTATGGATGATATTAAAAAGTATTTGACTGTTCGTGATGTGGCAAAGAGGTTTGGGTTGACAGAGGAGTGGATTCGCGACCTGATCGCCAAGAAAGAGATCAAGGCCGTCAAGATTGGCCAGTGGCGGATCAAACCGGCGGATTTGGAGGCATTTATCAAAAGTCGTCAGAATGTGAAATGAAGGCATAGTGGAAGTGCGGAATTCGAAAAGCCCCTTGATAAAGGATCATTAGGATGGATAAGATTTCAAATAAGACGTTAACAAGATTATTCACCGCGGCTGATGACTTTCGTACGTTGGCCCCGTGGCGCTGGATGGGGGACCGCGAGGTGGTGGCGGTTCGCGATCCATTGTCTGACAGGACTGCCTATTGCGTGGCCATGGGCATGGAGAAAACGTGTTTCGGCCTTGAGGCCATGCTGGGTGACCGGGGGCTTATGGCGTATCGCAAGGCGATTGTGAGTAATCCTGATGTGATGGACATGGATGCGTTGCATATTAAAGATTCGCTGTTGCTGTTTCTGGATGAGCGCAAGGATCTTTCACCGGAAGACCTTGATCTGGTGAAGGCATCCGGCATGAAATGTTCAGGACCGCATGCGTGGCCGAGGTTTCGCCGGTTTGAGCCGGGCTTTTATCCGTGGATATTGAATGAACAGGATGCGGCGTTCATGGCTGTCTGCCTTGAACAGGTGGCAGAGGTGGCATTTCAGGCGATGAAGGATCCGAAGATCCTCGGGCCCAGAGATTATCGGACTTTCGTGGCGCGCATTCCAACACAGAAGGATGGCAAGATCACGTGGAGGGATGAGTTTATTATCCCGGAACCGCTGGAGCGGGTGATCCGGATCCAGCCCAAGGTGGATCAGGCAAATCTTGCCCAGGCACTTCAAGGAGTGCAAGGGACGCCCATGATATGGGAAGCGGATTGTTTCTTTGGGCATATGCCGGTTGCAGAGCCGGGTGAGCGTCCGCATTATCCGTGGTGCTACATGATCACGGACAAGGCGTCGGGGTTTGTTTTTGATATTCAGCTGACGAACAACGATTATGGCGCCGGTTTTATCGACAGGATGTGCGAGGCATTCAGGAAACACAAGATCTCCCCGGCCAAAGTCTTGATTCGTCAGCCTCATTTGATGAGTGTGTTTTTGGCCCTTGAGCCGTTCGGGATCAAGACTGAAGTTGTGAAAGATCTGCCGATGATCGATGAGGCGCGGATGGGGATGTTCAAGGCGTTTGAACAGGGGATGTTTGGTTCGTCACAACCTTCGTCACAAGCGAAGAAGTCGACGAAAAAAGCGTCCAAGTCTCCAAAGACAGCCGTGTATCAATTCAAGGTTTCTTTGAATCATGTGAGCCCGCCCATCTGGCGTTTGTTTCAAGTCAAAGACGATATCACACTTCGTCGGTTGGCAAGCACGATCATTATGGTGATGGGTTGGGACGGCGGGCATTTGCATCAGTTTAAGATTGGCGGTAAGGAATATGGCATACCGTGCGAGGATGAAGAGGATGATTATCAGCCGGAAGATGAGCGCATGGTGCGTTTAAAAGATATGCCGCAGGATGCGGTGGGCGTTTTTACGTTTGAATACGACTTTGGTGATTGCTGGGAGCATATGGTTGTTTTGGAGAGGGTGCTGGCACCGGAGAAAGGCGTTAAATATCCCGTGTGCATTGATGGTAAGCGCAGTTGTCCACCGGAAGATTGCGGAGGTCCTCCCGGGTATGAGAATTTCCTTGAGGCGATCCGTAACCCCAAGCATCCGGAGCATGAACATTTGCTGGGATGGGCTGGTGGCGCATTCGATCCGGAAGAATTTAATTTGGATGATATCGATGATGACCTGAGGCATATTGCTTCAGAAGAAAAGCTTATGTATGGGGATCAGCTATGACCAAAATATCCAAAGACTTAAAAGGGCCAGATATTATTCTTAATCTCAAGAGAATCGCGGTGTATGGGTGTGATTCGCGGTCTAGTTCTATGTGTTGCGGGTCTACTGGTTTTCATTTCGAATGCAGGACCAAGGCCGGGTATATGGAAGATCCAGACATGACTGGGCAGATGAAGGTGTTGTCCGTAGTGAAAGAAAAGGGCTGTTATTTGCTCAAGGTCAAATTTAAGAAGGATGTGTCAACATTTTAGAGTTGATGGGATCGAGGTGCGTGTTGAATAAAAAAGTTTTATTAAAAGAATATGCGACAAGTCATCGCTATTTCAGCCTTGAAGAGGTTGCGAAATCGGCTGGCATCAGCGTTCAGCTTGCCAAAAATTATCTTCAGGAGTTGAAGGATGGAAAGATTGTTTTCTCGGCAGGACGCGGTATTTACAGTTCTGTCAAAGATACTTTTCCCCTTCAGGAAAATAACAGGGTAAAGAAGATTCGTCAGATGATCCAAAGGGAGTATCCCGCGCTTGATTTTATCATTTGGAATACGTTGACCTTTCAGCCGTATTATCATCATCAGCAGACTCATAATATTACCTTTGTTGAGGTTGAGTACGATGCTGTCCATTCTATTTATGACAGGCTGTCCAAGGATTACCGGTTTGTTATGATTGAGAAGTCTAGTCGCGCGCCGGTGAAGGGGTTTGATATCACGCATGATCCAATTGTTGTCAGGTTGATGGCCAGGAATTCGCCCCGACAGGGACATCTGGCGAGTCTTGAAAAGATGTTGGTTGATCTGTTTGTCATTAAAGACAAGTATTCCACCATGCAGGCTTCTGATTA
>DYOU01000027.1 GCA_020720365.1 Candidatus Elulimicrobium sp.
TTTCGACACAACGAGTTACATAAAAACTTGCACCCTTAATACGAAAGACCTAAATTAATATAAAATGGATTTCTAACCCGATTCAGGAGATGATATGTTTTTTAAAAAAACAGTAGCTGTTCTTTTGGCATTACTATTTGCTGTAAGCCCGGAAATGACCTATGCCGCGGCAGGCGCGGGAGCGTCAGTGTTTCCTTTACCCGGAACCATGCTCACACGAACGCAGGCTTTTACGCCGGTGATCCTTAAAGGGATGGTGGTGCATCCTGAAGATCCGCTGCAGTTTGATTTTGTGATGGATACCGGGAGTGCCAGACTGTCCGGAGAAGATCTCCAGGCAGAGGCCAAACGTTCGATCAAGGATTTTCTTTCCGCGTTAACTGTTCCTGAAGATGATATGTGGGTTAATCTTTCGCCCTATGAGCGGGATCGCATTATTCCTGAAGGGCTTGGAAAAACAGAAATGGGGCGTGATGTACTGGCCCAGGATTATGTGCTTAAACAGCTGGCATCATCTTTGCTCTATCCGGAAGGGGCGCTTGGCCGCGAATTTTGGGCGCGTGTTTATGCCGAAACATCGGCAAGGTTTGATTCCGCGGATATTAATATGGATGACTTGAGCCGTGTCTGGATCGCGCCGGGTCAGGCCAGGGTTTGGGAGCATGACGGCAAGGTCATGATCATTGGAAGTCATCTCAAAGTGATGCTGGAGTCGGATCATGGCGCTTCAGCGAATGACGCGACAAAACAGATCATGAGGGAAGTTTTGATCCCCGCACTCGAAAAAGAGGTCAATGAAGGGGCGCATTTTGCCCGCTTACGGCAGGTATACGCCGCGATGATCCTGTCAGCCTGGTATAAAGTCAGATTGAAAGAGACATTGCTGGGAGCGGTTTATGCGGACAGGAACCGTGTCGCGGGGATCGGTTTCTCGGATCAGATCGGGAAAGAGGAGATCTATAACAGTTATCTTGAAACTGTTCGTAAGGGTGTTTTTAATTATATCAAGGAGGAAAAAGTTCCTCAAACCGGAGAAATTTCCGTGAAGAAGTATTTTGCGGGCGGGTTTACAGGCAAGGAACTGAAGTCTTTGCTGATCTCCGGCCTGTTGATAGGGGCTTTGTCCGGACAGCCGCTGGATGCGCAGGCTCATGCGCGCGAGGCTTCTGCGTTCGCGGGATCATCGGTCATGGTTTCGGCAACTTTCGGTATTGTGGACTCTGACATAAGGCAGGAGGAGCGGACGGTAGAGAAGCAGGTCCGGCGTATTATGGATCAGTTAAGAGGCAGAGACGGCGTTTTCTCCGGCGTGGACGAGTTGCTGAAGATGCGCAGTTTCTTTGATATGACGGATACTTTATGGCACGCGACGGACCCGACGGATGATCTTGTTTTTGTTCAAGCGGCCGAGGAGATCGGGATATTGGGAACGTCTGCCATGACGGTGTTTATCAATTATCTTGATGATCCGGAGCGTATCGTTCAGTTGGCCGCGGTCATTGGATTGGTATCTGCCGGTGATCCGGGATCGGTGGAACCATTAAAGAAAGCGGCAAAAAACACTTCAGACGCGTCTGTGCGCGGCGCGGCGGTTATGGGGGTTCTGCTTCTTGAGGGAGAGCAGGCAGTTCCTTTTGCCATGGAGATCCTTAGGGATCCGAACACAAGTCTGTTGACCAAGTCCATGATCCTGTCGGGATTGAGCCGCTTTGGGGGACGTCCGGCTGTTGAGGCTATGCTGGCTTTATTACGTGACCGGAATGACGATATGGCTGTTATCGGGATATTGGGGATCGGATTGAAAGGAGCGGATGCGGTTGAGCCGGTCCTTGGGGTGTATGACGGTCTGGACAAGCGCGGCAGAGCTATGGCGGTGCTCGCGTTGGTTGAGGCGAGGTATTCGGGGGTGACGGCTCTGGCGCGTCAGGAAGGTTCAGAGATAGTTGACGCGTTGATCGAGATGTTAAGCAGTACTAATGATGATTTGCGGAGTATGGCGTTATTGCGTTTGTCGGGAATGAGGGATGGTCGGATCAAGGAGAAGGTGGAATTACTGCGTGAAGATCCGAGCCCAAGGGTGAGGGGTCTGGTCAAAGGTTTATTGAGCGACGGAAAAGTGTCAGACCAGGCCCAGACTTCGATGGGGGCACGCGATATCCTGGGAGTTCCGGGTGTTAATTGGGTTGCGGGTCAGATCCTGAAATATGGATCTGTGGGGATGAAGCTTCGGGCGATCCGTTTCTTTGAAGGGCAAGAAGACCGCCGCCGTGCTTTGGTGCGATTGAGGGCCGTTTTTGATGGAGATGAGGAAAATCCTGAAGTTTTGAAGGCCGCGCGCCAGGCGGCGGAGCATTTGTCGGAGAATGATGTTTATGGGAGAGGTTGGTTGATGCAGATGGGGTTATCATCCAAAGATCTGGAAATGTTTATTTGGACAATAGAGCTTCTTATCAGAAAGAGCGGGAAAGGCGCTATTTTACCTTTGATGACATTATTGCGGAACAAGGAGGTTGATTTTCGTCAAGCGGTGAGGTCCGCGCTGAAGCGTTTAACGGAGGATGATCCTGAACTCAAATATAAAGTCGGGGAACAGGTTTTGAGTTCGAAGAGGATGGATAATGAGGTATGGGCGATCGAGCTGCTTGCGACACTGCCCGCAGAACGAGTGAGAGGGTTGCTTGAGGCGAAACGGGACGTCACGAAAAATCCTTATGTTTTCAGGACAGCACTTATTGCATTGAAGAAGATAGGGGCAATAGATGCCGCCCAGGGGTATGTCGGGCGGTTCTTTAAAGGGGTCATTGACAAGGTGATCCTGGAGCAGAGGGCGTATCGGGCGCTGGAGAGCCGGGATCCTGGCCAGAAAATGAAAGGAATAGCCTATTTTGTTGATCGGAAAATTTCGGGCGCTGTTGACGCTGTCGCCTCGGTATTGGGTGACGAATCTGATGATGTGCGGGTATCCGCGCGTTGGGCTCTGGCGGAGTTAACGTCCGGTGATCGTAAAGAGCGTTTGCGGATGGCATTAAGGGCGTTGGCTTTACCGGAAGCTTCAGGGAATCTTGAATGGGCATTGAAGGTGTTGGTGGATCTTTATGATCCCGGTATAATTGGGCTTGTTGCCGGACGGCTGGAGTTGCCTGGTGAGGAATATCGGGAAATTGTCCGCCAGGCATTGGTCAAATTAACCTTTAATCGGGCGATTTCCAGGGAAGCGGTAGGAACTATCGCGAAGAATTCGGCTTACGCGGATAATAAGCGGTGGGGAGCGCGGTTGACAGAGGCGTCTCCGACGGACCTTTTATTATCCATTTCGGACAAGGCGCAGGCCGGGGATCTGGGGGGTATTGATCTGAACGCGTCGAAGCTTGATCTTCAGATCCGGCGGGACGGAAAGGGTATTCCGCTTCCGTTGAACCGGAAAGATTGGGGTTGGCTGGATATTCAGGGGATTACGCCTGTGATCAACAGGATCGAACCGGTGAGTTCTTTATTCCTGTTAAATGAAGGGGTGTGAGCTTTCGTTAAGGAACTAACTTTGACGTTTTAAAGAGAATTGGATTTCAAAATGGAATTCAGAATCAAGAAATCGTAAGGCCTTGAGGCCCATTGCGTTGTTATTTGCTTTTTATGTGGTATCTTTTAATTAGATTTAGCAGGGGATGCTTGATGATACAATTCTTTCAGAGGTGCCACAGCTCGATATTTCACCGCTTGTTAAGCATATTGCTTTGTTTTACATTGTTATCTTCTGTATCCATGACCAATGGATACGCGCAGAGCCTTTTCCCGGATGCGCTCCACCTTCCATCACCTGGCACCATGGTATATCCTCAGAAAGCTTTCACGCCGCCTCTGGTCAGGGGGATGACTGTGGATCCGGCTAATGCGTTACAATTCAGCTTTATTGTTGATGAAGGAGACGCGCATTTGACAGGAGAAGCTTTTGCTAAGGAGTCGATGAAACTTGTCAAATATTTCCTGGCGGCCCTGACTGTTCCTGAAAAAGACATGTGGGTAAACCTTTCACCTTATGAGAAAGACCGCATTATTCCGGCTGGTTTCGGTGACACCGAAATGGGGCGTGACTTATTGGCTCAGGATTATCTTCTAAAACAGCTGGCCGCATCGCTGACTTACCCTGAGGACAAACTGGGCAGGGAATTTTGGGAACGTGTTCACGCGCTGGCCCGGGAAAAACTGGACATGGAAGAGGTCGCGGTCAATACGTTCAATAAAATCTGGATCGTACCCAGGCGCGCTGTCATTTACGAGCAGGGCAACAGTGCTTATCTTGCCGAGAGCGAACTGGATGTGATGATAGAAGAGGACTTGACGGCTCTTCAGCAAGGTTTCGGCCAGGACGAGTTTAAAGACCATTCGCCGGATGATACAGAGGCCAGGATCCTTTCCAACAGGTTGATCCGCGAAATTCTGATCCCGGAAATTCGTAAGGAAGTTAACAGGGGGCAGACCTTTGCCGGATTGCGTCAGATCTACAATGCCATGATTCTGGCCAGCTGGTATAAGACAACGTTTCAAAAAAGCCTGCTTGGCCATATCTATGTTGATCAGAATAAAACCATAGGTGTTGATACCGACGATAAGGAAATTAATCAAAAGATTTATGCAAAGTATCAGGAAGCTTTTCAGACGGGCGTGTTCAACTACATTCGTGAAGAGTATGACGCGGTGACCCGGGATATGATCCCGCATAAATATTTCTCGGGTGGTTTTTCAACCCGCAATGATGAAGGAAAAGATTTGGCTATGTTGACGCAGAGGTTCCCTGTGGATCCCCAGCGGGTCAGGGAATTATTTCACGAGAGTATTGGCAGATTGAAAAGGGTGGTTGTTAATCTGGCGGATATTGGATCAAATGTAGCCCAGGCGGCCGGCCAAAAGATGGGGAAAGCCTATGGAGCGTCACGCTTGGCGTATTACTCAACTTTGACAATGTTGTTCTTCGGCATTAATACTTACGGAAGCAGGGTCTTTGCCGGAGAATACCAACGCCATGGCGACATGTTGACTGTCAAAATTCTCAAAGGTGACACGTTGTTTCGCTTTGCCCGGGATATATGGGGGGGGTTTAACGCTCTGCAATGGAAGCAATTTCAGAATGATATTCTACAGGCTAATTTCAAGATTATGGATCCCGATTTTATTTTTCAAGGAGACAGCCTGCGCATCCCTGCGCAATATGTTACGCCTGAAGCGCTATCACGCTTGATGATGAACGGCCTCTTGCCTCATGTGGATGCGGTAGCGCCGGTGGCACAGGTTATAAGTGACCAGGTCATCACTTCGAGCACCGCTTCAGCAGAGGTCCAACCATTAGCAGATATTGCGCATGTTGCACCACAAGCGAATGAGGCGATACAGGCAGTGCGAGAGGTTATTCCGCCTCCCGTCAACCTGGATTCTGTTATTTCTCCGCAGGCACAACCGTATGATTTGTATCAACAAATCACTGATTTTATTCAAAACAATTTTGATGGCCACTCCCTTCTATTATGGAGCGCTGTCGCTGTGGTAGCCGGTTATATCGGGTACAAGGTTTTGCAAAAGAGCCGTAAACAATCTGTTCGTCAAGCCGAAGCCGCTAGTGCCTGGCGTATGGTTAACGACTATATTAGTGATTTTAAGCAGCAGGCGTCTTTTGTTACGGCAGGCAATATAAGTCGTGAGGATATGCTGGAGATGCAAGCATCCCTCCAGTCCCGGAGGGAGCTGGCATTGGAAGCGGCTCGTCGAACACTTATGTCTCCTGCGGAGATGGAGCTCCTTATAACAGAGATCAGTAACGCTGCTGATCAGTTTGAGCAGGCTCTTAAGAACAAGTTTAGCGATTCACCAGTTGAGGAGAGTGTTGAAGCTGTGCCGAGCGAACCGGGGAGCGAACTGGGGAGCGATCCGGGGATAGTCAGTTCCCTTGAGCCTGAAACATCGAATATGAAAGACCCCCTTCTTGATACGGGTGAAGATCCGGGTGAAGAAGATCTTCGCATATCAGAAGAAACGACAGGACCTGAATCCGTCCAGGAGAATAAATTATCCGTGTGGGCATTTACCGAGGCTAAAAAGATGATCACAGGCCTATTGCGGAAACGCTTGGATATTATAGCGGCGCTGGAGGCTCCCGAGTTCGTCCTTCCTCCTGCCATTCCCGAAGAAATCAGAGATATCTTTGCACAATTACATGATGCGCCATCTGAAGAGAAAGTTGGTGAGATCATGGAACTCGCTCAAACATTCGCGGATGATATTCTGGTGGATGATCCTGATGCTATCCGTCTGGTTAAATGGACTATTGATCAGGAAGCGGCCCGCAGAACGCGTTACCTTGAGGCCGTGAAAGAAAAAGCAGTACTAAAAACAAGTTTTGTCTATCGTTTTCCTGAATGGTCTGAATATCTGATCGAAGCGACGGATAAGCGAACATTCTTAAAACGTTTGGAAGAATTTACCTTTAAGCTTGAGGCTGCTTCTCAGCAAGGGGAAATTGATAAGAAGGAGAGTGACGCGCTACGAGAAGCTTTGACTGCGACGTTCAAGCCTGTTTGGCAGGTTATGCGCAAGAAAGATTTTGTCAGTTATTATCCTGACCAGGCTTTGATCCTGAAAGATTCTACGAACCTGAAATTATTTGATGAACAATTCAAGGCGGCCAGTGAAACGATTATTTCTGCTGTGGATCAAGGTATTTTGAGAACGAATGAAGGCCAGCTGTTGTTAGCCAGCCTGAAGACTCAATTCCTTCCGGTCAGGGCTGAGCTGTTGGAGAGTCTCGTTATGCAACGTTATGCGCGACAGTTGGCCGCTTTGATGAGTTCAAAGAATACTGAGATCTTTAACAGCAACTGGAAAGATTTCGAAACAACGATTAGTCTTGATTTGTTTCGCAACAATATATCTGATGCTCGACGGTTACAGTGGGTGGAGCTGATCAAGAGGATAAAAAACAGGTACCAGCCTATCAGGGCCGTCCTGGCTGCTCGGGAAGCTCCGCCCGGAATAAAGGAAGTTCTGGCTGGCGAAACGGGAGATTCCGCGCAAAGCCTTGAAGAAATACTCCTGACTATGCCAGGGATACTTGAACAACTTCTGGATAAACCAGATAATTCATCCGTTAAAGAAATTGCAAAATTAGCCCTGGCTATTTTATTGAAGATGGGTAAGTCGTTATCACCAGAACTGATCAATTTCCGGGAACAGCTTGAGGCGGAACTTCGTATTCAGGAAACGTCGGGATCAACAGATAATGGACAAATTGCCGCAGATTCTGTTGGGGGTATCTTTTTGGACAGAAATCTGCTTGATCTGCAAATTATTCGAGATAAGGACGGTATAGCTTTACCGTTACACAATCAGCCAATAGACTCAATCTCCATTCAAGGCTTTCTTCCGGTCATTGTTGGTATACAACCCATTGAAAATTTGTTGCTTCTGGATTTATGAAAACAGTGTTCGTGAAAGTGCTTTTCTGGAAGAAAGTCTGTTCCGGGCTTATGGCGTTTATCTTGGCCGCAGGATCGGTGGGCAGCTCGTATGCGCAGACTGTTCTAATGTCCGCCCCCGGGACTATGGTGCCCCTGAGCGCGGCTTTCGCGCCGCCGCTTCTTAAAGGCATTAAAGTTTACCCTGAACATCCTTTCCGCCTCGATTTCATTCTGGACCGAGGAGGAGCCGAAGGGTTCCCTCTCAAAAAGGACGCGGAACGCCAGATCAAATATTTTCTTGCCTCGGTCACCGTTCCAGAAGCAGACCTTTGGGTCAACTTGTCCCCTTATGAACAGGATCGTATTATCCCTGAAGCCTTTGGAGTAACGGAAATGGGTCGCGATCTCCTGGCGCAGGACTATTTGCTGAAACAGATAACAGCGTCCGTGATCTATCCTGAAGGCGATACAGGAAAAATGTTCTGGTCCAAAGTATATGCCGAGGCTCAAAAGAAATATGGCACATCGGATATCCCGATCGACACCTTCAACAAGGTCTGGATCATCCCCGAGAAGGCTGTTGTTTATGAGAGCAAGGATTCAGCCTATATTGTTGAAAGTAAGCTCAAGGTTATGCTGGAGACTGATTATTTGGCAGCGACCCAGGACTCAAGCGACAGCCAAACGCTCGCCAAACAAGTTCTCCGTGAGGTCGTGATACCGATCCTTGAAAAAGAGATCAATGAAGGGGAAAATTTCTCCCAACTGCGACAGGTTTATCATTCTCTTATTCTGGCGGTCTGGTATAAGGATAAAGTCAAGGAGAGTGTCTTCGGCAAGTCCTATGTTGATCAAAACAAGACTGACGGAGTTGATATTGAGGACAAGGCTGAAAAAGAGAAGATCTGGGGGCAATATGTCGAAGCCTTCAAGAAAGGCGCGTACAATTACATCAAGGAAGATTTTGATCCTGCCGCTCAGCAGATGGTACCGAAGAAATACTTCTCCGGTGGAGCTGCGTTCAACAATTTCAGGAAGGCCTATAAACTTGAACGGGCGGATCGCGCTCAACTGTCTGAATTGTCCATGCTTTCGCGTGATCCGGCGCAGAATTTTATTGTTCAAGCTAATCTTGATGCGGCGCAAGGAGAGCGAGATGAAAATAAGGCGGGGTCTTCCATTATTCAGGAGATCGCGCAATTACTTGCTTCGGTGAATGGAAAAAGAATACGGAGAAAAGATGTGACGCCGCAGATCCTTTGGCAGTTGTCGTATATCAAGCGGGATGGAAAGCCGGTCTTTACTCAAGGGCAGATTAAGAAGGTCGGGAATTTGGTAAAGTTAAGAGAGCGTTTAACGTTGTTGGAATATTTATTTAATTATAAGAAAGTGATCGAAGGAAAACAAACTCTTATGTTCCAGGGGACGCATATCGTAAGAATTCTGCAAAGTTCGCGTTCTGATGACGATATTCGGAACGTGATCAAAATGTTAAAGGGGTTGGGGATCACAGAAAATAGTTCGATCACTAGCATCTTGCAAAGCGCACGCTCTAAGGATAAGGTCCGGAGGGTGATCGGGATGTTAAAAGATTTAGGGATCACAGAAAGCAGGTCGGTTGCAAAGATCTTACAAAGTTCACGCTCTAAAGACGATATCCGGAATGTGATCAGGGTATTAAAGGAGTTAGGGATTACGGGATGCAAGCAGATCGCCATGATTTTGCAAACCTCCAGATCTGATGACGATATCAGAGGGGTGGTTAGGATGCTAAAGACATTGAGGATCACGGAAAGCAGGCCGATCGCCATGATCCTTTATAGTTCGCGATCCGGGAAGGATATTTTGAAAGTGATCAGCATGTTAAGAAAGTTGAAGATTACAGAGATCAGTTCGATTGTCAGGATCGTACAAAGTTCGCGTTCTGTTGAGAATATTGAGAAAGTGATGGGGGTATTAAAGGAGTTGGGGATCACAAAAAGCAGTTCGATTGCAAGGATTTTACAAAGTTCGCGCTCTGGAACCGCGATCCGGGAAGGAATTGAAGTGTTAAAGTCGCTGGGGATCACAGAAAGCAATCTGATTGCCATCATCTTGCAAAGTTCGCGCTCTGAAGATGAGATGCGAAATGTGATCGGGGTGTTAAAGGATTTGGGAATTACAGAAAACAGGCCGATTGCTATGATTTTGCACAGTGCGCGCTCGGAGGATGAAATATTAAGTGTGATCAGAGTGTTAAAGCATTTGGGGGTCACAGAAAGCCGGCCGACCGCTATCATCTTGCAAAGTTCGCGTTCTGAGAACGAGATCAGGGATGTGATCAAAGTATTAAGAGAGTTGGGGATCACAGAAAGCAGGCAGGTTTCCATGATTTTACAAAGCTCGCGCTCCGAGGCCGAGATCCGGGACTTGATCGGAGTGTTAAAGGCGTTGGGTATTACAGAAAACATACCGGTGGCGATGATCTTGCAAAGTTCGCGCTCTGAGAATGAGATTCGGAAGGTGATCGGAATGTTAGGAAGATCAAAGATCACAGCCAGCAGTCCGGTGGCGATCATCTTGCAAAGTTCGCGCTCGGAGGTCGAGATACTGAACGTGATCGGAGTATTAAAGGAGTTGGGGATCACAGAAAGCAGGCCGGTTGCCATGACTCTTTACAGTTCACGCTCTGAGGAGGAGATCAGGGCTGTGATCGGAGTGTTAAAGGAATTGAGGATCACAGAAAGCAAGCTGGTTGCCATGATCTTGCAAACAGCTCGTTCTTATGACGAAATTCGGAAAATGATCGGAGTGTTAAAGACGTTGGGAATTACAGAAAACAGGCCGGTTGCCATGATCGTTTATAGTTCGCGATCCGTGGACGAGATCGTGAACGTGATCGGGATATTAAAAGATGCGGGGATCACAGAAAACAGTTCGGTCGCTATAATCATTTATAGTTCAAATTCTGGGGCCGAGATCCAGAATGCGATCAATTTATTAAGATCGTTGGGGATCACGGAAAAGAGGCCGGTCGCTATGATCCTGCAAACTTCGCGTGTAATAGAAAAGGTTAATAATTTTAATGGATATAAGCGCGGAATGCAGGAGAAAAAATATCCTGAGCCCTTTATTCAGGAGGTGTTACTGTACCTGGCATTAAGCAAATCTCCGGGGACATTGTTCGACAGGATCATGGCGTTTGACTTTAATGCAGCCAGAGTAGAGGCAGAACAAATGCCGCTTAATACCAATAAGGTGGAATTTGAACATGCTTTTGGCGGGATGGGGGTATGGCTTCTTAAGTTCCTGGGGAAAGATTTTCGTTCTTTAAGGGCGGTGATACGCGGTTACGCCAAGGAAATCTTGTTGCTGGATCTTTTTCCGGAAAATATCAGCCTGGACAGGATGCTTTTTAAACATCAGGAAACGGATATAGATCGTAAAAAGCTTTGGCATTGGCTGGAACCGTTGATAGCTTCACTGAGCGCCAAAGAACAGGAAGTTATCAATGCTTTTCTTGAAGGGACTACGGCAGATGAACTCGGGGTGCAGTATCCGGATATTCCATTTCAGGGAATATTGAATAAGTTAAGAGGGGGGATCGTAGAATTCTCCGATTCAGAAGATGTTCTGGATTCTTTTGATGTAACGAGAGATGCGGGTTTAAGCCCGGAGATGGAAGTTATTCCCGGATCTTTGCGCGGGACAGGTTCCGACTTAGCTATGACGACGGATACAGGTGGTGTTGACTTGACGCGTGAGATGATAGGCCTGCAGGTCCAGAATGAAGAGCAAGGCGTTCAGTTCGAGCTTGATTTTGCCAATATCCCGCCGTTGCAGAATGGTTCCGGATTGACCCCGGTCATTATTAATATTCAGCCGATGACAATCACCGTGTCAATGTTTTTAGGTATCGACGCTTAAAGCACCAGATTATTACCTATATTAAATTCCTCCTTGAGAAAATCTTTCAGCTCTTGTTTGCATCAAGCAAAATGGGCCCATCTTGTTTTTATATATCTTTATATTCTATACTTGTTCAGGTGGGATCTATCTGAATAAAGTTAAAAGGATTTGAATGGCGGCAGATAAAACGCATTTCATTATCATCAACAAATTTATAGCGTTCTTTACAGCGCTGATATTTTTATTCGGGTCTGTATGTCCGGCATACGCTCAACGTGTGCCCGGCCTGCTTGCCCCTGGCAGCCGCATGGTTGTAAGCCCTCGTCTTGAACCATTGATCCTGATGGGTCTTGAGATCAACCCGGAAGACCCTTTCTTCCTGAATTTCATGATCGATACCGGTGAGCAGCAGATATCTCCGGAGGTGTTAAGAGAAGAATCCCTTCGTTTGATCAAGTATTTTCTGGCAGGCTTGACGATCCCTGAAGAAGACCTGTGGGTTAACCTTTCCCCTTTTGAGAAAGAGCGTATCATGCCGCTTGTTTTTGGGACGACTGAATTGGGGCGTGATATGCTGGCGCAGGATTATTTGTTAAAACAATTAGCTTCATCGCTCTCTTATCCTGAAGATCAGTTGGGGCAAGAGTTTTGGTCGAGAGTGTACCGGAATATGGTTGATAAATACGGTACAGCGGATATTAATGCAGATATGTTCAATAAAGTTTGGGTCATGCCGGAAGTGGCAGATGTTTATGAGGACGGGAGCAAGGCCTTGATCGTTGACAGCCATTTGTCGGTAATGCTGGAAGAGGATTATTTAGCTTCAGGCAGATCAAAAGAAGCTGCGGCTAAAGGAGATATATCGCAGGCTTCATTGACGCAAAGACAAGTATCCGAGTTAACCCTGCAGGCGATGCGAGAGTTGGTTCTTCCGGAAATCGTAAAAGAGGTGAATGAAGGGGCGCGGTTTGTTCATTTAAGGCAGATCTATCATTCATTGATCCTGGCCGTATGGTTTAAGCGGACCTTGCGTAAAAGTGTTTGGGAGAAATCGTATATTGGAAAGAATCGGGTCGTTGGGGTCGATGTTGAAGATAAAGATATCAAGGAAAAGATCTATCAGCAGTATTTAGAGGCTTTACGTCAAGGCGTTTATAACACGATTCATGAAGAGGAAGATGCTTTGACGCATGAACGAGTGTCACGGCGGTATTTCTCGGGAGGCGTAGATTTTGGCCGGCAGGTAGGCGCGCACTTGAGGGTCTCGGCTACTGTTCCATTAGCAGCACAGGGCCGAATGCAAGATCTTGTTGATAGAGGCCGGATAGCGGCGGTTAATTCAACAGTTGATCCTGCTGAAGCTTCCTCTGAGCAGGAAAAAGAGTTTGCGCAGGAGCCTCATAGTTTTGTTTATTCAGGCGCAGAATATCGGGATGGGCAGATTGCAGGTGGAGTTTTATTAAATGAGCAAGGCTGTCGCAAGAAGTTGGAGTTAAATAAAGTGTTGAGAGAGCATCCTTTGTTCACGGGAGTGATCGACCGTCTGTTGTTGGATAAAAGAGGCGGATTGATCCATTTCAACGGGAATGATACGTATTGGAAAATGATGAAAGGTTATGAGAACACATATGTGCGTGTTGTGATGAAAGAAGGTCAAGTGGTGGGTATTTACGATGATAAGCAGCAGTTGATCTATCCCTTTAATAAACATTTAGTCTATTTGGGCGCTGTTTATGAGGAGGGAAAGATAAAGGGGGGCCGGCTTCTTAATCCTCAAGGGATCAAGGATCCGCAGACATTAACGATTCTTTTGAAGAAATATCCCGGGTTCTCCGGAGTTGTAGACCGCGTTCAGTGTGATAAGGCCGGAACTTTGATGATCAATAATACATTTGTCTGGATGACCCGATCGGCTTATAAGAATGTATTTGTAAAAGTTGTTTTTCAGAACGGAGATATTACGGCTGTCTTTTCAGAGGAGGAGGAACAGTTATTTCCTTATGTGTTGAATTATATTTATGAAGGCGCAACGTATAAGGATGGAAAGGTTATAGGCGGTCATTTGGTGACAGCGAAGGGTTTGATTAATTCTCATGCCTTGAATCAGTGGTTTAAGGATCATAGATCTTTTTCTGGTGTGGTCCATAATAATCAGCTTAATGCTGCAGGCGGGTTATGGAGCATTAATGACAGGTTTTTCTGGAACAGTATGCGGGGGTATGAGAATGCACGGGTAGATATTGTTATGTCCGAGGGAGATGTAGTGGAAGTTTTTGATTCCCGGGGAAAGAAACTTTACCCATATATGGAGTATTTTGCTTTTGAGGGGGCTCGTTATGTTGATGGAAAGATCGTTGGAGGCGTGCTGGTCAATAAAGAAGGGGCGCAGTCATCGGCGGCTTTTACGGCTTTTATGTCTGCACAGTTTCCGAAATTTTCCGGTGTTGTAGATAGGGTGCCGTTAACGGGTTTTGGAGGATTGTCCGGATTTGCAGGGAATTCGTATTGGATCAAGATGGTCGGTTATGAGAATGCTTTGGTTGTGGTTGAAATGAAAGATGGAGTGGTTACGGCGGTGCATGATGAATTCGGGCGGCAGATATATTCACCTGATGAAAAGAATCATAACTTGATCTATAGGGATGCTGAGTATAAGAATGGAGCTATCCAGGGGGGATCGCTGGTGATAGCGGAAGGATTTCGTGATCGGCTTTCATTGAATTTATGGTTCAAGAAGGATCCAGTATTTACAGGTGTTATTGACAGGGTCAAGCTGGGCAATAAAGGGCAGCTCACTAATTTTAATGGCCGTGATTATTGGCAGTCAAAGGTTGGATATGAGAATGAGCTGATAACTGTTGTCATAAAAGAAGGCCAGGTTCTCGCGGTGTATAACAAGGCTGCAGAACAGATATACAGTGCACTTAATGATAATAATCTTATCTATGTTGGCGCGGGGTATGTCGACGGCCGTATTGAGGGCGGGCAATTATTGAGCCAGGAAGGGGTTCGCGGGCGGGTACAGTTGAATCATTATTTAGAAAAGAATCCGGAGTTTTCAGGGGTTATCAAGAATGTGCCATTAAGCAACAATGGCGCGTTCTCCGGTTTTTTTGGTAAAACGTATTGGGTGAAAAAGTCCGGATACGAGAAGGCGCTGGTCACAGTTGTGATGAGGCGTGGAGAGGTGATTTACGTGTACGATTCGGAGGGACAGCTGCTTTATAGTGTTTTTCCTGATGATATCATGATTACGTCGGGATCTGGTGAAAAGATCGGCTTTCGCAATAAGGAGGAGTTAAATGGCTGGCTTAAAGATCATCCAGGATTTTCAGGGGTTATTGAGCAGTATCAATTGAAGAAGGATGGTTCTTTAAAAGATTTGAATGGTAAGGATTATTGGGGTTCACGAATAAGTTGCGGCTATGCTGTTGTGCGGATCAGGATGGCAGCAGGAGAGGTGCTCTCTGTAGAGGGGGAGGATAATGAAGTGTTGTTTCCTTTTAATCAGAATTATGTGTATTTGAATGCTGCTTATAATAAAGGAGAGATCCTGGGTGGGGAATTGCTTAATCCTCAGGGGGCGGTAGACAAACTTTCGTTGAACAAGATCCTGGAAGAGTATCCGAACTTTTCGGGTGTTCTTGATAGGGTTAAGCTGGATAAGTCAGGCGGCCTGCTTAATATAAAGGGAGTTACGTATTGGCGGTCGGCTGTTGCTTTTAAAGATTCTTATGTGCGGATCGTTATGAAGAACGGTGAGGTAGAGGCCGTATATTCGCAGCAAGCGCAGTTATTGTATCCTTTCCAAGAAAACTTTGTGTACGCTCAAAGAGTTTCTTCTGACGGGAATGTGGTTAAAGGAGATTTATTAACGAAAGGTGGATTGATCGGTCGTCAAGCATTGAATCAATGGCTGGTCGATCATCCTGGATTTAATGGAATTGTATCCAGGGTCAGGCTTGATAGTCGTGGAGGGCTGAAAGATTTTAATGGAAAGAATTATTGGTTGACGCGGAAAGGTTTCGAGAACGCATTGGTTGATATCGTTATGAAGAATGGAATGGTTATTGATGTTTATGATGACCAGGAAAATTTCTTGTATTCAACGGTCGAGAATCTTGTGTATCAGGGGGCGCATTATGAGGATGGGGAGATTGTTGGCGGAGAATTATTGAATAAAGAAGGGTTTGTCAACAGGGCTGGTCTGAATGATTTTCTGACAGGGCATTCGACATTTTCAGGCGTTATTGGCAAGGTCAGGTTAGATCCTCATGGAGCTTTATTGAGCTTTAATGGCAGGGATTGGTGGACCGCAGCGAACGGGTATACTTTTCGCGACTTGATTACTATTGTTATGCAGGAAGGTGAGGTAACCGCGGCTTATTCCGAGAGTGGTGAGCTATTGTATCCTTTTTCCAGGCATCTTGTGTATCAGGGGGCGCTTTATGAGGACGGAAAGATCATTGGCGGGAAATTGTTGAATGACCGGGAAGTCCCGGGGAGAACGGGTTTGGCTCGTTTTATGAAGACATACAAGAATTTTTCAGGTGTCATTGATAAGGTCTTATTGGGTAAGAATGGGGGATTGCGGGCATTTTTGCGGCGATACTATTGGTCTTCGCTAGAGGGATATGAGGAAGCATTAGTGACAGTAGTGATGAAAGATGGTGAAGTTGAAAGCGTCTATGATGAACAAGCCAGGCTATTGTATCCATTCAGGATGAACCAGATATATTTGTCGGGCAAGTTCGAGAATGGTTCTTTTAAAGGAGAAGGGTTGCTTTCAGCGAAAAGGCAGACTTCCAGGAATGTCATGAATGCCATCCTGGCGCAGCGTACGGATTTTACCGGATTTATCGAAGATCTGGTTCTGAGTGAAGGCGGTATGCTGGGGGTCGTGAATGGGCACACGTACAGGGAAGTCATAAAGGGATATGCTAATGCACGGGTTGTAGCGCAATTAGTGAATGGCAAGGTAGTGAAGGTGTATGCCGGAGAAGGCAAGTTGATCTGGTCGGAGAATCGGGATCATCAAGTGCAGCAGATCCTTAATACTTTCTGGGAGACAGGAGAATTTCAGAAGCTGGTGGAGCTTTTTGGTGAAGAAAGCGCCAATCGCATCCTGTTCGCGTTCTTAGGCAATGTAACGCCGCAACAGGTGTTGCGGTTTTCTCAACAGCATCGGGAGCGTGCCATCGCTCAGGACAGGGTGAATGTCAAACCGGGGAAAGCGTCATTGAGGAGTTATTTGAAGAAGTTGTCCGAGTTGACGACATTTTCAAGGCCAGGCAGTGTTGAGTTTGAACATATTCTCAAAAACGAAGCCTTTCGGTCACTTTATAAATATGTGGTGCAGGATCATTCATTCCTGAAGATCATTGAGGCTGAAGCAGGACGGGAAGGAGTAAATTCGATCTTAAAGAATGTTTTTATGAACATTCTTGATGTGTTTGAACGGGTAGGTAATTCTCAATTCCAGGGGTTGCGGGAATCAACCAAACTCAAATTTTATCAGAAATATGGTGTTAAATTTATTCTTGATCAACAGCGTGTATTGTTAGCGGATAAGCCGGGGTTAGGCAAGACAGTTCAAGCTCTCGCCGCAGCCGTGAATGCTTATGAAGGGCGGGGCGCTCAGAAAGTGTTGATCGTATGCCCCAAGGTAGCGATGCGAGATGCCTGGGAGCGGCAGATCACCCGGCATTTAAAGGGGGAACAAAAGATCTTTATGTTCAAGGATCGCAAGAAGTTGAGGGATAAACGCCAACAGAAAAAGTTTGATGAGGCGCGTTTTTATATTGTTAACTTTGAGGCTTTACAAGGAGAGCGGGGCCAGGAGATTCGGGAAAGGCTTAAGCGGCAAGGCATTGATTTTATTATTATGGATGAAGCGCACCGGATCCGTAATGATAATCAGATCTCTGAATCGATCCTTGAGTTTGATGCGCCGTATAAAGTTCTTTTAACGGCTTCTGCCCAGAAAGGCCGCAGTATCGCCAAGATCTTTAATTTACTGAATTGGCTGTATCCGGAGAAATATGCGGATCGAGAAACATTCTTGCGCCAGTACAATTCTGATGAAGGTTTCCGGCAGCTTAAAATGGAGATGCAGGAATATACGTTGCGACGGCATAATGAAGATGTGTTGATGGATATGTCGAATTTATCCATTGAATATCGGCCGGTTCAGCTGACGGGAGAACAGGCCCATTTTTACAGGATTTATGAGCAGAACCTGGCGAAGGTTCTCCGTGAGAATGAAATGCCGAATTTCAATTCGCTGATTCGGCTGGCTGTTGATATGGCGCTGATCAAAAGAGTTATTATTACAAACGGAAGGACGGGTGAAACACAAGAGATCCTTCCTGGAATAACACCGATCTATGCCGGTGGCCGCGAGTATCGAATATTCACGGATAATGGGCATGACGCTATTTTTATTCGGAGCCGTGATTCAGCGGATCCGGAGCAGTATGTTGTCTTTGAAGGCAAGAAAGGTGATGTTATTATTAATGAAGAGAAGTTCGGAATTGAATTGCGAGAACGGGAGAGCCAGTCGGCCAAGTATGAAGCCCTGGATACGATCGTAAATGATGTAACGGAAATGAAGAGGGAGCATCTGGTTATCTTTACCGGGATTGTCAAAGTGGCGAATGACCTGAAAGAAAGATATGAAAGAAAAGGGATCAATGTTTTAACGATCACAGGAGCAACGACTCAAATACAGCGTGACCGGATCCTGAAAGAGTTTCAATTCTCACAGGAACCGACCGTTCTGGTTTGTACGTATCAAACCTTGGGTGAGTCGGTAGACCTGACGCGTGCGCATTATGGAGTTCTCGTAGACAGCCCCTGGCAGGATCGGGACCAGACGATCGGACGTTTGTATCGGATCGGGCAGGAGCAGGATGTCAAGTTTTATATCCTTCAAGCGGTGAATACGATCGATGATCATATTGAACAGGTTAATTGGGAAGCGGATATGATCCGCAGGATCGTGCTGGATGATGCGGGGAGTATGTATAAGAACCAGGGAGAATTGCTGCAGTTGTATCTATCGTCGCATGTCAACCGGCAGAACGAACGGTCACTATTGGAGCGGTTCAGGGAGAGGATCCGTGTGATCGCCCAACAGGAAGGCCCAGAAGTTGTTAAAGCTCATTTAACGGAGATCAGGCAGGGGGATAATGATGTGGCGTTTAATGGAACTTTGTTGACGTCACATTTGGGGCGGAAGCATGAGGGGCGAATCAAGTTTGCAGGAATGGATGGCCTTCTGAAAGGGGCGGATCTTTTTGATCAAGAAAGCCGAGCGGTGGTTAAAGCGTTTATTTTACAACGTTTGAATGAAGAAAATGAAGGGCGTGTCCGGACGAGGGAGAAGCTGCTATGGTATTTTCTGAAAGAGATCGTGCCCGGGTTTGAGGATATTGATTATGACGGCCATCTGGAATTTATTGTTGAACTGGGCGGGTTTATTATTCGGAAGATTATTGAGAATTCAGCGATTACTAAAGAAGAACTGATGGCGGAGGCGGGTGAAGTCGCGGAGAGGTTGTTTGAAGAAACGATGTATTATCTCGACAGGTCTAATATTTTCAAGTTGTTATCTTTGATAGGGGTTATTCCGCAGACATATTATTATGAAGGGAAGTTGATGAAATATGATTCACCGATCCGTATTTATTATTTGAACGGAAGTATTCGGTATTACGATGAAAAGATCGTTGAGAAAATTGCTCCGGGTTGGCGTGTGCCGGATGCCAAGATCCTGGATGCTTTGACGGGGTTTGAGCGGGATGCGGCGCGAGTAAGGCTGCTGGATGAGGCCGAAGAGAAGCGCTTGGCGAATCAACTCAGGCTGGGGAATAAAGCTGCTGAAGATGTGTTGATAGGAGCGCATTTAAGGGATGTGGATCGAATATCTCGCCGGGCTGTTCAGAAAGTAGAGGCTGTTTTCAACAGGACCATGAAAGGCGTTGTTCAGAAAGAAAGATTGTATGAAGAGGGCGGAGAGGCTTTAACAAGCCTGGTCAGAACGTTTGCGGACCATGAAATATACGACAATACATTATTAAGCCAATATTTGGCTGAACGTCTTGGCCCGCGGATATACAGCAGAGCCTATGAGATCATTAAGCAAGTTATGGAGCTTGGCATGGATGAAGCTGTCTATAATGATAGTGATGTCATGTTAAAAGATCTACAGGTTGAGCATGCGACGCCTGAATCGAATCTTGAGGATAATGAAACCCTGTTCATGTTCAGGAACCTGTTAAAGGGAAAAGGTTTCTCGCTGGTGGAAGTAGACCTTCTGGTATTGTTTACATTTGAGGGTTATACAGTGAATGATCTGATGGAGCATGTGGCTCAAAAGAATTTGCGGCAAAAAGAGGAGTTGAATTCAGATTATTTAAAGAGCCTGGTGAGCCGGTTTCAGAAGGCTATGGATGATCTGGGAGAAGCAGGGTTTTTGTCTGCCCTGCATGGTGAGGATGAGGAGGAAGAAGGTGATTATGCTATGGTGTCAGACGATCCCGGCGGTATTGATATGCGGCCAGACGTGCTGTTAGTGACGGCCAGCGGGAATGCTGGCGTTGAAGGAGAGGTTTTGTGGGGCCTTGATGGAGAGTCTTTTATGCTCAATGAGGCTTCGTTTGAAGGCTTCAGGCCGATAATATTGAATATTGTGCCGGTCAGAGATCTTTCAGTCTTGATCCGTAACTAGGCCGCAGGAGGTTCCGCAAGTTTTGTTGAATGGAAAGCGTCGACTTTTTTGTTTTTTTATTGTAAACTTCATTTAATATTGATGTCCCTGTAGCTCAGTTGGATAGAGCAACAGCCTTCTAAGCTGTGGGTCGTGCGTTCGATTCGCGCCAGGGACGGTTTTTTATTTAAGGAGTAGTAGTGACGGTATTAAAGAAAATTGTTTTTGTTCTGGTGATTATTCTTATTGTTGGCAGTGCCGCCGTTCTTGTTTTTATTGCTTCTCAAGGACGCAGCCTTGTGACCGCTGAGCTGGAGCACCTGACAGGCCGGAAAGTTTCGTTAGATATTATTCGGCCGATCTTTCCGGGTTCAATTCAGCTTGAAGGGGTCAAGGTCGAAGGGTTGGCGGTGGTCCCAAAAGCGGTGATCGCGGCTGATATGGGAGAGCTGTTACATCGTCGGCTGAAGATCAGAAGTATCGAGCTTGAGGCACCGCAGATCAACATTGATCTGGTTTCTTTCGCGGCTTTAGAAAAGCAGGGTGTCTCCGCGAATGGCTCGACGGATAAAGTAGGCAAGGTTGTGATGCCAGCGCGGAAACATGTTGCGTATATTGATCGAGTCAAGGTCCGGGGCGGCACGGTTGTGGTGCAGGCGGCATCTACCGGAAAAACCTGGATTCTGGATAATGTTGGAGCGGACCTTAAGGATTTTCCGATGTATGGAGTCTCGGGGCGGTTTGATTTTAATGTTACGGCTTCTTTGGCCAAGATGAATGTGCCTTTTCTTGGGCATGCGGTGAAAGCTGTCGGCTGGACGAATTGGGCGGCGCGGGATATGGATGCAGCGCTAGAGGCTGTAGATGTGAATGGCCGGGTAGGCCTTTCGGCGGTGTTAAAGTCGCGCGCTAATGATTGTGAAGTGAAAGGTCGGGCGCATTTGTCGGGGGATCAGTCGGCGCAAGCCTCGGGCAAGAGTTCGAAGATGGTGGAATCGACAATGCTGAATCTGTTAAGTTCGTTGAAAACAGATATTGAAGCAGATTTTTCTTTTCGTACGTTGCTTGACCGGTTTGATATCGGCAAGGTGTCTTTATCAGGGAATATTACGACTGGGTTGCAATCTGATGAATTATCGGGTAATATTGTTGGAAGTTTAAAAGCAGCCGGTGCGAATATGTTAAACAAGACTGTCGAACCGCCTGTAAAGCCGTATAAAGAGTAGTCATGTCGATCGAGAGATCGATACTATATTTCATGGTGGCTGTAGATCAGTGGTAGATCCCTAGATTGTGGTTCTAGTTGTCGCGGGTTCAAATCCCGTCAGCCACCCCAT
>DYOU01000084.1 GCA_020720365.1 Candidatus Elulimicrobium sp.
TGTGTGAAAGAACAAAACAATCTTTCTTAATTTCGCCCTAAGTACGAATGAACCGGTTATTTCAGTCGTTCACAAGTAGTTTTGCCTGCCTAACCGCCCCAAAAACCCTATCTAATGCTGATATGCGAAGACAACCCAACGGCCCTATTTTTACGGTAGCGAATCTATTACGATTTTTCACTCACTCCCTACTTCTCCAGAGGAAAGCAGGAGAAAGCTGCAGGACTGCACAAAACAATAAAACTTGCGGCACCCCCCAGAGAGGAATAAGCAAAATACCGCTCAATAATGCTCCACACGCAGTCGCTAAAACATCCACCGCATATAAAGCCCCCGCCTTCCCGGGAAGCAGCCTCAGTGCTGTTGAAAACTGCCCACCGCCGCTCCAGCCGGCAAGAAATGGAACGATCAGAAAAAAAAGTGCCGTGGCCATATTTCCGCCGTACATGACCCCAAAAGCCCCTGCCGCTGCAAACAACATAATCCCCGCCGCTAAGCATTGCGACCGGGAGACTGATGTCATTCTTCGACGGGATCCAGCAAAGATGCCCAGCATAAATACCCCTGTCAAAACCCCTAAGGCAATATACACATATCCAAAGAAAACCTGAAACAGAATAACCATACTGATCTGTAAAGAGATCTGACTGAACCCCGCTGCCGACACACTCAGAAATGGCAATAATGACTTCTGCCAGGAAAGAACGAAGAAAATGCCCGGCAGTAACCAAAGAATACCCGAATACGCTCTTGTAGCATCAACAATATCTGAAAAGACTGACTGTGTCTGTGTTGAATAATACGCCAACGAAGCTAATAACCCAAACGGCCTTAAATCCGTATTCAATAAAGATGCCCCTCGAAGCAACTCATCAGCCCTCCGCAAACGCTCACGATCAAGCCGAAGTTTTATCTCAAATGACCGGACATATTGAGTCTGCAGGCTCCGCGCCGTCAACCTCCTTATAACCTCCTCAGCATCAAGCTCAATCGTATCCTTTATCGCTGACGCCAGAAAAATATACCGGCCGCCGGGGATAACTTTCACATTTTTAAACTCCTGCTCAAGCGTACGCATAAACACAGCCAACATCCTGCGCCCCTGATCGTTAACGTAATTTTCTGAAGCCGAAAGAGAAAAGGAAAGTATTCCTGAAGCCTCCAGGGCTGACTGCGCTTCGCGAAAAGATTCAGATGTATAATAACGATTTCCCAGCAAAGTAACCGGGTCCCCTGCCGCGATAATGATCACATCATATTTCTCTCCTCCCTGGCGAAAGGCCTGCCGGCCGTCCCCTTCCAGTAATCGCACCCTGGGATCATTCAAATGCCACGACGCTTGCGTAAAATAGGGCCGGATCACCTTAAGCGCATGAACATCTCTCTCAATACAATCCACTGTTAATCCAGGATGCTTGAGAGCCTCCCCCACAGCTCCTGACAATGCGCCGCCGATCATCAGAAGCCTCTTAGGTGATGGATGGGCCAATAGCGCATAATGCACCGTTTCCTCTGCGCCCAGCAGATCTCCGGTAGTTGCCGCATGGATCCCGTTCTCAAAAAGACTCTTTTCTCCGCCGCGTTCAACGACAACGGACGAAGCGTATACGGTCTCTTGCGCAACCACCACCTTATATCCTTCCCACTGTGGAGCTCGCGCCTCGAACCCTGCCCTATTGAATGGGCTGATCAAAAATAGCCCCATCAACAAACCTCCTGCCGCGAAGCCTAATGCTTCTACACCATAAACCAGAACTCCCTGAGCCTCATCCCCATAAGCCATTGACTTGAACAAAGCCCCGGCTATAAAACAAAATGGCAGCGTTACACCAAAAGAAACCGCCGACATCAGCCCCACACCTAATGTCTCGCCCGGTAAAGCCCCCAACCATAAACGCAAATAATGGATACACGTGACCGTTAATACCAGACACCCTGCCGCAACAAGAAACAAGAACGCATTATTTATTTTACGCAAACCAATATAACTGCCCAATGCGATCCCTGCCGACCAGCCCGCCATCAATCCCGCAAAAACAAGCTCATTGCCGTAGAGAGACGACATCAATTCACGAAAGATCATCAGCTGAGCAACAGCACAAACGATCCCTAAAAGAAAAGCGCGAGCCTTACAGCCCGCGCTTGTTTGACCACTCCAAAGACTTATTCTCATTTATTGTTATTCTGCTTATTAAAGAAATCCCAAAGGATCTTGGCCGCCAGATCTTTTCCACCAAGGCCGAAGGCCAGGGCCAGCGCCAAACATGCCGCCGCAAAGAAAATATGAAAAGTTGTTGTTACAAAGAATGAAGCAATATTCAACTCTTCCAGAACGATCACCACAGTAAACAAAAGAATCGCACCTTTCGCAATACTGCCCAACAACTCTGAACGGGACATGCCCACATTCGCCGCTGCCGCTTTAATAATACCGGACACCAGATTGGCCAGGAACATCCCGATGATCATAACAAAAATCGCTGAAGCAACATTCGGCAGATAAGAGGATACTTTGACCAAAAGAGATGCCGCGACATTCAAACCAATAGCATCAACTGTGATCGCAAACACAATGATCATCGCCCCCCAATAGATGATCGCCGCCATCAAGGCAGAAGGAGCCAAGGCCACATTTCCCTTATTTAAAATATCCGAAAAACCTATCTTCGCCGCAAAATCATTGAATTTAACCCCATCAAGAAGCTTTTGACAAAAACCGCTCAATACTTTAGCAACAACCCATCCCGCCAAAAGGATCGCCAGAGCACCGAACAGAACAGGTACAAAAATAGCTATTTTATTCAACATTGTTTTAACCGGTTCTAAAATAATCAGATCCCATCCTGTCATACCTTCCTCCTTGTTAGCGTTATTTTATCTATTGCGATCATCTTATACCCAAACAACATTTCTTCATCCATATTTTCAATTTATTTTCGCGTTAACTCGCCAACAGCCCATCCAATGGACATGAAAATAAATCTTACAGCCTTATAAATAAAATAAGGCGCAACGACAAAGCCAGCTATCCCCAGCCATGACGACATCAATACTTCCCCCCGAGCCAATGGATACACCATCACTCCCAGCCAGAGAAAAACTAAACCAACAAATATTATCCACTCATCCGCCAGCTGTTTTTCTTTCTTTGAAGTAAAAAATAAATTGGAAACAAGATACGCCCAACGCAGCGAACGATATAACAAATATACGCTCCGGACCACTATATAAAACATGTAAGGACCGCCAAGGATCAAGGCATTGCGCCAAAATAAAGTCTTATCCGTCAACGTTTTTGTAAAGAAAAGAGGCAGGAACATGGCCGCACTCCAGAAAAAGCCCAGGAGGACCAGCATCAACCATTCAAACGCAAGGAACTTCCAGATTTTTTTATTCATTCAAAAAGAATCTCTAAATGATCGTTGATTAATTTCTATTATATATAAAGAAAATCAAATATCAACTCATCAAGTAACTTTCAAAACTATTAATACGCTGTACGGATACGGCTCCACTCCTCCTTCAAAGGGAATAATGGACGCACAATTGAGTTCACCGATGATCCTTCAATAAGCCCCATTAAA
>DYOU01000085.1 GCA_020720365.1 Candidatus Elulimicrobium sp.
GCCATGTTACCACGATGGATGTGATCCTCTTGTTTTTTTACCGGACAGGTGTGGTTGAATAGGGGGTATCGATAGCAAGGAGTTCTTTACATACTACTGGGGGGTATGCTATATTCTAGTCAGAAAGGAAAACTGCCATGAGTAAGCCCGTTACCACCTATTCGGAACAATTAGTGTATTTGAGGAAGATCGAAGGACAGATTCGTGGATTGCAGAAGATGATCGAGGAGGGGCGTTATTGCGTTGACATATTGACGCAGATCCAGTCAGTCATCGGCGCTGTCAAGCGCATTGAGAACGAAGTTTTCAGAAAACATCTGGAAATGTGCGTTGCTGGTGCCATTGGGAGCAAGTCAGAGCTGGAAAGCCAGAAGAAAGTCGATGAGGTTCTTGATCTCATTATTCGTTTTAAGAATGGGTAGCTATGAGACGAAAGTTTACAGGATTTCTTATATTTATGCTTTTGATGGCTACGCCGATTCTTGCGGTCGATAAGCCGGTAGTACAAGCGGCTGTATTGGAGAAAGCGTCCTTAAGTTCCTTGATACAAGAGGCGTTAAAGAATAATCCCCGGTTGAAGGCGGCAAAGTACCGTACGGAGGCGGCCAAGGCGCGTGTTGGGCTTTTCCGTAACATTCCAGACCCCATGGTGGAGTATGAATATGACAAGATTACGCCTGCCGCTTCCATGACCGATGGTGGTAAGGTTCGCCCTATGAAGTCGCTTGCAGTTTCCCAGGAGATTCCGTTTCCGACAAAGATTTTTATGCGTAAGAAGTCCGTTCAAAAAGAAGCCAATGCTTTAGAGCAGGAATATAAGGAAACAGAACGGGCAGTTATTAAGGATGTCAAAGAGGTGTATGCCGATTTATATCTTAATCGTCGGAAGGTTGATTTTATTAAGGACTCCTTGAGCTTGACGCACCAGTTCGTTGAAGTTACCAACAAGAAGTACGCGGTCAATAAGGTCGGTCAGCAGGATGTGCTTCGTGCTCAGGTCGAGTATTCCAAGATGTCAAATATCGTCATCCTTTTTGAAAAAGAAGCGAAGATTGCAGAGAGTTTATTGATTTCTTTGCTTGGCCGTGATGATGATTCTTCGATCGATATTCCCGATGCCGATCCGCTTAAGGATCTGGATTTCAAGGAAGGGGATATTGTTGCTTTAGCCAAGAAAGACCGCCCGGAGCTCAAGTCGGTGAGGGAAATGCTCGGTAAAGCTGAGGCGGAGAGTTCTTTGAGTAAGCAGGAATTTTTTCCCGATATTACCCTGAAATATAAGCGGGATGAAGTCGACGGGAAGATCAGTCGGCTCGACCAGGGGCAGTGGACCGGAATGATTGGGATAAATGTCCCGATCTGGTTCTGGGGTAAGCAGCTTTCCGGGGTAAGGGAGGCGAGGGCGAATCTTGAGGCAGCCAAGGCTGATTACAAGTCAGCAGAAAACACGGCAGTTTTTGAAGCGAAGAGTGCATTCGCGAAGTATGAGGCGGCATGCAAGTTAGTGAAAAATTTATGAGACAGGTGTTTTGCCGCAGGCGACATCCGCAGTGACAACAGCACGGCGCGCGTATGAGTCCGGGTCATTGAGCTTCCTGGAGCTTTTGGATTCTTTAAGGATGCTGAGGGATCTTCAGATGGAGTATTTTGAATCAGAGGCAGAATTGCAGGTTTCGCTGGCGGACCTAGAACTGGTTGCCGGTGGCGATCTGGGAAAGTCAATAAAGAGTGACCGATGAACATCGTGGGCGGGTTTTTATTAGAGACGGTAAATTTGTTTAATACGATGTCGCCGTATTTGTTGTTCGGATTCTTTGTGGCGGGGCTGTTGAAGGTATTTTTGAAGGAAGATTTTGTGGCTCGTCATTTAGGAACGCATGATTTTATGTCGATCCTGAAAGCGTCAATCTTTGGCATTCCGCTTCCTTTATGCTCCTGTGGTGTGATATCGACCGCATTGGGGTTGAGAAAACAGGGAGCATCCAAAGCTGCGATCTTTTCATTTATGATTTCTACGCCAACCACCGGCGCGGATTCGATATTCGCGACCTATGCATTGCTGGGTGGTTTTTATGCAGGGTTTCGCGTGTTTGCGACATTTGTCGTGGCTTTGATTGTTGGAGCGGCTGCGTTACTGATTAAGGATAATAATAAGGTCGGCCAAGGCAAAAAGGATAAGTGCCCGCACTGTCATGATGAAGTTAAGGATGAATCAGTGACAGCCTGCACGCATGAACAGAACAATCTTGGGTCAAAATTGAAACTTGCTTTCCGGTATGGTTTTTATGATTTGCTCAAGGATTCCGGTCGCTCGATTCTATTGGGTGTTTTGATAGGGGGAGCGATTGCGTATTTTATTCCGACAACATTCGTGGAGAATTATTTAGGCAATGTTTGGTTATCGATGGCGATCATGTTGGTGATCGGAATACCGATGTATGTGTGCTCAACGGGATCTATTCCGATTGTTGCGGCTCTGATGATGAAAGGATTAAATCCCGGGGCAGGGTTTGTGTTCTTGATTACCGGACCGGCTACGAATTCGGTTTCGTTCGCGGTCATTGCGCGGGAGTTTGGAACGAAGTCGATGGTCTTGTTCCTGATTTCTTTGGTGTTGGGCTCATTGACTATGGGATGGCTTTTTAATTGGGCGTGGGGGTTCTGGAATATGAACTTTCCAATGTTAATGCGGCACCACCATATGACTGGATTGCCGATGTGGATGAATTATATTTCTAGTGTTGTCCTTTTAGGGTGCATTTTGATTAGTTGGAAGAAATGATTATTGAGTTAAATGGGGATCTATAAATGTTGTTTAAGATATTAACCTCGGCGTTAATTATTTCACTGGCATCATGGCTTGCAAGGAAGAAAACTGTCTTGGCTGGTTTTATCGTTATTATTCTTTGTTCCTTTTCTGTTGAACAAGTGGTTAAAGCAAGGCTTTGCAGTTTCGTTTGTTTTCGGGATTAGTTTGCTGGTTCTTGGGTATTTGGTTCATTCGGCAATGTTGAAACATTGGTTTCGTGGTTGATTTTGAAAAGGTTTTCGTTCAATTAAGGAGAAGGTCATTATGAATAAGAAAACTTTTCTAATGCTGGCGCTGGTGTTGGTTTTTGGGGTGTTGGCCGCTGGCAGTGTAACCGTTGGGTTCGCTGCTGAATCTTCGATGAAACAATCGAAGGGTAAGTATCATTGCCCCATGCATCCCAACTTTGTTTCAGATAAGAAGGGAACGTGCGGGATATGTGGCATGGATCTTGTGAAAAATGATGATGATGAGGAAGGGGCGCAGACTTCGTCAGCTGTTGAGAAGAGCGAACGCAAGATTCTTTACTATTGCAATGCCATGGATCCTTCAGTCACATCGCCAACGCCGATGAAAGATTCGATGGGGATGGACTATGTCCCGGTCTACGATGAGGCGGCAGCATCTTCTAGCAATAAAGAACGGAAGCTCCTTTTTTGGTTCTTCCGGGATTATCGTGGATAAAGATCCAGCTTTCCGCAGTAAAACAATAT
>DYOU01000086.1 GCA_020720365.1 Candidatus Elulimicrobium sp.
ATCGGCGCACCTGCGCGTTGGGTCGGTGCCATTGACATTGTGATTTCTATCGGGTATATTTCAATTCTCATTCGTTTCTCGATAGCATTTACCGTACCTGACTGTTGCTCTTATGACTAAAGTTCTAATTATAGGTAACACTGATACATTTTCACTCAACCTGATCAGATCGCTTGCCCCTTACAAGGTGGAAACGCATCTGTTCGACAGAGGCCGAATGTGGTCTGTTTTCCTGTCCAGAAACAAAAAAGCCTATACAAATACAGCTTCACTATCTCCGGAAAACCTGATCGCGGCCATTAATGCTTACTGCCTCAAACACGCGATCCAGACAATATTGCCATCCGATTACCGGGCCGCGGTTATTCTGGCAGGCCGCCGGGACACATTGGCCCCCGGTATTCAACTGTTCCCCGGTACAAACATTCAAACACTGGAACTATTACATAACAAAGTCTCTTTCGCGCAGTTCGCCGCCGCCAAGGGCCTGCCTCATCCGAAAACGTTCATTGTTCATAACTTTGATGAAATGATCGCTATCGATATTTCATTCCCCTGCCTGATAAAACCAGCGCAGAGCGAAGGCGGCAACTTTGATCAATACGCCCAAAAAAACCGGGAAGCTTATCTGGCTTTCGGACGAGCCAACTCCCGTTTCCCCCTCATCGTCCAGGAATTTGTTCCGGGGAAAGACCTGGGATTAAATATTCTCGCTCAAAATGGAAAGGTCATCGCTTATACAATGCAGGAGAATGACGGGCCGGATAAAATGAAATTTTTTCATTCCGACGATATCCTGAAGATCGGCGAGCAGCTGGTACAGGCCGCGCATTTTGAAGGCGCTATGAATATCGACCTGCGCCTCGATACCCGGGATGGCACATTCAAACTGATCGAATGTAACCCGCGCTTCTGGAATTCACTCTACGCGTCAACGAGTATCGGCGTCAATTTTCCTGCGCTTGGCCTTGGGCTTGAAACAAATAACTCTCCGTGTAAAGAAGATCAGGTTATCCCCTACTTTTTTCCGGCTTTCGCCATGCGCCGTCTGCTGACAGGTAAACTTTCATGGAAAGCCCTGCCCGCCTTAACAAAGAAAGACCTGCTGATACAATTGACCGATCCGCTCTCTTTCCTATATACTGTATTCTTTCAGAATTAACGAGGCCGGCGTCTTAACATGAGCAATATCACGATCACCGCCATTCACGATCATCAAGGCCTGCAAGAGCTGAAACCCCGTTGGGACAGTTTTACAGGATCGCTGGATCAAACACTGGTTTTTTTCTCCCATGACTGGGTCAACTTATGGGCTGAATGTTTTATCCCCGACAAGAAGTTGCATATCATTATCGTTCACGAAGCCGGCCGGATCATTGGTATTCTTCCGCTGTATCATGAAACATATTCAACATTAAAAATATTCAAACGCCACTGCCTGCATTCTTTTACCAATAACTCGGCGACGGTATCCGGCATTATCACGGCATCATCCGACCTGCCCAGGGTATGCGCGGCGATCCATCATTATTTAAAAGAGAACGATCATTTATTTACCGAACTTTTTCTGGAAAGGCTTCCTGCCAGCCATACAAATATCTCAACGCTCATGAATCAGTTCAGTCAGGGCTGGTCGCAAGCGACGCTGGAACCATGGCCCGGCTCTTATTACGTGGATACCACCGGAAGTCACGCCGATCATCTTCTCTCTCTCAGCAAACGCGCTCAAAAGAATTTGCGCCTGAAAACAAGCAAACTGCACAAACTCAAAGGCGTCCGTTGGGAGTCTTTGCCTTCTTTCAGTGAAACCGCGTTCAATAACCTGATCAGGATCGAAAATACCGGATGGAAGAAAGAACGGGGAAACCCGATCGTACAGTCTGAACGCACACTTCATTTCTTCAAAAAGGCCGCTGAAATATTCTCAGGCAAACAACAATTTATGATAACAACCCTGTTCGTGGAAGACCGTCCTTTGATCATGGACTATTCACTCATCGCCTACGGCAACTTCCACACACTGAAGATCGCGGTCGACTTTGACCGGACAGACCTGCTGAACCTGTCTCCGGGAAGTTTACTTACCGAGGAACTGATCCGATATTGTTTTGAACACAAACTTCAGCGGCTCGATTTTTATGGCATCTGCACAGAACATCAGACTCACTGGACGAACCGGATCGATCAGAAATACAATATCATGATCATTAAAAGATCCGACGCTATCGCACGCGCGCGTATTTATTTAAGAAAGTTATTCAAACACGAACTATAGAAAGATCCCTCATGGGAAAAATCACCACTGTTACAATTAAAACATACGCCGAAATGCTCCCTCTAAAACCGCAATGGGATGCGTTTACCGACTCTCTGGACAATGCCGTTATATGCTTCTCCCACGACTGGATCAGAATCTGGATCGAATCTTTTATCCCGGAACTGCCTCTGCATATCATTATTGTTTATGAGGATGCCCGAATCATCGGTATCCTGCCGCTCTATCACAGGGAATTCATCACGCTTAAACTATTCAAACGCAAATGCCTGCATTCATTCACAAACAATGCTTCGTCCTTATCCGGGCTCATTACCGCCATGCCTGATACGCAAAAAGTCTGCGCGGCTATTCAGAACCATTTAAAACAAGAGGAAGATTCTTTTACCGACATTATCCTGGAGATGATACCGGAAGACCATGTGAATGTCTCGGCACTGTGCAGTCAATTCGATCAGGGCTGGACTAAAGTATATTCGGAACCGTGGCACGGGTCTTACTTTGTGGACACTACCGGCGATCAGGAAACGTTCTTCAAATCTTTAGGCGGAACAACCCGAAAATCGTTGCGGGCAAAGACCAATAAACTGCTCAAAACACCCGGCGTTGAATGGGAATTCAACTATACATTCAACGAAGAACGGTTTAAAGATTTTATGAACATTGAAGATACAGGCTGGAAACATGAAATCGGGCATACGATCGCCGGGTCAGAAGAATGCGCCCGGTTCTTTAAGGCTATCGCGCAAGCATTTACCGATAAAAAACAGTTCCTTTTCTCCTCGCTCATGATGGACGGCCGGCCTTTAGCCATCAATTATTCAGTCCTTTCCAAAGGAATTCTTCACACCCTGAAAACAGCCATGAACAATGATGACGCCGGCTTCAGCACCCTTTCTCCGGGATTAATGATGACGCAGGAAATGATCAAATTCTGTTTCAGAGAAGGCATTTCGAGGCTGGATTTTTCCGGGGCTCTTTACGAATACCAATCCCGCTGGACAGACAAGATCAACCGTAAATACGACATCATGATCGTCAAAAGGGGATCTTTCATTACGCGGTCATGTATTTATTTAAAGAAACTGTTCAATCATTCCAGTAAAAGTAAAGACGGAAAGCAGAATTATTAAGGCAGTAGATGTTCTCAACTTCTTTGCGCTCATAGCAATGCCTCCAGCCTCTTCCCGTAAATTAC
>DYOU01000028.1:0-17206 GCA_020720365.1 Candidatus Elulimicrobium sp.
ATTGCAAAGTGGCAGACAATAATTATATATGTTATTCTTTTGCATCCATACGTGTGTCTAATGATCATTGAGGAGATGTTATGTTTCGTTCAAATTTATTCTATTTCTTAAAGAGAATGATCAGTCTCGTGTTAGTTCTATTGTTGGTGATTGATCCCAATCTGAGTTATGCGCAGAGTGCGTTTGTATCGGCGTTGCCTCAACCTGGAGTGATGCTGGGATCATCGGCAGCTTTTACGCCCGTTCTTGTGAAAGGCCTTGTTGTTCATCCGGATAAGCCGCTTAACTTCGATTTTATTGTTGATTCCGGGAATGATTCTACGGATCAATTTGTTATTAAAGAGCAGAGCCAGCGTATAGCTAAATATTTCCTGGCGGCTATTACAGTTCCTGAGGATCAGTTGTGGGTTAATTTATCGCCTTATGAAAAAGATCGGATCATTGAGAATGACCTTGCTTTAACTGTTCTTGGTCGAGATATGTTGGCGCAGGATTATATGTTGAAGCAGTTAACAGCCTCGATGATCTATCCGGAGGAAGGGTTAGGTAAGGACTTTTGGGCGAAGGTTTATGCTCAAGCTCAGGAGAAGTTTGGCACAACGGATATTCCCGTAGATACATTCAATAAAGTGTGGATCACGCCCGACAAGGCAGAAGTCTTTGAAAAGGGGAATGCGGTTTATGTGACAGATGCGAAGTTGAAGGTGATGTTGGATACAGATTATACAGCACTTCAGCGGGCGGACACAAGTTCCGCCCCTACAACAAATAATGCCACCGTAGGGGAGGACCTTGTGTTCTCCCGGGATAATTTTACCAAACAAATTTTACGCGAAGTCATTCTCCCTGCCATCGAAAAAGAAGTTAATGAAGGCAAAAATTTCGCGGCTGTTCGTCAGGTCTATCACGCTGCAATCCTGGCGAAATGGTACCGTGAGCTTATCCAGAATACGTTGCTCGCTGATGCCTATGTTGGTAAGAATCAGGTTGCCGGTCTTACGGCTGATGAAAAGACGCTTAAAGAAGAGATTTATCAGCGTTATATCGCAGCTTATAAGAAAGGGGTATTCGATTATATCAAAGAAGAAGAAAATCCTCTGACCGGTGAGAGAGTACCGCGAAAGTTTTTTTCTGGTGGACTGGATAAATTTGGTGATATTACGCTTGATAGATCTCAGGATGCAGGAAATATTGTCAAGGATGGCGATACTTTTCAAGTTGAGTGTGCGATGAATAGTGTAAAGAGTGAAGTGCTTGTTAAAGGGCTTTTGGAAGAAGTTCTTATTGATCCGGGCTTATTGTCTTATTCTGAAGAAGTTCAGCAACTGGTGACACTTTATCAGATAGAGTTTGAATTATCAGCATCGTTGGATTATTGGAAGCCGTTGTCAAAGGATGTATTTGATCAATTGGAAAAGGTTCACAGTGTCGCTCGTCAAATGTTTCAGCAAAGACTAGATCGGCGAAAAGCGGAGGAAATCATTAAGGCTTCTTTGCGGAGTCTTGTTGAGACTGCGGAGGCTCGTAAGGCGGATGATAGAAAGGATTCTTCAATGTCCGCGGGTTTCTGGATATTGTTATTTGCAAATGGTGGTCTTGGATTCATATATGGGCTGTTTCTCCGTAACTTTGCAGTTGTTTTAGATGGAGATATGGATGATCCGGATTCTTCTTATTGGCATATTTTCCCACAACTCCTGTATCTGATCATATGTACTAATATTCTGTATTACGCATTTTTTTTACAATTTGTGCCAAGACTTTTGCCTTTCAATATTGCTTTTTACCCGGTTTATATAGAGGAAAAAATACTTTTTTCTGAGGGTTTTATTGCAACTCTTTTGGGAACTCTTATTTCAATACGCGAAATAAACAAGGGAGTTTCAGTAAGGGAATCGATAGCATTAACGTTCATGTCGTTCGTTCACGAGAGTATTCTGCAATGGGGGAAACGAGTATTACTCCGTCATCTTCTGAAAAAGAAAGAAATAAATAGGATTCTTTTATATTTAAATAACTATGATCCTGCGATTCGATTTATAGCTAGTTCTATTTTAGAAGATTTAATAATGTCAAATGAAGATATGCAATTTCAGGTCGGGGTCAAGGCGATGGCTTCCAAGCATAGTGATTCTCGTGATTGGGGGAGAATGCTATTAATTCGGTTGAGCGACAAGGTAATATTTGATCGGATTCTTTTGAAACTAGATCATTATAAGAATGCAAGAGAGCAACATAGTTCACGGAAAGAATTAAATAGGTTACTTAAGTATTTTGAGAATCGTGAAAAGCAAAAAACTATGGAAAATATTGATTCGGCACAATTGGAAGATAAACAGCTTGGTGGTATTGATATCAAAAGCGTTAATGTTAATAAAAAGGGAAGCGCCAAGATTCAATTTGATGATCAGGTTGTCCAGGATGTACTAAAGAATGGGTTCAATGGCTTTACGCCGGTTATCATTAATATTACTCCGATTCAAAGCCCATCAATGATTTTTGGGGTCAATGAGTCGGGGTTTTAAGACTTCCCAATTCAGGAAGCCTTTGAGTTCAAAAGATTGCGGACAAGGTTTTTGGCTCAAGATATAACTTTTGAAATAGAATTCTTCGGGATTCATCCAGGCGTTGTTAAAAGAAACCGCGTAAGGAAGGAATACCAGGTAAATGAGGGTAAGTAATACACAGGCAGGGTTCCGATTTATTCCCGGCGCTTATTTTTTTATGGCATAACAAAAAGCCGTATGTTATACTTTCTCCATTCGGTATTCATAATTATATAACATATTGCAATATCTAGCCTTTAGGATGTGTAAATGCCAACGGATATCTTACAAAAGTTGAATTGGGTTGATATTCTTCTTGTTGTCCTGGCGATCAGGATCATTTATGTCGCGGTGCAAACCGGGTTTGTGATCGAGTTGATGAAGCTTTTGGCAACAGTTTTCTCTTTGTTCATAGCCCTTCATTATTACACGGCGCTTAGCGGGCTTATTAAAAACAGCCCTATGACTGTTGGAACATTGAATGTGATGGCTTTTGTTGTTCTTTGGGCGGTCACCTTTTTTATTTGCAAGCTTACGCGCGATGGCTTGTTCATGTTATTTACGATTCAGGCTTTGAGTGATATTGACAAATGGGGTGCCGGGATCCTGGCTGTTGGCCGGGTTATTCTGACAGCCAGTTTGCTGTTGTTCCTTTTTCTGGTGAGTGACCATGCGTATCTTCAGTCGACAACAATGAAGTCGTTATCACATAAATATGTGATTCAGGTTGCCCCGCGGATCTATGCGGGTATGTGTGACAGGTTTGTGGCCAAATTGTTCGCGAATGAGAAGAAGAATCCGGCCGTCCTTGAAGTGATGAAAGGCGTGCCGAAGCAATAATAAGAAGCGAGCGCAGGCGTGGGTCTTATACCGGAAGAGATTATTCAACAGGTTATTGACCGGACGGATATCGTCGAGTTGATCGGCAGTTATATTCCGCTGAAGAAGGCGGGTGCGAATTATAAAGCTCTTTGTCCGTTTCATAATGAAAAGACACCGTCATTCGTTGTGACGCCGAATAAACAGATATTCCATTGTTTCGGATGTCATGCCGGAGGGAATGTCCTTGGTTTTATCATGAAGCATGAACGCCTTGACTTTGCGGATGCGGTCAGGCTTTTGGCATCGAAAGCAGGGCTTGTTATTCCTGATACTGACCCACGGGCCCAGGCTAAGGATGATCTGCGCAGGACGATATTTGAAGCAAATGAGGCAGCGGTTGAGTATTATCATCAGAACCTGGTGTCTGGTAAAGAACCTGAGGTCAAGGCCGCCAGGGATTATTTGAAGTCGCGTGCTGTCGGACTGGATTGCGTGAAGCGTTTCAGGATCGGTTATGCGTATGATGTCTGGGATGGATTGGCAAAGGAACTTCGGTATAAAGGTTTTTCTGAAGAAGTGATATTAAAGTCCGGACTGGTGGTTGTTCGCGAGAAGTCCCAGGGGTTTTACGACCGGTTCCGGGGCAGGGTCATATTTTCGATCTTTGATTATCGCGGTCGTGCATTGGCTTTTGGCGCACGCGCCTTGAAGGTGGAGGATAAGGCGAAATATATTAATTCGCCGGAAACGCTCCTTTATACAAAAGGTCAGCATCTTTACGGGTTGAATTGGGCTAAAGATGCGATCGTCAGGGAAGACGCGGTCATTGTGGTGGAAGGGTATATGGATCTTATCCGGCCCGTAGAAGCCGGGATTGAGAATGTGGTGGCTTCGTTAGGTACTGCGCTGACGCTCGACCATGTACGGCTTATTCGGCGGTATACGCGAAATGTTATTATGCTCTTTGATATGGACACCGCTGGTCAGACGGCAACGTTACGCAGCCTTGATATTCTTCTTGAAGAAGATATGAATGTGCGGGTGGCGGCTCTTTCTGATGAAGAAGATCCGGATTCGTTCATCCTGAAGGATGGCGCGCAGGCGTTTCGCGACAGGATCAAGCTGGCTTTAAGCCTTTTCGATTTCAAATTGAGCCGTTTAACGGCCGCGCATAATGCGCAAACGATCGAAGGCAGGGCCAGGATCTGTCAGGAAATATTGCCGACCATTGACAAGATTCCGAGTGAGGTTGTCAGGGATGGGTACGTCCGGGAACTAGCGCGCAGGCTTGGAATTCCCGAGGAGGCCGTTTCTAAAGAACGGCGCCGGTTGGGGGCCAAGACGGCAGCAAAGGCTGGCAGTGTGGAAGAGGAAGTGCGGCATGAGCCGAGGGAGCTTTTAGCGGACGAGGCGCTGCTGTTAAGGCTTATGCTGATGAGCCCGAAATGGGTTGCACAAGCGCGCACGAACCTTTTGCCCGAAGACTTCAAAGACAGTACGGTCAGAACGATCGTCGAGAAGGTCTACGAACTATTCGGCTTGGGCAAGGATGTGAGTGCGGCGGTTTTGTTGAACGCATTCGGTGATGTTGCTCTGCGTAGTGTTTTAACCCGGCTTGCGCAGGAGGATTTTGTGTTTAACGATCAGCCAAGGATGTTTGCGGATTGTGTTAAACGCATTAAAGGGTTTCGTAGGAAAGAAAAAAGGCAGCAGCTTCGGGAGCAAATGAAGCTGGCGGAGAACGCAGGGGATTCGCAGATGGTCCGTGCGCTTCAGGAGCAATTTAATGTCCTGATTAAAGGATGATTCTTTAATAGTATCAACGCAGTCAATGGAGTGAATTGAATGAAAGAAAAAAGTAAAGAAAAAGATAAAGAGATCGATAAAGATAAGGCTGATTTTCAGCAGGATCTGGATAAGTTGATCGAGACAGGGAAAAAGAAAGGCGGCGTCCTCACCTATGATGAGGTGAATGATACGCTTTCCGGTTCTATTGATTCGTCTCAGGAGATCGATCATGTTTTTGAAATTCTCGACGGCAAGGGGATCCGCGTGATCGACTCTCCCGAAGAGGATAAGGCGGAGCCTATTCCCGAAGAGGGCGAGGCGGAAGAAACGCGCGAACAGCAGGTGCGGCGTGTGCGCGAGGAGAACCGTGAGGATGATGTGTATGCGGACAAGTTCATTCCTCTCGATGATCCTGTCAAGATGTACCTTAAGCAGATGGGATCGATCCCGCTTTTAACGCGGGATGAGGAGATTGCCCTGGCGAAGCGTATTGAAGAGGCAGAGAAGCGTTTCTCAGAAGCTTTATTCGTTAATGGGTTCGCACGCAAGGAAGCGATGTCGATCATTGAGAAGTCGTTGAAGCAGGAGATCAATGTTGAAGATGTCGTTAAGGATGAGCTCGAACGCCGTCCGAAATTGATGAAAGATCTTCAGCGGATCCTGGACAAGGTCAAACGCAGCAAGGCCGGCACAACGCAAAGCGCGTTGACGGTTTCAGAGTTCAAGTTGACCGCGTCGGTGAATGAGCAGATCATCGGGCGTGTTAATCAGATCATGGATGGCCTGCAGTACGCTGACCGCCAGTTGGCGATGAAGAAGCCGCCGGTACCGCGTAAAGAGATCGAAGAACGTAAAGCAAAGTTGATCAGGGAGCTGGGTGAACCACTGGCGAAAGTGCGTGAGCAGCTGCGTGTTATCAAGATCCGTCAATCCCAGTTTAACAAAGCCAAGAAGCTTTTGGTCGAAGCGAATCTGCGTTTGGTGGTGTCGATCGCCAAAAAATACATTAATCGTGGTCTTTCATTCCTGGATCTTATTCAGGAAGGGAACATGGGCCTTATCCGTGCGGTAGAAAAATTTGAATATCAGCGCGGGTATAAGTTTTCAACATATGCCACATGGTGGATTCGTCAGGCGATCACCCGTTCGATCGCGGATCAGGCACGGACGATCCGTATCCCTGTGCACATGACGGAAACGATCAATAAGATCATTCGTATTTCACGCCTGTTTGTACAGGAATACGGACGTGAGCCTTCGGCGCCCGAGATCGCGAAACAGATGCGCATTCCGATCGTGAAGGTTAAGGAGATCATGAAAATATCCCAGGTGCCGATATCGCTTCAGACACCGATCGGTGATGAAGGGGATACGCATTTCGGTGACTTCATTGAGGATAAGAAGGCTGTTTCGCCTGCGACCGCGACACTTCATTCGATGTTGAAAGATGAGATCGGCGGAGTCCTGGAGACTCTGGATGAGCGTGAACGGAAGATCCTTGAATTGCGGTTTGGTATTGTGGACGGCACGAGCCGCACGCTTGAAGAGGTGGGGTCAGAATTCAACGTGACCAGGGAACGCGTGCGTCAGATCGAGTCAAAGGCGCTGCGGAAGCTTCGGCATCCAACGCGGTCGCGTAAACTGAAGATGTTTCTGGATATGTCAGCGAAGGATGATTATGTGATTTGAGGTGAGGGGAAAGAGGAAGAAAGTTTCTCTTTTCCCTTCTCGCTTATATGGTGTATATTAATAATTTTATATACTAATAAGGTAGAATATGAATATAAAGGGTTTATGGAGCGTTATTTTTTTCTTGATATCTTTCCTTGGCAATGTCTGTGGGATTGTGTCAGCTGAAATGACAGAGACTGAAACAGCCATGAATGAAACGGTCGCGGTTGTTGTTTCGGATCGAGAGAATCCACTGGAGTTGTCGATCGTGCCGGGGGCAGAAACGTATGTGATCCCTGAGAGTATAGTTTTTGATCTGGCACTTACGAATATAAGCCGGAATGCGTTGATGGTCAGGGATCTTGATGAGAAATCAACGACATGTAATATTAACGGCCAGTCCTGGGGACAGAAGAATTCCTCAGGTGATTTGATCGTTGTGTTGAACCCGGGGCAGACGATCCGTAGGAAGTTCAAGGTCAGCGGGAAGAATAAGCCGGGTCCATTTAAAGTCAGTTGTTCTTATGGGATGGGATTGAATGGGATCCGTCCTTCGGCTGAATATATAATTAACATTGTTCGGTAAATCCGTATTGAAAATCACAGTCCTCTGTGATATAGTCTGTAAATATTTTTTATGATCGGGATCTCGATTTCGGGCCTATAGCTCAGTCGGTTAGAGCAGGAGACTCATAATCTCTTGGTCCCAGGTTCGAGTCCTGGTGGGCCCAGTTAAGCTTTTATACAGTTTTTGGACACATAGCTCAGTTTGGTTAGAGCGTTGCCCTCACATGGCAGAGGTCGAAGGTTCAAGTCCTTCTGTGTCCACCATTTATTTTCCTTTTCCAGTCAATCTTTATCCTGAAAGGGGATAAAATTGACTGAATAAATAGAAAATGTTGAAATTTCCGACGGTCTGTTGAGCCGTCAGGTAAGTTTCCGGATGACCAGAAAAGAATTCTTTTCTCGTTAGAAAGGTGGCTCGTGGCTGTTCAGAATGTGAAAGAAATAATCCGTAAGCTTGTTGCGATGCAGAAGATTGATGAAGAGTTGTTCGCTTTTCGTAGAGAGATCAGGGAGAAGCCTGAGGAACTCGCAGGATTAAAAGCCCGCGTTGACACCAAGAAGGCTTATTTTCACAAGCTGGAGCTGGCTGCTCGTGATGTTGAGCTGGCTCGTAAAGCGAAAGAACTTGATCTGAAGGCCAAGGAGCAGGACATCCTCAAGTTCGAAGGATCGCTCATGAGCCTGAAGAGTAATAAAGAATATCAGACCCGGCTTTTTGAGATCGAGAATATGAAGGCTGACAAGTCTATTATTGAAGATGATGTCATTAAATTGATGGACGAGTTTGAGAAGTCGGTCAAGCTGGTTGAGGCGGAGAAAGTTATTGTGGCCGTAGAAGAAGCAAAGTACCTGGCAGAGAAAGAAAAAGTTGATGCGGCGATCCGAAAGTTGACAGAAGAATCTGGCGGCTTAGAAGCGCGACGACGTGAAGTGATGGTGGCCGTTGAAAAAACGTCGCTTGAGCTTTATGAACGGATTGTAGAGAATCGTGATGGGGTCGCGATCGTTCCTATCGTTAATCATACCTGCGGCGGGTGCTTTATGCATTTGCCTGATCAGGTGATCAATAAGATTAAAATGTATGATTCGCTTGTTCGTTGTGAGGTTTGTGCCCGGTTTCAGTATCTTGAGGAAGACTTGTAATAATGAAGGTCCTTGAGATATTCTCTGACGGAGCATGCAGTGGTAATCCAGGGCCTGCCGGTATTGGAGTTCTTATCAGGGAGAATGGGCGGGTTGTCCGTGAGGTTTCTGAACCTATCGGAGAAGCGACTAATAATATCGCGGAATATTGCGCGTTTATCCGGGGCTTAAAAGAAGCGCAGGCTCTCGGGGCGGAACATGTCCAGTTGCGTACAGACAGCCAGTTAATTTATTTTCAGTTAAAGGGTGATTATAAAGTCAAGCATCAGAACATGAAGCCTTTGTATGCAGAAGCGATGCGGCTTTTAAAAGGTTTTAAAAAGGTTGAGTGTAAGGTAGTGCCGCGGGAGGAAAATAGTGAGGCCGACCGCCTGGCTACAACTGCTCTTAAAAAAGATAAAGAAGTAAGCCATGACGGTCGCCCTGATGTTTTTTTCATTGGGGAGGAAAGTCCGAGCTCCAGAGGATAATGCATCCTGTTAACCCAGGACCTTAAGGCTTTTGGGCCTTTCGGGATCAGAGCCACAGAGACGAATAACCTGCTTTCGGGTGGGGGAAGTGAAACGGGTAATCTCTGCATGGAGCAAGGCCAAATAGGGAGACATTCCTTTGAATGGGAACGGGGTTATCCGCTCCGTGTCTTCGGGTAGGCCGCAAGAGTCCTTCGGGCAACCGGGGGAGTGAGACAGATGGCCGTCCTTTCTTTCGGGGAAGAACAGAACTCGGCTTATATGGCTTATTTCTCATTACACGTATTTTGTAAGATTTTAATAATGGCATAACGGAGGCAACACAATGTCAGGTCACTCAAAGTGGGCAAAGATCAAACATAAGAAAGCGATCACGGATTCCAAGCGTGGGGCTTCTTTTACTAAAATGGCGCGTGAAATCACGACAGCGGCTAAAGAAGGCGGAGCTGATCCGGATATGAATCCGCGGTTACGTATGGCAATGACGCGCGCGCGCGGTATTGGCATGCCGTCAACCAACGTCGAAAATGCCATTAAGAAGGGTGTGGGTGGTTTGGAAGGTGTTACGTATGAATCGTTCACGTTCGATGCCTATGCTCCGGGTGGAGTGGCTCTTTTTATTGAGGGATTAACGGATAACAAGAATCGCACAACAGCGGAAGTTCGCACGGCATTGACCCGTAAGAATGGTTCCTTGGCAACGCCTGGTTCTGTGGCGTTTCTGTTCAACAAGAGAGGTTTGATCGTTATTGAGGCCAAGGCGATTGAAGAGGGTGCGTTGATGGATTTGGCTCTTGAGGCAGGAGCTGAGGATATTGTGACGGAAGCTGATGTTTATGAGGTAACAACGGAAGTCGCAGCTTTTGAGCCTGTACGTTCGGCTATTGAAAAGAAGGGTATTGCGATGAAGTCGGCTGAAATTACCATGATCCCGACCATGCTGAAGAAGGTCGAGGGCGCTGAGGCCAAAAATATCCTGGCGCTTATCGAAGCGTTGGAAGACAACGAAGATGTTCAGAATGTGTACGCTAATTTCGACATATCTGATGAGGATATGGCGGCATTGAGCGCATAGTCATGAGGGTAATGGGGGTCGACCCTGGCCTTAAGTCGACAGGATTTGCGGTTCTTGATATTGTGAATGGCCGGCCGAAACCGCTGGATATTGGAACGATCGAGCCGCGTGTTAGAGATCCTTTGGAACGAAAGTTATTGAAGATCCACAAGCATCTGACGGACATTGTTTTATTGTGCAAACCGGATGTTTTAGTTCTTGAAAAATTATATGCGCATCATGTTCATCCTGTGACCGCTTCAGTCATGGGGCATACGCGCGGGGTTATTTGTCTCGTCTGTGCTCAACAGGATGTGAAGCTGGTTGAGTTAAGTGTTAAACGTGTTCGTAAGGCTGTTGTGGGGAATGGGAATGCCACAAAACAGCAGACACAGCGCGTGGTGGCAGGGTTTATTAATATTGATCCCGCACGTCTTTCGCTGGATGCCTCTGATGCATTGGCGCTCGCGATGGGACATGCGTCAATGAGCCGGTTTTTACGATGATCGCCCGTATAAAAGGTAGAGTGATAGAACAAAAAGATCTCGCCGTCGTCATTGATGCCGGCGGGATTTTTTATGAGGTTCATACTCCCGCTTCGGTGGCGCAGCGCTTGAATGCGCATAAGGCTGCTGATGGTGTTGTGACGCTGGTGACGCATCACTACTATCAGCTGACCCCTTCAACGGCTACGCCTATCCTGATCGGATTTCTGAACGAGCTTGAAAAAGATTTCTTTTTGCAGTTCATTTCTGTTTCCGGTATTGGCCCGAAAGCGGCCGTTAAAGCATTGGACCGGTCGATATCCGAGATCGCAGGCGCTATCGATAAGGGCGATGTTGCGTATTTGAAAACGCTTCCCGGTATTGGCCAGCAAAAGGCGCGGGATATCGTTGCAAAACTTCAGGGCAAGGTGAGCCGGTTCGGGTTGATTTCGGATTCAGAGGTCCGAAAGACGGATACAGGTGTTTTACCGTTTGCTTTCAGGGATGAAGCTCTTGAGGTTTTAATGCAGCTGCAGTATAAAAAGAGTGAGGCGGAAGATATGGTGGCCAAAGCTTTGGAACGCTGCCCAACACTGTCATCGACGGAAGAATTATTAAACATGATCTATTCACAAAAGGCGGCATGCTAATGGACGAGATCCAGTTGAATCATTTAAAAGGTTCGCTTGAGGCCCTGTTATTCGTCAGTGAGAAGCCGGTGACGTTGGATCAGCTGAAAGAAGCTGTTCCCGGGTCCCAGGGAGCAGACCTGAAGGAAGCCTTGAAAAATTTAATAGATGATTATGCCGTTGCGGGCAAAGGGATCGTGATTGCCGAGATCGCAAATGGTTATCAGATGTTGTCAAGCCATACATATGCCGGATATATCCGCGAATTTTACAAGACGCGGCACAAAGAAAAGTTATCACGTCCGGCGTTGGAGGCATTGGCGATTATTGCGTATAAACAGCCGGTCTCACGGACGGATGTTGAAATCGTCCGTGGTGTTAATTCTGATGGTGTGGTCATGCATTTGCTGAATAAAGGGCTTATCAAGATCGCGGGGCGTAAGGAAGTTCCCGGCCGGCCTTATGTCTATGGGACAACGGCGCAATTTCTGGAATATTTCGGATTACGGTCGATTGATGATCTGCCAAAACTGGAAGAGTTTCCTGCATTGATGGCGCAGGCTAATGAAGTTCTGGCCACAGTGAATCCGGATGCTCCGGCGGTGGAGTCTTCTCCGGTTGTTGAGCCAGCCGTGCCGTCGATGCCTACTGAAGAAGCATCGCAGGGACTGGAAGAAGAGCTGGCGAAAGCGCGGACAAGGCTGGACATTGCGCAGCTGGAGAAAGAAACGCAGTTTATGTCGGAGTTCATGGAGCCGGATCAATTGGGAGAGTCCAGCGGTCAGTCCAGACTAATGGAAGAGAACAGGGAGGGATCGAATGGATCTGACACATCTACGCAGTAAGATCGATGCGATCGATGCTGAGATGGTGGAATTACTGAACCGTCGGGCCGTGGTTTCACTTGAAGTCGGTAAAGCTAAATTGAAGAATAAAAAAGGGATTTATGCGTCTGACCGTGAACGTCAGGTGCTCGACCGCATTAAAGGATTGAATAAAGGCCCTATGCCGAACGGTGCGTTTGAAGCGGTGTATCGCGAGATCATGTCGGCCTCGATCGCGCTTGAGAAACCGTTATCGATCGCGTATTTGGGGGCGGAAGGATCGAATTCCTATGCGGCGGCTGTGCATAAATTTGGTTCTCAGGTGAAATATTGCGGGCGCGCGAGTATCGCGGATGTTTTTTTAGCGGTTGAGAATAATGAATGCGACTATGGGATCGTGCCGATTGAGAATTCAGTGGAAGGCTCGGTAACTCCGACGGCAGATCGTTTAGCGGAGTCGGACCTTCAGATTTGTGCGCAAGTAACGATCAAGATATCCCATAACCTGGTCAGTCTGGAGCCATTTGAGAATATCAAGCGGGTTTATTCGAATCCGCAAGTATTGTCGCAATGCCGGAATTGGCTTCTGGCTAATCTTCCGCCGGATAAAGTGCGGCAGATCAGTGTTGCGGTTACAACAGATGCGGCAAAGGCGGCCGCCGCAGAGAAAGGTTCGGCCGCGTTAACTTCGGCTGAATGTGCGCGTATTTACGGCTTGAAGCTTTTGCGGACGAATATCCAGGACGTCGCACATAATGCGACACGTTTTTTTGTAGTTGGAGATCAGGCAGTATGTGCGACGGGGAATGATCGTACGTCGATCGTTTTCTCTATTAAGGATAAGGCGGGAGTGCTTTACAAGATGCTTGAGCCGTTTGCCAGGAACGGGATCAATCTTACGCGTATTGAGTCGCGCCCTATTAAGAAGAAGGCCTGGGATTATTATTTCTTTGTTGATCTGCAAGGTCATCAGGATGATATAAAAGTGCAAAAAGCCCTTGTTAAGCTCGACGGAATGTGTAAATTTCTAAAAGTGCTGGGATCGTATCCTGCTTAAAGCGTGTGCGCAGGGGAGGCCTTGCGCGTGTTCAAGGAAGATAATAGAGCGTAGAGGCGGGCCTGGTGTTCGCCTGGCAGAGGGAATGATATGAGTAATCCGTTGGTCAATAAAGTTAACAAGAATATTCTGAATGTAAACCCGTATGTTCCTGGAAAGCCTATTGAAGAGGTAAAGCGGGAATTCGGGCTCAAAAGTGTTATTAAACTGGCATCGAATGAGAATCCGTATCCTCCGTCGCCTAAAGTGATCAAGGCGATCTGTAAGGCGGCTTTGACGGTTAACCGTTATCCGGATGGATCATGTTTTGAACTACGCCAGAAGCTGGCCAAGCGCCTGAAGGTCGCGCCTCAGCAGCTGGTATTCGGCTGCGGATCGGATGAAGTGATCGTTATGGCGGTTCGTTCGTTCGTGGAGCCTGGCGATGAAGTAGTTATGGCCAAGCCTTCGTTTCTGGTGTATTCTCTGGCTTCTGCGGCAGCGGGAGCCAAGCTGGTGGAGGTGCCGTTGAATGGTTTGCGGTATAACCTTCCGGCGATGAAGGCGGCGGTGACCTCTCGCACAAAAATTGTTTTCATTGGAAATCCGGATAATCCAGCAGGTCTTTACCCGACTAAACCCGAACTGGATGAGTTTCTGAAGGGGTTTCCCGAGGATGTGCTAGTTTTTCTTGATGAAGCCTATTTTGAATATATCAAGGCGAAAGATTATCCTGATACAGTCAGACTGTTGAAGAAGCGAAAGAATCTTGTCGTCGCTCGGACATTTTCTAAGATCTATGGGTTGGCTGGGTTACGGGTAGGCTACGGAGTTGCCGATATTGAGATCGCGGGCATTCTGGATCGTGCGCGTGAGCCTTTCAACGTGACGTCACTCGCACAAGCTGCGGCATTGGCGGCATTGGATGATGATAAGTATTATCTCAGGATCATTAAAGAGCAAACGGCTGAGCGGGAGCGTTTGTGCGTGGCATTGGCTGCGATGGGGCTTGAGTTCAGTAAAGGGGCGACAAACTTTATTCAGGTGCGTGTGGCGAAGGATAGCGGTGAGGTGGTGCTTGCCTTGATGAAGAGCGGGGTGATCGTGCGTGATATGAGCGCGTGGGGCCTAAAGAATTTTATCCGTGTTTCAATTGGGACGCCGTCAGAGAACACGCGGTTTCTTAAAGTGCTGAAAAGGGAGATCTAATGGTATTCAAACGTTATTTATTTCGTAAGGTTGTTATTTTAGGAACGGGACTTATTGGCGGGTCGATCGGCCTTGCGTTGAAAAAGCAGGGGCTGGCGGGCAGAGTCGTAGGCACCTCCAGGCTTGAAACGTCTTTGCGGACGGCTGTTACGATGGGCGCTATTGACGAAGGAGAAATGGACCTTCAGAAAGCTATTGCCGGGGCAGATCTTGTTATTCTGGCATCGCCGATCAAGGTTATTCTGGATAATATAAAGGATATTGCCCGGCATTTACGCAGGGATTGCATTGTGACAGATGTGGGCAGCATAAAGTCGGCAGTCATTGAGGCCGCAGAGAAATATTTTCCAGGTCATGTGCTTTTTGTAGGCTCGCATCCTATGGCGGGATCGGAAAAAAGCGGGGTGGCGCACGCTTCGGTGGATCTCTTTAAAGGGGCGACTGTCATTATGACGCCGACAGCCAAGACCAATAAGTTGGCTAAGGACAAGATCAAGCATCTTTGGACCAAGCTGGGAGCGGACGTACAGGTCATGGAGCCGTTGAAGCATGATGAAGTGATGGCTTTTGTGAGCCATTTGCCGCATCTGGCGGCATTTGCGATCATGCGTTCAGTCCCCGATGAATTTCTCAAGTTTGGAGCGGCCGGATTGAAAGATACAACCCGGATCGCAGCGTCTTCACCCAAGATGTGGGGTGATATCTGTTTCTCGAATTACCGGAATGTACTGAAATCGGTTGATGAAATGGTCAAATCGCTTGCGGAGCTTCGCAAATTGATCATCGATCATGATGAACAGGCTTTGGCACAGTTTCTGGATGGAGCCAAAACCAAGCGTGAATTGCTGGAGAAGAAGTAATCGAAAGAAGGTAAGAGAAATGGTTATTACGATCGACGGCCCTGCTGGCGCAGGAAAAAGTACGGTGGCCAAGCGGCTGGCAAAGAAGCTGGATGTCGCTTTTATGGATACGGGCGCAATGTACCGTGCATTAACAGTGAAAGCCTTACGCCTTAAAATAAATTTGGAAGATGCGCAAGCGTTGACGGGGCTTGCGGCGAAGACGGTTATTGACTTGTGTAATGAAGCCGGTAAGCCGCTAAAGGTTATTATGGATGGTGAAGATGTTTCAGAAGCGATCCGTTCCCTGGATGTAACGAACAATACATTTTATATCGCGCGCACTTCTGGTGTGCGGCATGTCATGGTGGATCACCAACGTCGCATGGGACAGCAACAGTCGATGGTGGGAGATGGCCGGGACCTGGGGACGGTGGTGTTCCCGAAAGCTGAATATAAATTTTATCTGGATGCCGACTTCAAGGTGCGTTGTAAGCGCCGAGTGGATGAGTTGAGAGCCAAGGGACAGGTTGTTGATGAAGAAGCGCTAGCGAAAGACCTGGCCGAGCGTGATCATCAGGATATGTCGCGCACGGTCGGCCCGCTGAAGCAGGCAGATGATGCGGTCCATATTGATTCAACGGCGATGTCCATTGATCAGGTGGTTGATTTTATTGCCAGCCGCGTAAGGTTGACATGAATCAGGACCACATTCGTAATTTTTCTATTATTGCCCATATTGATCACGGTAAATCGACTTTAGCGGACCGGCTTATGCTGGCCTGTGGAGCGATCGATGAACGCAGCTTCAAGAATCAGATGTTGGATGATATGGACCTTGAACGTGAGCGGGGTATTACTATCAAGGCTTCGGCGGTGCGTTTGACCTATAAGGCCAAGGATGGCCAGGAATATTTGTTCAATCTGATCGATACTCCCGGACATGTAGATTTTACCTATGAGGTTGAGAAGTCTTTGAAAGCCTGTGAAGGGGCGCTGTTGATCATTGATGCATCGCAGGGTGTTGAGTCGCAGACTGTGGCCAATTATTATCTGGCGATCAATAATAATCTTGAGATCATGCCGGTCATTAACAAGATCGATATCGCTAACATCGACCTGAACGAAGCTGTCCGTCAGTTCAAGGAAGTTCTTAAGTTCAAGGAAGAAGATATTCAGAAAGTTTCTGCGAAAGAGGGCCTTAATATCGACCTTTTGCTTGAGAAGGTGGTAAGTTTTATTCCGTCGCCTTATGGTGATCCGGGTCAGCCGCTCAAAGCGCTTATTTTCGATATGAAATATGATGTGTATAAAGGCATTATTATTTTTATTCGTGTGATCGATGGTAAAGTGTCTGTGGGGACACGTATTCGGCTTATGCATTTGAACAGGGATTATACGGTTGAAGGGATGGGGTATTTTTCTCCGTTCGATTGCAAGGCCAAAGAGCTTAATGCCGGTGAGGTCGGGTATATAACGTGTAATGTCCGGGATCCCAAGGAAGTGCGTGTCGGAGATACGGTTACCGAGGCGCTTAATCCTTGTGCCACCCCGTTGGAAGGGTATCGCCAGCTGAAGCCTTTGGTGTTCTGCGGGGTTTATCCGGTGACGGCAGATGAATATATGGACCTGCGTGAAGCGATCGATAAATTACGGTTAAGCGATCCAAGTTTTACGTATGAGCCGGAAACATCGCAATCTTTCGGGCATGGTTTTCGTTGCGGATTCCTGGGGCTTCTTCATATGGAAGTAGTTCAGGAACGTTTGGAACGTGAATATAATTTAAGCCTGGTCCTTACAACGCCTAATGTGGCGTACCGTTACGAAACGAAGGATGGGGTTATGAAAGATATTGAGAATCCTGCCCAGCTTCCCGAGCAGAGTTTTGTGAAGAGCGTGGAAGAACCTTTCCTGAAAGTGTCTGTTCTGACGCCGGTCGCTTCGATGGATGCGGTCATGGAGTTGGCCAAGCGCAAGCGCGGCATTTATGTGAAGAGTGAATATGTTTCTGACCGTATGCGTGTGGTCTACGAGATCCCTCTTTCTGAAGTTATTGTTGATTTTAATGATATGATCAAATCTGCCACGCGCGGGTACGGGTCGATCGATTATGAGTTTTGCGG
>DYOU01000028.1:17306-20543 GCA_020720365.1 Candidatus Elulimicrobium sp.
ATATGATCAAATCTGCCACGCGCGGGTACGGGTCGATCGATTATGAGTTTTGCGGATACAAGCCGGCGCCGATCGTTAAGATGGATATTCTTATTAATGATGAAATGTGTGATGCTTTTTCGTGTCTGGTTCATAGGGAACATGCTTATTTGAAAGGTTCCGCGCTTTGCGATAAGCTCAAGGAATTGATCCCGGCGCAGTTGTTTGATATACGAATTCAGGCCTCGGCAGATGGTCGTATTATAGCGTCTTCCCGGATCAAATCGATGGGGAAGAATGTTACAGCTAAATGTTACGGTGGAGACATCAGCCGTAAACGCAAGTTGTGGGAGAAACAGAAGGAAGGCAAGAAGAAGATGAAGTCCATTGGTCAGGTAGAAGTTCCTCAGGCGGCGTTTCTGGCGGCTTTAAAAATTTAAAGGATGACATGACACAAGATGCAGTTAAAGGAAAGCAGGATTGGAAAGCGATCGCCTGGGAATGGGCGGAATCTATTGTGGTGGCGTTTGTTTTTGCTATGATTATTCGGTCTTTTCTGATCGAACCGTTCAAGATTCCGTCGGGGTCAATGCGGATGACATTGATCGAAGGGGATCGGTTGTTTGTGCCTAAAGTGGAATACGGGCCGTTGGTGCCCTTCACCAAATATCGTTTGCCAGGATTCAAGAAGCCTCAGCGGGGAGATGTGATCGTTTTTCGTTATCCGGTGACGCGTGATAAAGACTTTATCAAGCGCCTTATCGCGTTTGGCGGGGAAACAGTTCAGATCAAGGACGGAAAGCTGATCATAGACGGAAGAGTGATGACGGAAGGCACGATGGCGAATATTCATTATTACAATATGGGTCATTACGGGGCTGAGGGTCAAACGATCACGGTTCCTCCGGGGCAGTTATTTGTATTGGGAGATAATAGTGCGGCCAGTCACGACAGTCGTTTCTGGGGATTTGTTCCGGAAGAACTTCTGGTTGGAAAAGCCGAGTGTATTTTCTGGCCGCCTAACAGGATCCGATGGATAAAGTAAAATTTCTGATTGTGTGTGGCCTTGTTTGTACGGGGTGCGCTGCCGGGGCTCCTGCGAAGCGTGGGTCGGGGCAGCCGGCGGAAACACCTGCACAGCAGATGGCTGCCGCGCAAAAAGTCATGGGGGCGATGGCGGGCAAAGAAGTTTCGCGTGAAGATCTCAAGCGTGTGGCAGCGGATATTCAAACCAATGAAGATTCGCGGAATGCTGTTAACAAGATTATCGGTGTGCAGTCTCCAATGGTCATCAAATATTCACCTGTGACCGGAAAACATTATAGCGGCGACCTTGAGTTTGACCCCGAAACCGGAGCCAGGCTGGAGATCCTGCAAGAGTGAATATGGGGTTAACGCTTGCGAACAAGATCACGGTCGGCCGGATTATTCTTGTTCCGGTCTTTATTGCTGTCCTTTTATCGTATACGCCGGAGAATGATTATTTACGCTGGTGGGCTCTGGGCATTTATCTGCTGGCGGAAATAACCGATGTGATCGATGGGTATATCGCCCGGCGTTATTATCAGAAAACAAAAGCGGGGTCTATTCTCGACCCGTTAGCAGATAAATTATTACTGGTCAGCGCTTTGCTAGTTCTTTACAGTGTGGGTGAAAGGTTCGGATGGCCGGTACGGTTCCCGTTATGGCTGGTGGTGGCCTTTGTGGCGCGAGACCTTACTCTGGTGATCGGCGGATTATTGATCGAGCTTAAAGCAAGCCTGACGGAGATCAAGCCTAATATCCTTGGAAAATTGACGGCATTCTTGCAGTCGGTGTGCGTGGTCACAGTTTTTCTGCAATGGCATGTGACGTACATTTTCTGGGTGTTGGCACTCATAGCCGCAACGGTGTCAGGGGTTATTTATATCATGGAAGGTATCAAGGTGTTGAATGATGGATCTCATTAATCTGGTAGCGGTAGCTGTGTCAAGTTATTTGTTGGGATCCATCCCGACAGCGTTTGTTTTTGGCAAGGTTTTGAAAGGGATCGATATTCGTCAACACGGGTCAGGGAACATGGGAGCGACGAATGTGTTTCGTGTCATTGGGAAAGGCCCGGGCACGGCTGTGTTGATCATAGATATGTTGAAAGGGTTCCTGCCGGTAGCCTTGATCGCGGGATGGCTCAGCCCTGGCGTAGAAGGCCGTATTGTGGCGGCGCTGGCAGCGGTGTGCGGGCACAATTGGACTTGCTTTATGGGGTTCAAGGGCGGCAAGGGAGTGGCGACGAGCGCGGGCGTTCTGATCGGCCTTACGGTCGCGATCGTTTCAGTACGGATGCCTGTTATTTTGTGTATTTCCAGCTGGATCATTATATTTCTTGCGACAGCGTATATTTCAGTTGCTTCTATGGCTGCGGCCACACTGCTGCCGGTTTTTATGATCATTTATGGTGTTCCGTTCCATGTTATCTTGCTCAGTATTGCTTTTTGTATCTTTGTTGTGATACGACATCAATCTAATATTCATCGCTTGCTGAATGGACAGGAGTCCAGGGTTCCGTTGCGTTTTCTGCCATTTCTACATAATTGCAGGAAACAGGATAAGAAGAAAGATCGCTCCTGCCGGTCTTAACGTCGTAAGAAAGCGTTACCTTTCCTTTTGTTGCCTCCCCTTGTTTCTTGCTTTTTCAGATGGCATACTTCCCGTATAGAACTGGGAGGCGCATGAAGCATATTACATACTCTAAGAAACAATTGATCGCCAACAGGGGCAGAGTTGTTACTATAAGGGAAACTGTTGAAGACCCCGATTGCGATACGCATATTCGAAAAAGCTTTGTTTATCTGGTCTCTTGTGTGGGTGCCATTCCGAAAAGACTGCCTTCGCCGGACATTCGTTTGTTCAAGAATGTGGATGGAAGTTCGCAGAGTGAAATATTTTCATTACGGGTCAAAGGCGTTGTTTATTACAAACAGGGCCGGGATATCGTTAAAGTTGATTATTTGCATACGTTAAAAGTCAAGATGTTGTGGAAAACCCATGTACTCTCCTCGGGGCCTGCCGCGCTTCCCTAGGGTGCGGTTTGGGTATTGAAGAGAGTTTCCCCTGTGGGCAGGCCTGAGCAGCCTGCCCGCTTCATTTTTTAAAAATAAACGGAGATTAATTTGATAGGAATGAACTCACTAATTATAATTGAATTTAAATAATCGTTTAAGATTAATTGGTTCATTCGTACTTAGGGCGAAATTAAGAAAGATTGTTTTGTTCTTTCAC
>DYOU01000087.1 GCA_020720365.1 Candidatus Elulimicrobium sp.
GTCAGTGTCCTGAGGGGTTTGGGTACAATTCCGGTGATAATGATGCCTGGCTTTCGGTGTCGGAGTTGAAGAAGCTGGTGGAGCAGATCGCGGACGATTATGCGATCGAAGATTCGCGCTGGGCAATGAATGATATTCCGGAATAAAGAATGAAAAAAAAGAAACTGCTGATCACAGGGGTGAGCGGATTATTGGGAAGTAATCTGGCGTATTATTCCCGGGAAAAGTTTGATGTCCTGGGGATTTATCATACGCATGATTTTATGCCGTCATGGGTGCGTACCGAGAGGGCAGACCTTACGCTGTCATCGGAGTGCCGTCGCCTTGTCCGATCTTTCAGCCCGGATATTTGTATTCATTGTGCGGCATTGGCGGATATTGACCGTTGTGAAAAGGAACGGGCTTTGGCCTATCAGGTGAATTTTGAGGCAACCTGTTCACTGGCACAGGAAATGGCAGGGATCGCGGGCAAGTTTGTTTTTATATCAACCGATGCCGTGTACGGCGGAGGGTCTGTGGAGATCTCTGAAGAACAGCCGGTTCGTCCGTTGAATTATTATGCCGAGACAAAGGTCAGGGCAGAGGTTGAAGCGGTGCGCTGCCCAGGGGCGTTGATTGTTCGGACCAGCTTTCTGGGTTGGAACCTGGGTGCGGGCAAGGCATCGCTGGCGGAGTGGGCCTTTAATGAGCTTTCAGCCGGCCGTAAGATTCACGGCTTTACGGATGTGATCACATCAAGCATGTATACATTGGATTTTGCAGATGTCTTAGAGCGGGCGCTGGAAAAGGATTTGTCGGGAATTTATAATTTTTCTGCTTTAGGCAGTATGTCCAAGGATGGGGTGGTCCGTACTGTAGCACGGTTGTTTGGATTTAATGAAGAGTTGATCGAGTCTGTGTCTCTTGACCAGTCTTCGCTAAAGGCTAGACGGTCAAAGGGGTTGAATTTATCCCCGGTAAAGTTGAGCCGGGCACTCGGGGTTCAGCTACCGACAGTTGCGCAGGGGATTGAGAACTTTTATCGTGATCGCGGGTTGCGTGATCAGTTAGTCAGGTCTGGTTAATTATGTTCAGTCAACTGGTATTTAAAACTCATTGGAAAGCGATTGCGCTGATTGTTGTGACCAGCTTGCTGGTGGCTGTACTTGAGGGGGTTGGTTTATCTGTTATTTTTCCTCTCTTTCAGGGAGGGTCAATGGATATGGGTGCTAGTGTGCCTTCGTTCATCAAAAGTTATCTGAGTCTTTTTGATGGTTTTGAAATGCCTGTAAAAATGCGTATTATTGCGGGCATGCTCCTGGTATCGATCTGCCTGAAGGTGTTTTTTACTCAGCGCAACATGGTGTTTATATTATCGTTGAAGAATGCAGTGATCAGGTATTATCGGATCGAATGTTTGAAAAAGATCCTTTATTCGGGAGTGTCATTCTTCAATAAAAGGAAGATTTCTGATCTGAATGTGATCATTGATTCTTATGCGGAAGTGCATATCGGTGCGCTTGTAGATCTGATCGGGAGCACATTGCCGTCGGTCTTTGTGTTGGTTGTTCTTTTGTTTATATTGTTTAGCTTATCCTGGAAGATGGCCGTTGGTGCTTTGCTGATTGTTGGGCTTGGGGCAGGGATGTTGTCTTTTATGGCGAAGGCGATCCGTCAGCGAAGCGTGCGGATGTTCAACGCCAAGTATGTGTTTAATCAGGTGTTATTTGATATTCTGCACGGGTTTAAGACGATCAGGACCTATGGCCGGGAGATGGACATGGTTACGGCGTTGGATCAAAAGACAGCTAATTATAATAAGGTATATTTGGATTCTTCTCTCTGGACTGTTATGGTGGGGCCGGCCTTTGAAGTGATTGGAGCCGTAATCTTGTCAGCGATTCTTCTTGCGGGTGCTTATTTTGTTGATAAAGGTTCATTGACTTTAGGTATTATTCTGACTTTTCTTGTTATTTTAGCGCGGATGATCCCTCCCTTCAAGGCATTGAATCATGCGCGCGGGTCGGTGGTTGCGCGTATTCCGGCGTTGAAAGATATTGAGAGTTTATTGGCTGAACCGGAGAATGATGTGCCGAAAGGGGCTGAACCCTTTTCTGGAATTAGGTCTGGGATAGAGGTATATCAGGTTAATTTTGCTTATGAGCTTCAGGGGGCACCTGTCCTCAAAGGGCTTTCCATGGTGATCCCTCAGGGGGCGCGGGCAGGTATTGTGGGTTCATCAGGGACGGGGAAATCAACCCTGTTTGAATTGTTGATGAGGTTTTATGACCCGCAAAGCGGGAGTATTTTGATAGACGGCAGGGATCTTAAGGTGTTTGACAGGGCGAGTTGGCGCGCGAAGATCGGGATTGTGGCTCAGGATCCGTTCTTATTTAATGATACGGTCCGGGTCAATATTGGTTTTTCAGATCATTCAGCGGATATGCCCAGGGTCCAGGAGTCGGCGCGGCGGGCGTATGCGCATGATTTTATTATGGCTTTACCGCAAGGGTATGACACGGTTGTGGGCGAACGGGGCTGTCTATTGTCTGGAGGGCAACGCCAGCGGATCGCGATCGCCCGGGCGCTTTTGCGGGATCCGGATATTTTATTGTTTGATGAGGCAACATCTGCGCTTGACGCAGAGTCAGAGGCTTTGGTTCAAAAGGCGATCATGGAGAATTCCAAAGGTAAGACGGTTATTACCATCGCCCATCGCCTTTCGACGTTGATGGGGTCGGATGTGATCTTTGTAATGGAGAGCGGTCGTGTTGTGCAGAAAGGGCGGCATGAGGAATTGATGGAGGTTGAGGGATTATATCGGCGGTTTGTTGAAACACAGGCGGTTTAAGTGATGGGTCAGAACAGGGTTATTCAACAGGCAGTGATCTTTGCGGGCGGCTCCGGTGAGCGGTTGCGTCCGTTGACGAATGATTGTCCCAAGCCTTTGGCGCCGATTAACGGAGTGCCTTTTCTTGATTATCTTCTGGAAGAGCTGCGTTTGATTGGTATTAAGAAAGTTTTATTACTCCTTGGATATAAAGCCGGCAAGGTAACAGAGTATTACGACCATCTGGATTTCGGGGATGCGATCAGGGTTGAATATTCGATCGGGATGGCGGAAGACCTGACCGGCCGGAGATTGATCAATGCGTACTCTCAGCTGGATGAGGAGTTTCTTTTGATGTATGGAGATAACTATTGGCCGATCGAGTGGCCGAAGATGCAGGCGTTGTATCAACAAAAGAACGTTTTGGCGATGACGACGGTTTTTAATAATTCAAAGGGGACCGGAGAGTACGGCGCGGAGAATAATATTGCTGTCGGCAGCGATTATATTGTGTTGCGATATGATAAAAGCCGCCGGTTGGCGGGATTGAACGGGGTGGATATCGGTTTTTTTATTGTTAATAAGAAAGTTGTTCCGCAGCAGTGCGTGGATAATATTTCGTTTGAAGAGGTTGTTCTG
>DYOU01000088.1 GCA_020720365.1 Candidatus Elulimicrobium sp.
CAAATTAACCAAAGACCCGCGAACCATTGAGATTCCCTTCATCCCTTCCAAAGACTGCCCCAACGCAAAAATCGGGCTTGTTCTGGGGGAAGCTCAGGGCATCATCACGATCAGCAACGTTGAAATCCGCGAAGTCTCCGGCAACAAAATACTCCGCGACGCCTCCATGGACTCATTCACCTTTCGCCGCACACCCTACAAAAGCCTTCAGTCCGAACCTGAACAAAAACAACGGGACATGACCAAATTCTACTCTGATCTCCAGCGTGATTATTTCATAACCATGGGTAATTTCTTAAAGAAAGATCTTGGTATAAAGAATGCTATTACCGGAATTGGCGGAATAGTAACCAAAAACGACATTGCCACCCAAACCAATCTTGACTTTCTTGATACTCACGCCTACTGGGACCATCCGAATTTCCCAGCCAGTCCATGGGACAAAAATAACTTCAGGATCCATAACAAATCTCTTTTAACTGACCAATCCCTCGGATTCATTAACAGAATCTCAAAAAATATACAAAGTACCTCCAATAAACCTTATACAGTCACCCAATGGAACCACTGTTATCCCAATCAATATGCCTACGAAACCCCCCTGCTCCTGGCCTCCCGCGCGGCAATCGAAAACTGGGACGGACTATTCCAGTTCTCCTTCAGCCATGGCTGGGAATTTGAACCTGAACTGAACAATATCAAAAGTTATTTCGATACGCTCGCCAATCCGCAGCAACTCATCCTTAATGCCCTGGCCGGAAGGATCTATCTCTCCCAAGAGAAACCAGTTCTTACTCAGCACGGCGACTACTATACTGTAGAAACATCGTTTCTGTCCGCAGCCGTGGGCTTTATTAAAGGAAAATCAATAACTCTTGGATCATTAACCCTCACCCCTGACGATAATGGTGCCCTGGTCGTTATTGATAAAAACGGTCAATCATTAAATGCCTCGAAAGAATTAATTCTGTTCGCGATTGGGGAAATAAAAAATAGCGGCAGTAGCTGGAATGCGAACGGAAAATTCAGTTGGGGAAAGAAACCCGCACTATTCAAAAATATCAACAAACACCAACGAACAATTTCGGGGACACATTGATTTTTTGTTTTCAGCCCACTTTTAAAGAAAGTCCTAACGAGCCCATGACCTGCATGATCGTTGACAAACGAGGATCCCCGCGCCGAGACAACGCCTTGTATAGATGCGCGCGGTTAAGACCGGTAGATTTTGCAACTTTACTGAAGCCGCCATGCACAGTTGTAGCCATTGAAAGAGCTGCAAGAAACGCCTTCTCATCACCATCTTTCTGGTATTCAGATAAGGCGACACTAATATGCCCTTTTAATTTCTCAGGATGCTTCTTATAAAACTCAAGCTGGGCTTCATCAAAAGTTCTGAATTTTTTCTTATTCATTGTAGTCTCTCCAATAGGCTAATGCTTTCCGGATATCCTTATCTTGGGTTGATTTGTCTCCACCAACGAGCAAAAGCACTATAACCTTTCCATCTTCAGCACAATACAGCCGATATCCTTTTCCAAAACCCATTCGGATCTCAATAATTCCATGGAATCGCTTATGATCCCCATAGTTACCTTGCTTAATTCTATTAATTCGCGCTTCAATGCGATCACGATATGAATCAGATAAAGATGCCAACCACTCCATAACCGGCTCTGTTCCGTTTCGCAATCCATACAATATGATCGTCTTGGTCGTCAGTAGAAGTGTATGTTATAACAAACACTTTGTCAAGATTAGTGAATACAAAGAAGATTAGGACCCAGTTACTTTCCCACTTGTTTCGCGTAAGAAGACACAGGCTCTTTTGAAAAGGTCTGACCTTTTCATGACGATCATGTCGTATTTTCTATTGATTTTATTTGTCCAGCAGGCTTGATTCTCGTAAAATTCGCCGTAGAAATCGAGCTGCCTTATATGATGAGTGCAACAATAGCGGATCAATTCCTGAATGCCAACCACCCCCGGAGAAAAATTCAGGTGACTATCGTCGGTATAATCCACGCCCAACTTGATGGCATGGCAAATTCCCTTATATGTAACCACATAAAATATCACCACCGGCCGGCCCTGGATCAACAACGTTAAAAAGAAAAACTGCTGCCTGGCTCCAAATGTTTCAGCGATCCGCTTATAAAAAGACGTCTTTTGCGTTGACGCAATGATTGGCCAACCAGACGTTTGCTTCCACCCTGTATTCTCAATGCGCAGGAAGTCCTGAAACCTCTCTTCATTATACCCTTGAGAGAACTCCCACCGGACATCGCTGCACTTGCTTAACAGGGATGCTTTTCGCCTTAATCCTTTCTTAAACGATGCCGATAACGAATGAATATACTCCTCATAATTTCCAGACGTATCTACATAATAAGACCCGGACCACGGCTTCAGGTCTGTCATCAACCGGCCCTGATTGAACTGTGCGTTCATCGCCGGAACATTCACCTGGTCACTCGGTACCATTTCAAAAACAATGTCCGAAAAAGAATGTACTTCTTTCCGCAAATGCGCGTAAATAGCCGCGCATATTTCTGCCGAACGGGGCAACGAAGCGATCAACCCCGACATCACCGGAGTATCTTTGGTAAACGAATGCAGGGATACACGCTTGATCAAGCCTAACGACCGGTATTCCTCCCTGAACAGAGGAAGGATCCCGACGATACGATTATTCTCATACATGACCATTATGTACAGCGGCACATCAGGAAAATAACTCTCGATCCCGATCCTGAGCCAATCATGCGTAAAAAGGATCAATGCATTATCCAGCGAATCGACAAACGCGTCCCACTCCCCCTTAAGCAAGAGGAAATCTTTCATCGTATGAATGATAACAATAGAGATCATGCACTCCCCTGAAAATAACTGGGACACATTGCCTTTTCGGTATTAGCCATGCAATGCCAAATAAACAGCTTCAGGATTCTTCTGGGCAACAGTCAATAAAGCAATCGCCGGACCTTCCGGTTGACGAATACCCTGCTCCCAATTCCTTAATGTAGATGGACTAACTCCGATCATAAAAGCAAACTCATTCTGAGATTGTCGCAACTTTTTCCTAATCTCTCGTACAGAAATAGAATTGAATTCTATTCGCCGAGCTGGCTTTAACTTACCTTTCTGAATCTGCTTCATTTCTTTAACACTATTAACTAAATTTTGAAAATGATCTCTATCCATTTCAATCCTCCAATGCCTTTCTCAAAATCTTTAATTCTGCCGCACTTAAATCTTCCTGTACAGACTTCTTATATACATATAAAAGAAATATTTGATCATCCTGTGTAACCCAGTAGTAAATAATTCGCAACCCGCCACGTTTACCGCCACCATTCAATACCCAACGCAGCTTTCTCAACCCTCCTGTTCCTGAAATAACTTTTCCCATTGCGGGATACGCAGTAAGCCTCATTT
>DYOU01000005.1 GCA_020720365.1 Candidatus Elulimicrobium sp.
GCGGAATTTTGTTTTAAAGTTGTTTTTGTTGCAGTTCTAATTCGGAGTTCGGGATGTAACATACCCATCTTTTATTTTCCTTCAATTCTCAATCGTGTTATAATCCACCTACTATGTATAAACAATTCTACGGTTTTAAAGAGAACGCCTTCAATATTACTTCTGACCCCGAGTTCTATTTTGAGAGCTCAAGCCATAAAGAAGCCTATTCTCATCTGCTTTACGGCATCAAAAGCCGCAAAGGCATCATCTGCCTCACCGGAGAAGTTGGCACTGGCAAAACAACTCTCTGCCGGATACTCCTGAATACGATCAACGAACGCATCAGGACCGCCTTCATCCTTAACCCGAATTTCTCCCAACTTCAGCTCTTGCAGCTCATTACCAAAGACCTGGGGATACCCGTCAAAAGCAACAAGCTGGACCTGATCAATGCCTTAAATGAATTCCTTATCGACCAAACCCAACAAGGGCATAATGTCGCTGTCATTATTGATGAATCCCAAAACCTAAACACTCTTCAACTTGAACAAATACGGCTCTTATCCAATCTGGAAACAGAGAAACAGAAACTCCTTCAGATCATCCTTGTCGGACAGCCGGAACTTCTGGGAAAATTACAGAAACCATCCCTGCGTCAGTTGAACTCGCGGATTGGCGTACGCTTTCATATACAGCCGCTTGAAAAAGAAGAAACACGTACATATATCCAGCATCGGCTGAATATTGCAGGAGCTCCTAAGAAGCTGAAATTTACAAATGAAGCTGTGGCGGCTATTCATCATTCGTCCAAAGGAACTCCCCGACTCATTAATATCCTCTGCGAGCATGCCCTGCTGGCCGGATTTGTCAACGAAACTTATACAATCGACGACTCCATCATACGAGCCGCCGCCAAAGAAGCCCTCCTATGAGCATCATTCATGACGCTTTAAAAAAAGTCCAAACAAACACCCCTGCAGGGTCAAATTTCTCAGAAAATATTCAACGGCCAGATCCGACACATAATACTATCCTCCCAAATATCTCTACCGACGGAGCTAAACGTTCTCTGACAGTCTTTATGGCCGCCGTCTTGTCGATTGCTGTCATCGTCATCTTTGCCATTCTTTACCAATTTGCTTTCGCTACAACAGAACATTCTAAAAAGAAACTACTCACCACTGACATGACGGAAGCTGTCCCAAAACCTCACGTCATTGCTCCTAAGATAATACCTCAAATTCTCGTCAAACCAGTCCCATCCGTTCAACAAATACCATCGGCTATAATCGATCATCCCCTACCTGTCGTCCAACAACCTCTTCCAGCAGCGACTTATGATGATATCCATATTGAAGGCGTCATGAGTATGGGCGGAAAAATGGTCGCTTTAGTAAATGGAGGTGTTTATGAGGAAGGGCAAACAGTGAACAACAAAATCATTGCCAAGATAACATTTGAGAATATTACTGTTTTTATGCTTGAGAACGGCGAAAAGAAGATCCTCGCCATCAGGCCTGCGAACCGATAAAGACCGCTTCGATCCAATCCAACCAAAAAAATATTATATCAACTCGTGAACAGCTCTCATGATCATGGATAAAGGAACCCCCTGCTTAACAACAACGCTTCCGATCGCCTGACACAGGACGAATCGATTCTGCTTGCCTGAGAACTTCTTATCGAACCGCATGGCACGGATGATAGCCCGTTGCGAGAGCCCTTCGATCTGATCCGGCAAACCAACTGCCGACAATAAAGTCTCCACCCTCTCCGACTCCAAGAACGTCATTAATTTCATCTGGCATGAAATGGAACAGGCCGCCCGCATCCCCAACGCAACGGCTTCCCCATGATAATACTTCTCATATCCCGCCGCTGTTTCAATCGCATGCCCCAGCGTATGCCCAAAATTCAAAATAGTGCGTAAGCCCTTGGTCTCCCTCTCATCTCGCTCAACAATGCGAGCTTTGATCAACGCACTCGACCATACCACCTCAGCCAAAGACTGAGGATCCCCTCCAACAAGCTTCTTGAAATTTTTCTCGAGATATTCAAACAATTTGACATCTTTAATCGCGCCATATTTAATCACTTCCGCCAGGCCATTACGAAGCTGTCTGTCAGGAAGAGTCGCTAATAAAGAGGTATCCGCAACTACCAGCCTGGGCTGATAAAATGTTCCTGCCAGATTCTTCCCCTGAGGCAGATCAACCGCGACCTTACCTCCGATCGAAGAATCCACCTGTGCCAACAACGTTGTCGGAACCTGAACAAAAGGAATTCCCCGTTTATAAACAGCCGCCACAAAACCTGCCAGATCTCCCACAACCCCTCCGCCAAAAGCAATAATGAACGGCCGTTTATCCGCCGCATACTCCGCAATCTTACCCACCAGATCGAATGCAACTGCAACAGATTTACTCTTTTCAGAATCCTGAACTTCATAAAATTTGACCGAAAAACCTTTATCCAAAAGCAGCGAAGCCAAGGCGCGTCCATGCAGCCTTCGCACCAAAGGATTCGTAATAACCACCGCATCATTGCTCAACCCCTGATTCTTTAAAAGCTTCGGAAGAGATGCTAAAACGCCAGCCCCAACAACGATTGGATACGAATTAGCTTTTAATCTCAGAATAATCTTCTTCATTTCAACCCCATTAAAATGGCCGCCCCATAAATAAACGGATTTAGAAAATTCAGCATCCCCATATTAAGCATCACGATCACCAGCACAAAACCAAAAGGCTCCAGCGCAAAATAACTCTTTTCCCAGCTCGCGGGAATAAACCCAGCCACAATCCTTGATCCATCGAGCGGCGGAACAGGCAGTAAATTAAAGACCGCCAAGGCAAGATTAAGCAATACCGCTGATACCAGAACCTTCTCCCCGAGCGCTGAAAGATGCATGGCGACAACGATCTGTGTAAAAATAAACGCCATGACAATATTGATAGCAGGCCCTGCCAGCCCAACCCACATAATGTCACGCTTCGGATTATTCAAACGGCCGAAATTGATCGGCACAGGTTTGGCCCAACCAAAGACCAACAACGACTGGCTCCATCCCAGAAAGTGCACAAGATACAAAAACCCAGGGACCAGGATAGTCCCCACAGGATCAATGTGGCTTATCGGGTTCAACGTCAAACGGCCCAGCCTTTTAGCTGTCGGATCTCCCAGCCGGTTTGCGACCCAGCCATGAGCAAATTCATGCAGAACAATAGCAGGTATCACAACAAGGAGAATAACAAGTACCGGTTCAATCATAAAAGATCCGCCTTTATTTCTGACCCGAAGCTGGCGCTTGTTTGGCAGGCACCCCATCACTTTTGAACGCAAGAAGCGATTCATGGATCCAACCGTAAAGCCGCCCGTCAACAGGCTTGATCCAGAGCCAGTCATCTGGTCCTCCCTGCACAATAACTTTCTGGCCCTGATCCAGTAACCCCAAAGATGTCGCCGACGGATTAGACGCCGCACGCACATTTAAATGATCTGCGGTGATTTCTCCCTGTTCGGGCGTAAGCATCCTGACATATTCTCCCTTAACGAAAGCCTTGGATCCCAACGGCAGAAAAACCTTAAACCATTGAAAACTTTTGGCGGCAACTATAACAACCGTGCCTTTAGCCAACATAGCCACCGACTCAAAATTATTATTTTGCCCGGCACGCACGTTGACCCGGTCAGATACAGTCAATGCCGTGAAAGGAAAACGAGCCTGCGCGAAGGCAGGCTCGGAAAGAACAAATAATAAAACCACGCAAGAAATAAACCAACGCATACGCGCCGTTATTTCTTGGCAGGAGCCTTAGCTCCGGCCGCAGCTTTACCGCCAGCCGCGGGTGCTGCCGCTTCTTCTTTAACTTTCTTTTTACCCGCCTTCACGCGCACAGCTTTTGTTTTCGGAAGATTGGTCACTGTACTATTGGCTGTCCACTGACCTTTCTTCATAATCTCTTTGATACGCTCAACGCGCGATAACACAGAACGTGCGGCAGCGCCGGCTTTGTCCACTTTAAGTGATGAATGTAACGACATCTTATAATCTCCTGACGACAAAATCCTGATAATTACTCTTTAGCTTTTTCCCGAAAACACTAGCCTCTTCCTTCTTTTGAAAATTACCCACACAAAGAACCACATGCTCTCCCTTGGGCAACACAAAAGCCTTAAACCCCTTCTTCTGCAACGTCTGCGCCTCTCTCAATGCGCTTTTTTCGGTTTTATAAGACGCAACTTGAACCGTATACCCGGTCGAAGGCTTCTTTCCGTTATCCTGAGGCTGAACAGATACGGTAGAAATCTTTTTTACAGGCTCAGACGGTTTCACGGATGCAACAACCTGAGAGCTGACTTCACGAACAGGTTCAGACACTGATGAGACGGGAGCAGCCGCAGCCTTCTCTTCAACAACCGAACTTGCAGAAGCCTGAAAAGCAAGCCCCTTTCCTCTCTCAACACCGAGAGAAAAGGTAAAGATGACGACCATTATACTCATGATCGAAAAAATAACAAGGTTTTCAATACTAAGGTTAAACCTGGCAGCCATAAAGTGTGGCCGCTTCGTGTCATCCGGCGTACTGACTGAATTGGGGAAAAACTCAAACTGAGCTTCTTTATAATTTATATTCATAATTATTGGCTCCGGAATCAAGAGAGAATTTTTAAACAGACGTACATATACATTCTGTAGACATACCATTACATTAATTATACGGTTATTCCCGAACTGCGCACAAGTAATTTTTAAAATTTCTTTGCAAAGACAACTTTAGAAAAATATCCACGACCACAGGGTCAAACTGGGTCCCGGAATATCGCTTGATCTCGCATAATGCCTCATCGACCTTTAGTCGCTCGCGATACGGCCGCCCTTGAACCATCGATTCAAAGGCATCCACCACAGCCATGATGCGCGCGCCAAGAGGGATTTGCCCCCCCTTCAATTTCGACGGATAACCACTGCCGTCGTATTTCTCATGCAAGTACAATACAATCGGAAGAACAGGCTTAAGAAACTCAATAGGCTTAATAAGAGCGGCACTCTTCTTCGGAAGATTGCGAATAACCTCGAACTCATCCGGCGTCAACTGGCTCTTTTTAGAAAGGACCTGAAACGGGATATCCACGGCCCCGGCATTATGCAGGACACTGGCGTAATAAAGATTATTGATACTTTCCGTATTCATATGTAATTTCCGAGCCACAGATCGCACAATCTTGAAATAGACCGAACTGTGTCCACGATAACGGTCTTTTTGTTTTTCAAAAAGAGACCGCACCAGTTTCATCGTCTCAAGCAGGATTTTCTGCTGCTGCTCCGAATACTGAAGATTACGAATAGCCGTCACCGACTGCTCCGCAAAGATCGTAAACATTTCGCGATCGTAATCATCAAACGCCGGTTCCGATGGTTTCCGGCGAATAACGATCGCGCCGATACATTCATCGGTCACCAGTGGCATCCCCATCATCCGGCTTTCAAAAACTGAATTCCCTTGAGCCACATCCACATCTTTCGCGCACGCTTTCTTTAACTCTTGCGGGTTAACAATCAAAATATTGATCTCATTATTAAAGACCGCGATCATCGAAAGCCGCCTGCGGTCAGGGGCCAACAGATAAATGCTTGCCGATGACGCATGCACGAACTGACAAAGAAGGCGCGTCAACCTCAATGACAACTCTTTCAGGTTAGGTGTGGAATTCACCAAACGGTACACAATATGTACCGCCGATATGATCTGCTTATACTTTTTTGTAAGGTTCGAACAGTCGTTTATATTCATCTAATGCCGCCCTGTCTGTCATGGCCGCTATGTAGTTGCAGACGATTCTGTGCAACTGCTTATCGGAGTATTTAATTGTTCGGTTAAAAACATCATAAGGCAACTGTTTGGGATTCTCAATATACACATTAAAAAGCTCTGTAAGGATCCTTTTCGCCTTCGACGTCATCCGCTCAACCCGCCAATGCTGGTACAGCTTCTCGTTCAGAATACCTTGTAAATGCTCCCGCTCACGACGCATAACATCGGAGAAATCAACAATACGCTTTTCCTCACAATGCTCAACAGCTTCAAATGAAGCGAATCCATGTTTTTCAATCCGTGCATTCGTCGCATTCAACAAGTCTCGCACCTGCACATCAATCAGTTCTTTCACAACCTGATATTTAAACATATCCGAACCGATACCTACCCCCGGTCGACGGACACGTTCCATCGCCCTGCGCCATAGATCACTCTCGTTAAGATCTTCAGCCGTGATACATCCCGATGTCAAGCCGTCATCCACATCATGGTTCAAATAGGCCAGTGAATCAGATTTGTCAACAACCTGCGCTTCAAGCGAACAGGCGCGCCTGCGGAGCTTGTTACGAAAATCCACATCTTCAACGATCTTCATTTCACCTTTACGGTCATACAATGTTTCATGCTTCAATACCCCCACCAGCACTTCGACCGTCAAATTCAACCCATCAAACCCCGGATAACGCTTTTCAAATTGAGAAACGATCTCAAAGCTGCGCTGATTATGATTGAAACCATCCAGACCAACCGCCTTTAGCCGCTCATCCAGAACTTTCTCGCCAGCGTGCCCGAAAGGCGAGTGCCCCAAATCATGAGCAAGCGCAACAGCTTCAATAAGATCTTCATTCAAACAAAGGTTGCGGCCGATCGTACGGGCCAATTGAGCGACTTCAATGGTGTGGGTCAAACGAGTCCGATAGTAATCGCCTTCAAAAATAACAAAAACCTGCGTCTTGTACTCAAGCTTACGGAACGCCTCGGAATGAACCACCCGGTCACGATCGCGCTGAAAACAGGTACGGCTGGGATGCTCCGGCTCCTGATATTGCCGTCCCCAGGAATCTCCCGCACGCATCGCGTAAGGAGCTAAAATCTCATTTTCAAGCTTTTCGATGTCCGCTCTTGTGCGCATCCATTAACCTCTTATAAACCTTATCAAGCGAGACAGGTATAACCTTTGTCCCGAATATCGCCGGCATAAAATTTACATCACCTTTCCAGCGAGGGACAATATGCATATGCATATGCTTAGGGATACCCGCCCCTGCCGCAGCGCCCAGATTCATACCGACATTAAATGCTTCCGGATTTATAGCCTTAGCCATAACGCCCTTCACTCTCACGACTAACTCAATCAGATCTGCCCGTTCTTCAACCGCCAGGCCTTCAAGATCAGCTACATGGCGGTTAGGAATAACCAGTGTGTGTCCGCCACTGAAAGGGTAAATATTCAATACCGCGAAAGAATGCGCTGAACGCATGAAAATATAATGCTTCTTATCGTCATTTTCTTTCAAGATATGACAGAAAATACAACTCTTCTTTTTCATTCCGCACTGCTCTATATACTTCTCACGCCATGGCGCCCACAATACATTCACGGTCTACATACTCCTGAAATCTATTTTATTTTAACAATCGATCCTGCTACAGAATCTCCAGCAATCGTCACTATGCCATACGAACGAAATGCCGCCCGGGTCGTATCCGTCGGACTCCCTGGATTAAAATACCGAACCCCATTGATCAATTCGTTGAACGCCTGATGAGAATGGCCAAAGATCACCAGAGCAACCTTTTCTTTCTCAAAAGCAGCCTTCACTCTTTCCATCAGATTATCCGGCCCGCCTTCACCATGAAAAAGACCAATCGTAACACCTTCACATTTAAAAACCGCTTTTCGAGGGAGCACCCCCCTCAGATCAAGTCCATCCATATTGCCGTAAACCGCACGAATAGGCTTCAACCCTTCCAGCTTTTTATAAATACCAATATCACAAAAATCTCCTACATGAATAATCAGATCAGACTTTTTAATATCTTCCCAGAGCTGCGAAGGAAGGGTTTCCGAATGAGTGTCAGATATAACAATTAATTTCATGAGATCAAATATGGCTTATTAAAAAGGTTCATCAAAGAATTAAGCTCTGGCTCATTCCAGATCCACATGCGCTCCTCAAGCGCTCTAAGCCGGACACTATCCTCCAGATCCGCCAAAGAAACAATAACGCAACGACGTGGCTTCAACCCCATATTCTTGACTTCCTGCATCACAGCATGAATATCGTTCTCAGCCAACGGATCTTTCCTCAACACCAATATCCAAGGACCTTCATCAGTCTCTGCCTGAAGAATATCACAAAATACCCCTCCCCGTTGATGAAGCTTGAGTGTCTTTACATTCTTGAACGCAGGTACAGTATATTTACGTCCTTTCAAAACCAAGTGATCATTATCAAAACACCGAAGCAGTTCAGTCATACGACAAGAGAAATCTTTCCGGCAAGCTGCATTAAAATCACTAATACTGCGGGCAATCTCCTCCATAAAGTCTTTCTTAAGACGGCCAGGATCCAACTCGATCGACCGCAAGCGTTTAAGAAAAACATACTTGATCCAGTAGCGGAACAACTTGTCCTTAATATAATAATGCGTTCCATTCTTCTCAACAATATCTTCCTCGGAAAGATAATTCAACCGCTGCAAGACGGTCGATGTCTTGGGCGAACCGATCCCTACACTGTCAACAAGATCCTTAATGCGGTAGCGGCCTTCCGCCATTGACATAAGAAGATCGGAAACAAGCCGATTCGTCTTTCCGGAAGTTACTCGCGTAATCGCTAATTCAAAATGCCGGCTCAAGGCTCCCCAGCGGCTAAATAGCATATTTTCAACAGCCTGAGTGATCAAAGGCGCATAAATTTCCTGCTGTTTGTAAATAGAGGCCAAACTAACAAGTTCATGCAAAAGAATGTCCAGATACAACGGACGACCACCGGTAAAATCTGCCAGAAAATTCTTCAATTGAATCCCCATATTAATACCGCCCATCCTGGAAACAATAAACTCCTGGCTTTGACACAAATTGAATGGGTCAACAGGAACAATCTCGAAATTGCCAAAAAGAAGCGTTAGCCGTTCGGAAAGAATGTGCCTGGCCAGCTCCTCATAAGAACTGGCAAGCAGAAAGAGCGACTTTTTCTGAACTGCAATATGATCTGCCAAACGATGAAAAATATCTCCGATACCAAATTCTTCAAGAACCTGAAATTCATCAAGAATGATCAAACAGTTCAATCCCGTCTCAGAACTGAATACTTCAGGAAGTGAAAGCAACAAGTCCACGGCATCACTCAACCAGTCCTTGCCCATCAATAAAGACACTTCACGGGCACGCAGGACTGTTTGAGGTATATGAGTTTCCAGAGCCGTTAAAAGCTCGGGCAAAGAGTCCTGCGAATTCAGCCGCTGATAACGTGCGAAATGATGCAAAAGACTGCGAATAAATTTGGAGAAAAAATAATAAACGTCCCTGCCTTCCAGATCCAGATAAACCGGTACAAGCGTCTCGTCATCAAGATCAGAAAGGAACTGCCGCAGGATCGCACTCTTCCCCACATGCTGACTCCCCAGCAACGCCATATTCTGCCGATACCCATCCTTAAGGTCGATAACACGCCTTTTAATAAGAGCTAAGGTATCTTTTCTTCCATAAAAACTACTGTTCATTACATCTCCCTGGGTAAATAATGCAACGGATTCTTAGGAGAGTCTCCCTTGCGTAATTCAAAATGCATAAAAGCTCCCTGGCCGTCATCTCCGAGTTGGGCAAGTTTTTCACCCCGAAACACATAATCATTAAGCCTGACCAGCACACGATTATTACGCCCGTATACAGTAAAGAACCCATCACCGTGATCAAGGATCACCGTCGATCCATACCCCGCAAGATGATCGGCGAAAACCACTCGCCCCTCACGGGCAGACTTCACCGACTCTCCCTCTGCGCCCTTAATATCTACACCCAAATTAATATGTGCCCCTTTACGCTCTTCGAAATAAGAAACGATCTTACCTTTCAGTGGCCACCCATAATCCGTATCTTTCCCGCCGGAAAGTTGTGAGGGAATAACATCCAGGACCGCTTCCGCCCCCGGGACCAGAAGCAGCTGATTTTCTTCGATCGAAGCCGCATTCGGAATTCGATTAGCCTGAATAATATCTTCAATGGAAATCTTGTATGTTTTGGAAATGCGCCAAAGAGTTTCGCCTTTATTGACCTTGTGATAAACACCCTTGATCGAGGCTGGAGCTTCTGGAGTCGGGATAACGGAAGAATTGCGTGTCGTTGCGCAGCCTGAAAGCCAGCCGCATACCAACAGCACACCTAAATATTGAAGAAGACGCTCGCTCAAAAAGCTCATGTCTAATCTACGGACAAACCTGCCGTAGTATCTCCTTTTTTTGAGATCTCTTATCCCTAACAAGACCTCCCCGACATTATGCGATCTTCGGGATAAATATATGGAGCGAGAGACGGGAATCGAACCCGCGTAGCTAGCTTGGGAAGCTAGCATTCTACCACTGAATTACTCTCGCATCAGCATTCATCTGACCCTGTGAACACCGCCCGAATCTTTCCGATGGTACAACAGGGATTATCAGACAAAAGAATATTCCGGCACAAAGCAATCCGCCGGACTCCTTTTTCAACAACCTGTTCTAAATTATCTGTTGTAATACCGCCAATAGCAAAAAGAGGTAAACTCTTTTGCTCGGCATAACGAACCGCTTTTGAAAGAACAGCCAGGTCCATCAGAGCACGGTCAGGCTTGGTCAATGTTTTGAAAACTGAACCAAATCCCGCATAATCCGCTCCCTGACGATACGCTAGGCGAACATGATTCAGAGTCTGACACGAAACTCCGATAATCGCGCGATTACCCAAGATCTTTCTCGCTTCAAAGATCGGAATATCCTCCTGACCCAAATGAACACCCGCAGCTCCCGACAACCGTGCTACATCAACTCTGTCATTGACAATGAACGGAATTCGCCCTTTTAACCATCCCAAAGCCTTCCGGCTGAAACCCAGGAGGTCTCTAGTGTTTCCTAGCTTATCACGCAGTTGCACAATGTCAACTCCGCAGACAGAGACCTCTTTCAAGATCTCAAAAAGACGTTCATATGAACAAACGCCAGCGTCGAGAATAAGATACAGTCTACAACTGCTGAAACGCTTTTTTCTCAAGCTCATAAACCTTATATCGCAGAAGCTTGAACCGTTCCGCCAAAGCGGCACTTTTAAGCTTAGCAAACTCCTCTAAAACCCGCAATGACTCCTTAACCCGCTGCGTATTCGCATAAAATATATCTTCAACATTATCACGCTTTGACTCCGAAAGCGTTGTTGGCCGGCCCACATCTCCGGCCACATCTCGCGAGCTCACCATACCTTTCAACCCCAAAAGGACGGCAGCATCGGTCAACTGATGCCGCACCGATTTATAACTCGACGTTAAGGCCTGATCATCCAGGATGAAGCGCGATACATCTTCACATACCCTCAAGCCTTCCTTGGCTCGATTGAAATTCGCATCTATAATCCGGTCAACGCCCGAAAGGATCCCCTTAACACTTACTGTCTTTGGCATGATCTTCTGATCTTCTCAATAATATTTGTCGTTGAAAGGCCTGGCAAGAAATTAACAAACTCTACCCTTCCCCCGCACGCCTGAACAATATCCGAACCGGCAACGTCCTTGCCCTTCCAATCAGCGCCTTTCAACAAGATATCCGGCTGAAGCTGCCTGATCAAGGCATACGGCGTCGGCTCATTAAAGATAACAACAAAATCAACCGACTCTAAACCTGCCAGAACTCCCGCACGCTCTGCTTGAGGGACAATGGGCCGTTCAGACCCCTTCTCAAGAGACCGGACTGATGCATCGCTATTAAGGCCCACCACAAGAACTCGCGAATTATTCTTCTTCGCCGCCGCCAGATAACTGACATGGCCCCAGTGTAAAATATCAAAACACCCATTTGTAAAAGCAATAGAAAGACCCTTGCGGCGTAAACCAGCAAGTTTCTTTTTTAAGACAACCGCCTTTACTACTTTCTTTCGGGGATCAACCATAAGAATCCACTACTTCGCCGCAAACTCATTCTCGACAATCTCACACAAAGCATGCGCAAGCGTAATATGTGCTTCCTGAATACGCGCCGTAACCCTCGATGGCACAGTGATCGCAATATCCGCCATTCGGCCCATCGGACCACCATCGTGCCCTACAAAAGCCACTGTTATAATACCCATTTCTTTGGCACGCTCAAACGCCTTGATCACATTGACAGACTTGCCACTGGTTGAAAGGCCGACCAAAACATCACCCTTGGCTCCAAGTGCTTCAATCTGACGGGAGAAAATAATATCGTAACTATAATCATTCGTTAAACAGGTAAGAATGGACGAGTCCGTCGTAAGGGCTATCGCAGGTAACGCAAGACGCTCTTTTTGAAAACGGCCGATAAATTCAGCCGCTAAATGCTGACTGTCTGCCGCAGAACCACCGTTACCACAAAAATACACCCGATTACGCCCCTGAAAAGCCAAAATGATCGCCTGAGCAGCCTTCTCTAAAGAAGGGACACAAGCCTCCATGACCGCCCGCTTAACTTCAATTGATTCTTGAATAATCGATGTGATCCGCTGTTTCATTAGAACTCCCTGACCTATATCTGATCCGCTGTAAATACTCTGGATATCTGTACTAGATCCGCTTCAACCTTCTTGCGCTGCTTCACCGCTTCAGCAATATCACAATAACGAATACGGTTATTCTGATAACTCACCATCTTGCCAAATTTACCGTCCGTGACCAACTCAACAGCCTTAACGCCAAAACGTGTTGCGAGAATACGATCGAAAGCCGTCGGCGCGCCGCCCCGTTGAATATATCCCAACAGACTAACCCGAGTCTCATATCCGGTCTTATCTTCGATTGCTTTCGCCAAACGTTCGCCAATACTCCCGAACCGCCGCTTCTCACTACTTTCCTGATAGATGCACGGCATATCCACCTGCGCTCCTTCAGAAACAACAACAATACTAAATGACCGACCACGACGATGCCTGTTCTTGATCGCCTCGCACACTTTTTCGATCTCTGTTTTATATTCGGGAATAATAATAATATCCGCACCGCCAGCCAATCCGGCTTCCATAGCGATCCAGCCGGTATATTGCCCCATAACCTCAATAACCATAATGCGGTGATTTGATTCTGCCGTCGTATGCAGGCGATCGATCAATTCCGTAGCCACCTGCACAGCCGTATCGAATCCAAACGCATAATCTGTTCCGGAAAGCGCATTATCAATAGACTTCGGTATTCCAACAACCTTAAGGACCCCTCTCTTATGAAACTCCGAAGCTATCCCCAACGTCACTTCACCGCCCACAGCAATAACCGCATCCATCCCGTTGCGTTTATAATTTTCAGCAATCTTTTCTGCATGCTCCGGATTATCAAAAGGATCAATGCGACTTGTTCCAAGAATAGTGCCGCCTCGATCCAGGATACCAGACACAGCACGCGTATCAAGTACGCGCGTATCATTATCAACTAATCCTTGCCATCCGTTCTTGATACCAGTAATAACATAACCTTCCTGCATGCCCTTATAAACCACAGCCCGAATAACAGCATTCAAGCCAGGGCAGTCCGCCCCACCTGTCAAAATCCCTATTTTCTTCATGCTCTATACCCGTGAAAATGTAACGGAGGCTCGATCTCAACGTCCTCTATGCCTTTTTTACCTGGCACAACTTCCATTGCGATCTTCATCACATGCACCCGTACCAATACCCGTTCTTCCTTACCGATCACATCCTGGATTCTCCTCTTGATCAACTCCTGAAGATCTGCCGTCAACTCGGCAATATTGGCATCTGAACGCAACACCAGCCGAACTTCCACCTTAATCCCCTTCTTGGTAAAAGTCATTTCAGGCCGAATCTCCTTGATCTGAGAGGTTTTGACCGCCATCCGCCGTATAAGGTCTTCCAGCGCTGAAAGAGAAATCGTAACACGCCCAAGGGGATTGTCAAACGTAATGATCCGCTCCTGGGCCTGACGGCCATAAATAATCCGTGCCAGAGCGAAACTGATAAGCATAGTTACTGCAATAACAAAACCCGCTATTGTTCCCGCTTTTGGGTCTCGGTATATATAGGCCAAAAACTGTTCATACCCATTCAGGTCGACAAGATGCGCCAGCAAAAGCAACCCCGAAAGACCGATGATCGTAATAATTAACACATAGAAAAATATCGCTATCCTGATCAAGACTCGCATCTTTCCCCCCCCGTCTTATCGACTCCGGCCGACAAACAACCCGCATTAATACCCTGAATACTTACATCCACATCGCTTAAATTGATATCCGTCATCTTTTCGACTGCCGTCATCACTGCATCCTGAACACGTCGGGAAGTCTCAGACAGGTTCATCCCGTAGCGCACACTCACCTTCACGACAACTCTCACATGGCCATTCGGATCAACTCGCACATCCACGGCTGTGTTCCGGCAAAACCCTGCCAGGCCAAGCAATCCTTCCAGGGGTTCATTACGCACAAGAAGAACTCCCTCTATCTCCACGATCGCCGCCGCACAAATATCCGCGATCACATTCGTATGCACCTGGATTACGCCTAAATTAATTTTATTTTCAGGCCTCATAATACTCCTCGCTTAATCATCCTTCTTCGCCATCTTCTCAAGAAAATGAGTCGAGATCTGCCCTTTGACGAATAACGGATGGTTCATGATCTGCATATGCAAAGGGATGGTTGTTTTGATCGGAGCAATATAAAACTCATCCAGTGCCCGGCGCATGATCCTGATCGCTTCCGCACGATCCCGTCCATAAACAATCAATTTTGCCACCATCGAATCATAATAAGGGCTGATCTTATACCCTGAATAAATATGTGTATCCACCCTGACCCCTGGGCCTCCGGGAAGATTCAACTGTTCAATCTTACCAGGACTAGGGATAAAGTTATTATCCGGATCTTCCGCATTCACCCGGCACTCGATCGCATGCCCGGATAATTTAACATCTTCCTGCTTCAACTTCAACCTCTCACCGCAGGCCATACGGATCTGCTCTTTAACAAGATCCAACCCCGTCACCATTTCAGTAACCGGATGTTCAACCTGAATACGGGTATTCATCTCCATAAAAAAGAAATCTTCATTCTTGTCGAGCAAAAACTCCACCGTCCCAACGCCACGATAATTCGCCGCCTTTGCCGCTTTCACGGCAGCTTCACCCATCCTTTTACGTAATTTATCGTTCAACGCCGGCGATGGAGACTCCTCGATCAGCTTCTGATGCCGCCGCTGAACCGAACAATCACGTTCTCCTAAATGAATAATATTCCCATAGTAATCAGCCAAGATCTGAAACTCAATATGACGGGGATCCTGAATATATTTCTCAATATAAACGTCCGGATTCTTGAAATTCTTCTCTGCTTCCGCTTGTGCGAGCTTCAAAGAACTCAGCAAAGTCACATCATTATGACAAACACGCATCCCCTTGCCGCCGCCGCCAGCTGTGGCCTTAATGATAACCGGATATTTAACCAATTTGGCGATCGCCAGCGCATCTTCATTTGTCTTGATGATCCCCTTACCGCCAGGAGTTAAAGGCACTCCCGCTTTCTTCGCCGTTTCTTTCGCCGTGATCTTATCTCCCATCATACGGATCGTTTCGGGAGTCGGGCCAATAAAGTGGATCTTGCACGATTCACAAATTTCTGCAAAATGAGCATTCTCCGAAAGAAAACCATAACCAGGATGGATCGCTTCAACATCCGTGATCTCCGCCGCAGAAATAATCGCAGGAATATGTAAATAACTCTCAAGGCTTGACGCCTTACCAATACAAACCGCTTCATCCGCAAATCGCACATGCAGCGAATCCCGATCGGCCTCCGAATAGACGGCAACTGTAGCAATTCCCAGCTCTTTACACGCGCGGATGATACGTAAGGCGATCTCTCCGCGGTTAGCGATCAATATCTTGGAGAACATAGACATAGCTTTTCTCGTACAGGTTTATGGAGCTACCCGAAAAAGTGCCTGGCCAAACTCAACCGGCTCCGCATTATCAACGCAAATCTCAATCACTTTTCCACGCACATCAGATTTGATCTCATTCATCAGCTTCATCGCCTCAACGATACAAACAACCTGATTCACCTCAACGACCTGCCCGATCTCGATAAAAGGTGCCGCTTCAGGAGAAGCCGCCCGATAAAAAGTACCCACCATCGGAGACTTTATTTCCTTTAAATGATCTTTATTCTCGACCTTGACGGTATCTGCCGCTGAAGTAACCACAACCGGCTTTTGCGCTGCAGGAATAACAGGTACAGCATATGAGACCGGCTGAGCCCCATGGATATGATCTGGAGACTTCTTCAGCTTGATCGTCATTCCATCGCGTTCAACCTCAAGCTCAGCAAGATCATTATCATTCATCAATTCAACCAACTCTTTAAGTTCTTTTAGGTTCATTTTTTCACCCTTTCCACATACTGGCCATCCCTGGTGTCAATCTTAACAAGTTCACCTACATCCACAAAAAGAGGAACCTGGATCGTTGTCCCGGTTTCAATAATGGCCGGCTTATTATCAGACTTAGCTGAATCGCCTTTAACCCCGGGAGCGGTTTCAATAATCTTTGCTACTATAAAATTCGGAAGAGTTACTTTAAGGACTTTATCCTGATAAACAGACCCGATCACTTCCATATTCTCCATAAGAAACGGAAGACACTCACTCAACATTACCGCAGAAATAGCATGCTCTTCATAAGTACTCTGACACATAAAATGATACGTATCACCAGTATTATAAAGATATTGCATCTTGCGCTCTTCCAACGCTACATCATCAAGCGTTTCTGCTGACCGATAGGTACGCTCAAGCGTGCTGCCAGTCTTCACACTTCGCAGCTTCAGGCGAACAAAAGAACTTCCTTTACAAGGTTTCACATGGTTAAACTCAACCACATTATAAATTTCCCCCTCAACCTTAAGTGCCATACCTCTATAAACTTCTGTAATCCCAATTCCCACTTGATCCCCCATTTGTATTAAGTGAATAAATCCCGCGGACCCCTCATTTTAGAAATCCGGATTAGAAATAACTTCACATCCATTCGATCCAACTAAAACCATTTCTTCCAAACGAACACCATAGCGCCCAGGGAAATAAACCCCAGGTTCAATGGTAATAATCATGTTTTCTAGAAGAATCTCTCCACTCTTTGAAGAAACTCTGGGCATTTCATGGGTTTGAAGCCCCACTCCATGGCCAAGTGAGTGGCCAAAGTATTGCGCCAGGCCGTTTCTTTCTAAGAACCCCCTCGCAGCAGCATCCACAGCTTGAGAAGGAACCCCAAGCCGAATCACTTTATAAGCCTCTTCTTGTGCGTTGCGGATCAATGAAAGCCTTTTTTCAAAAGAACGGGGCATTTTACCCAAAAAAAACATACGTGTCAAGTCAGACTTATACCCATTCTTTTCAACTCCAAAATCAAGCAAAACTGGTTCAGCCAGACAGAGTTTACGCTCTGTAATACGGGCATGCGGATACGCTGAATTAGGCCCTGATGCAATAATGGGAGGAAAAGAAAAATCAACCCCCTCAACCCTAATAAAATTTTGCAACTGATAGTAAATATCCTTCTCCGTCACACCGGGACGAATAAATCTCGCGATCCATTCAAAACCCTTAAGATTAATCCTGATGGCCTCACGAATCGAGGAAACCTCCTGCGGACTCTTAACTACCCGTAATGCCTCAACGGTTCCTGATAAAGCCCTAAGTTTTAACCTCTTCTTTACACATGATTTTAAGCGACTAAACTGATAATACGTCAGATTATTCTCTTCAAATCCAAGAATCCCGACCTTTTCTTCAATGGCCGCCTGAATAACAGACTCAAAAAGAGACCTGTCAAATTGGACAATATCAATAGCCTGGTTCTTAAAAACCTGCTTAACTATCGCTATATAACGAAAATCAGTAATATAAAACGCCTTTAAAGCTGTCACTAAAAGCCACCCATCTTCAGCCGCATGCCCCGTCAAATAACGAATATTGACCGGGTCGGACACAAAAAGAGCATCGACCTTAAGTTTGGGAAGAAAAAACCGTAGTTGGGCTAAACGATTGCGCACAGAATAGTTAATTACTTGCTTAAAAGAGCTATTGCCGCTGAAAGGCCTAATACATAACTTTGAACCCCAAAACCGCTCACCTGGCCAACACAAGCCGGCGCGATCAAAGAATGATGCCGAAATTCTTCTCTTTTATAAATATTGGACAAATGCACCTCAACCGCAGGCACATTCACTGCTGAAATTGCATCTCGAATCGCCACACTCGTATGCGTATACGCAGCAGGATTGATCACAATAGCCGAAAACCCATCCCGATGCGATTTTCCAATAATATCCACAATATCGCCCTCGTGATTAGACTGAAAGAATGTCAACTCAACTCCGCTAACCCGCGCCAAACCCTCAAGCTTGGCATTGATCTCTTCCAGAGAAGAAGACCCATAAATTGAAGTCTCACGCACACCCAACAAATTAAGGTTTGGTCCATGAATCACAAGGATCTTTTTCATTTTGATGCCTCATCCACTAACATAACCGGGATTCCACCCTTGATCGGATACTTCAAAGCGCAAGCAGGATTAAGGCAAATGATCTTGCCATCTGCTTCCGTTACGTCCCCCTGACAAGCCGGACATGCAAGAATACTCAATAATGTCGGATCAATCATTGGATCACTCTACCTTTATTTGTCACTTCAACATACTTCAATTGCAACTCATGAAGCGTGCTGCTTAAGAACTGATCTTCCTGGGCTGTCAGATTTCCTTTGGTCTTCTCATGAACAAGCGCCAGCGTATCGAGTAAAAACTTGGCTTGACGCAAATTCTGCCCCATCTGCTGAGTCATCGGATTCGGCACTTCCCCTAAAAATATCATTGCCTGATATCCCATTGACGCAATATAATTGAAAAAATTAACTTCCACCTCACCAGCCTCATTCTCATGCTCATGTCCACAGCCGCAATCTTCATGATCATGATCACACAACTTATCCTGGTTTATCGCATCTTTCCAGGACTCATCTATATGCTTTTCATTGCTCATAAGCTTCCTCCAAAGTTTGTCGTAGACTAACACTCCGGCCGAGGAAAGTCAAATTCTAACCCTACTTTCATAACCCTGCCACAATAGCCCTTATTCACCCTCACGAAACTGGAAAGAGATCTGAACATTAAATGTTAACTCTGGATAACCCAGGTCCTTAGGGAATGCAGGAAAAGGCGCAGCTTCCTGCAGACTCTTCAAGCCTACAGCACGCAAGAATTCATTGGCTTCACTTTTATTCTCCAGGACCTGCAGCTCAGACAAAGCCCCATCTGACTTGATAATAAACGTTAAATAGATCTCACCAACACTCAATTTTGTATAATTAGTGTAAGCTCTATCCCGGATCCTTTCACGTACAATCTGATAATACGTGGCATAAGCAGGTGTATTGATCTTCTCTGATTTTAGAATCGGAACAGAGACCTCTTTCGTCACTTTAAGGCCTTTCACCTTCTCCGGCGCACGCTCAAATGCCTTGAATTGAGAGGCCACATCCAGAACTTCCTTAAACATGGAATCATGCGACTCAGCGAGCTTGGATGGATGAGCTGCATCCATCCGTAATGAGTCCACGGGAGGAGTAAACATCATGGATTTCATCTTTGGGACAAACGCCTCTGACTGAATTTCAGGAGGGCGCTCCAAATGATAGGCTAACTCAGCCCGATTCTCGACATGCTCAGCTTTCCGGGGGCTTAAATATAACTTTAAGAAAAGTCCAAGATGCAATACCAGAGAAAGAATAACTGCATATTTAAAGAATTTATCTTCCATAGGTCAGCGAACAAACATTTCTCTTACGATATAAATAAAGAACCGGATCGTGTCAAAGAACGGATTGATCTTACTACGTTCATTTGAATAGATCGTTTTGATCGGTACCGATACAATATGATATCGCTTTTTACTCGCCTTAATGAGAACCTCTGACTCGATCTCAAAAGCTGTCGATGAAAGTTGAATATTCCGCAATACATCTGTCCGGATCAAGCGATATCCGCACTGCGTATCATAAATCTTCTGACGACAAACAAACGAAATAAGGCCCGACATCACCTTATTGGTAACAAACCGCACTCCTGGCATACCCTTGGAATTGCGCATTCGGTTGCCGCAAATAATATCCGGCTTATTTTTCTCAAACAACTCCACAAACTTCCTAAGATCATCCGGAGAGTGCTGGCCATCCCCATCAAGCGTAATAATGGCATCATAATCACGCGTAAGGATATAATCAAAACCACGTTGAAGGCTGTACCCTTTTCCGTGATTCTTTGTATTGATAAGAACCATTGCGCCCGAAGCGCGCGCAATCTTCCCAGTGGCATCTGTTGAGCCGTCATCAACGACTAAAACATGGAACCCTCTGGAACAAACATCCTTAACAAGCGGCCCGAGCGCCTGCGCCTCGTTGTACGCGGGAATGAGAAGACAAATCTTCGTATTCAATGCCAAACTCCCTGAACATTAACCATTGTAATGGATTTTCCCGCACCTTGCGTTCAATCACCGCCACATATTTCTTCATCAATGCAAGCTCCTGCTGACAGCCATCCAGTGAAGAATCCTCTGGAATGATTGCCTCTTCAACAACAAATTTATACTGCCCATTCACCTGTGGGATACAAAACACTGGCAGAATCGCTGCGCCTGTCCGACGGGAAAAGAACGCAGCCCCTTTAGGGATCAAGGTCGGCCTGCCCAAAAAAGGTAAAGGTTCACCGAATGAGCCGAAATCACGATCACCCAATACAGCCACACACTTATTCTGACGCAATGCCTCAATACAACGGCGAACGGCCGCACTGGTCGGCACAACGGTGACCCCATGATTCGTCCGTTGACGATTAAAGAGCTCATTAACCCGGCGGTCTTTATGCGGTAAAGCTATCGCCGTTACTGAATACCCGCAGCGATTAAGGATAGCCGCACCCATTTCCCAATTCCCAAGATGAGCCGTTAGTAAAATGATCCCCTTTCCTCTTGCGGCAGCTGCATGTAAATTTTCTCGTCCTTCAAAAATAACATCTTCTTGAAGGAACCGATCATCTACCATCCTGTACATAAAAAAGAAATCTACCAGATATCGAGCAAAATTACGAAACACCTCCCGTGCCTGAAGGGTCACATCTGCCTTTGTTTTCATTATCTGCTGAAGATTATTGATCACAGACTGACGGTCTTTTGTTGCCGCGTAGAAACGCCTGTCAGAACAGAAACGGGCAAAAGCATAGGCGCGCTTCCGGCCTAAACAATGAATAATAAGTATGACCATGCGATAAAGAAAATATTGCATACTTAAACCTCTCGAGCCCTTCTTACAAGGCCACTGATATCATCCGCAGCATTCGGCTTCCCGTTCTCTCGCGCCGCACGCGACATTGCCTTAAGTTTTTCAGGAGACTTCAGCAATAAATCTACCTCACCCGCAAGATCACGCACATCATGAACATAAATACCCACACCCTTTTCAAGAAGAAAGTCCATATTCCGCGCCTCCTGGCCCGGCAACGGGTTCACAATAACCATCGGCAATCCCTTAGCCATGCATTCAGAGGTTGTCATTCCACCGGTCTTTGTCACAATCAAATCTGACGCATCCATTAATTCATCAATATTGTTGGCGTACTCATAATAAAGAACCTTATTCGGAGCCAAAGCCGCATATTTATCCAGCCATTTATAAAGCTTTTGATTCGCTCCGGCTACAACGATCATCTGCAAAGGTGTCGGCAATTTCATAAGGACTTTCACCGATTCTTTCATCGCTCCAAGCCCCTGTCCGCCTCCCATGATCAACACCGTGGTCACATAAGGCTTAAGCCCCAGCTTCTTTCGCGCATCTTCCTTACTGGTTTTATCCGCAAAATTACTGCGAATAGGGATGCCAAAAACGAGAATCTTATCCGATGGGACGCCTTTCTTGACAAACCTTGCTTTCGTATCTTCTGAAGGCACAACATAATAATCTACCCCCTCATGGATCCAATATGAATGCGGTGCCCAATCCGTCAGGACTCCAATGATCTTTAAGTCCAAATGATTCTTTACTTTATAGTCGGCCACCATCCCGCAAGGGAATGCCTGCGAACATACCACTGTATCCGCCGGAAATTCTTTAAAAAGCTTTTCAAGTTTCTTGTGACTGGATTTATAAAGAAAATTACGTAAATTAGCTGAACGCTTAACAACCTTTGGATTATCATACAAATAATCCCAAACCTTGGGCGTATGCCGAATAATGCTCATATACGCCGCGTTCACCACATTCTCAAGAATCGGATAATTGTATCCAAACCCATTGATACTCTTCACATCAGCATTCGGCATATGCTTTTTCAATGACTTGGCAATAGCCATTGTCGCTTGACGATGCCCGGATATCTTTGAAATATACATTAAAAGAATATGACGTTTCATATCAGCTTAATCAATTTCTCCCAATACACTGCCCACCGGAGCTTCTTGCCCAACGGCAAACAAAATTCTTTTTAAAATCCCTCCAACAGGCGCCGGCACATTAAAGGATGCCTTATCTGTCACCAATTCAACAAGGTCAGCATCCTTCTCCACAAACACTCCTACAGCCGCATGCCATGCCGCCACTTCAACTTTTTCAATCCCGTCACCCAGGTCAGGAACAATAATTTTTATCATCAATATCCAAATACCTTTTGAAAATGTATTATAACGCGTGATTTAATATCTGCCATATTTACATCACACCCCAACTCAGCTTTAAGAGATGTCATTTTAACATCCAACCCGCATGGGCGAATCCTGCTAAAGAGTGACAGATCCGTTCGAATATTCAATCCCATACCGTGATAAGTAACCCAACGGCTGACGCCGATCCCAATAGAAGCGATTTTTCTCCGGCCTATCCAAACACCACGATTTCCGTCGTCACCTTCAGCCACTATATCAAAATCCCCTAATAAATCAACGGCTACCTTCTCCAATTTCTGTAAATACTCCCTCAATCCAATATCCTGCCGCTTCAAATTAATCAACGGGTACAGAACCAACTGCCCCGGCGCATGAAGGGTAACATCGCCCCCTCTATCCACTTCAAAAAGAACAAACCCCTGCCCAATAAGATCGCCCCTGGATACAAAAAGATTGACGTCTTTAAACTTTCGGCCAAAAGTAATCGTGGGGGGGTGTTCGCACAGCAAGAGGGCGTCGTCTTCCCCGGACGCAATCTCTGGCAGCAGGCTTTTCTGCCTGCTCATCGCAACAGCATGATCGATCAGATCCAGATCGAAAACTTGTAACATTTATAAAGATCCTGGTACAGGCTCAGCGCCGCAGCTTGGCACAAATAGCCGCAGCCATTTCCTGCGTTCCCACAGCCGTTGGATCATTCCTGTCCGCCTTAAGGTCATACGTAACAGCCTTACCTTCTTTAATCACATCCCGGACAGCTTGTTCCAGACGCTGCGCGGCATCATTCTCTTCCAAGTGCTGAAGCATCAGCACAGCAGAAAGAATCGTTGCCGTGGGGTTCACTTTATTCAGCCCGGCATATTTAGGCGCTGACCCATGGACCGGTTCAAAGAGAGCGGCATGCTCACCAATGTTCGCACCCGGCGCAATGCCCAGGCCACCGACCATTCCCGCACAAAGATCAGATACAATATCCCCGTAAAGATTTGTCAATACAAGCACATCATACAATTCCGGCTTCTGAACTAACTGCATGCACATATTATCAACCAGTACATTGTCAAAAACGATCCTGCCCTCATATTCAGCGGCGATCTTCTGTCCCATCCGCAAGAAAAGCCCATCCGTAAACTTCATAATATTCGCTTTATGCACAACCGTGACTTTTTTACGGCCATGCGTCAATGCATACTCAAAAGCATACCGAATGATCCTCTCGGAACCAAACAAAGAAATAGGCTTGATCGAGATCGCAGAATCTTCACGAACCTGTTTAATCGACACCCCGTTGATCATGGCGATCAACTTCTTCGCCTCATCCGTATTCACATCAAATTCAACCCCTGAATAAAGATCTTCGGTATTCTCACGGCAGATCACCAGGTCAACTTTTGAATTTACAGCTTTTGTCCCTTCTATAAATTTCGCCGGGCGCACACAAGCATAAAGATCCAGCGCTTGTCGAAGCTGAACATTCACCGAACGAAACCCTTTCCCTATAGGCGTCTCAATAGGTCCCTTTATAGCCACTTTCGATTTCTTGATAGCCTCAATAACTGATCCAGGCAAAGGAGTCCCGAATTGAGCGATCGCTGGAGCGCCAACAATCTGCTCATCCCATGCTATTTTAACACCCGTCGCATCGACACACTTACGCATGGCTGAAGACACTTCGGGCCCAATCCCGTCACCTGGAAGAATAGTTACAGAATGTACCATGAAAAAACTCCTTTTAGAAAATATAGTTTCAGACAGATGCCGTCATAACCAAGTAAAAGTCTGACCGTCAGCAGATATTCTACTTCTTATTAGGCTGAGATTTGGCGAAAAATTTTAATTCTTCAGGATTCTTGGCATGATTCAATGCTTCTTCAAATGAAATCTGCCCTGCCTCATAAAGGTCTTTCAGCGCACGATCCATTGTACGCATACCGAATTGGGCTCCGGTCTGAATAGTCGTATGTAGTTGCTCCACCGCCTGCTCACGGATCAAATTACGAATAGCAGACGTTGCGATCATGATCTCAGTCGCAAGGACACGACCTTTACCACTTACATGCGGCAACAGGCTCTGCGAGACAACTCCCTGTAAACAAGAGGAAAGCTGCTGACGCACCTGATGCTGTTGATAAGGAGGAAAAACGTCAATGATACGCTCAATAGTCTGCGGGGCATCTGGCGTATGAAGAGTAGCCAAAACCAAATGCCCTGTTTCAGCAGCAGTCAACGCAGTCGAAATAGTCTCCAGGTCACGCATCTCTCCGACTACAATAACATCCGGATCCTGACGCAAACAACGCTTGAGCGCTTCTGAAAAAGAATGTGTGTCACGGTAGACTTCGCGCTGTTTAACGACAGATTGTTTATTTGAATGCAGGAATTCAATCGGATCTTCAATACACATGATCATACATTTGCGCTCAGCATTAATCAACTGAACCATCGCCGCCATTGTTGTGGATTTACCGGTACCGGTTGGCCCCGTAACTAAAACAAGACCATTTCTTTTACGTGCCAACGCAAGAATCGCCGGCGGAAGTTTTAAATCTTCGACGGTGGGGATCACCACCGGAATACGGCGTAAAGCCGCTTCAACAGAACCACGCTGTTGATGGACATTTACACGAAAGCGATCAATACCCTCTAAGGCCAAAGAAAGGTCCAACTCTTTTTCTTCTTCAAACTGAATCTTTTGTGAATCAGTCAATACCCCATAAATCATACGCTTTAAATCATCAACTGATAAAACATCCTCATTCAATGCAAGCAGATCACCGTCGATACGAAGCACCGGCGGCAAACCTACTGTTAAATGAAGATCGGAAGCACCCTGCTGTATAGTAATTAAAAGCAGCTCTCGTAATTCTCTTTGCATACGTCAGTCAACTCACTCTCTGGCCTGAGTTAGTTACGGGCCTTGATCCAAGATTGAATTCGAGATATCCCTTCCTTAATGCGTTCTTGTGAAGTTGAAAAGGTCAATCGAATATAACCTTCCGCCCCGAAACCATCGCCCGGGATAACCGCCACCTTTACGTCATTAAGGATCATTTTTGCCACTTCAGCACATTTACCAAACCTTGTAAAATCACAAAAGAGATAAAAAGCACCTTCTGGTTTAATATAACGTATCTCCGGAATACCGTCAACCAGAGACATCATGAGATCCCTGCGCGTTTTAAATTCTTGTCGCATCGCGACTACCGTGTCTTCGGGTGAATTTAATGCCGCAATCGCTGCTTTTTGACTGATCGAGGTCGGATTGGATGTGGAGTGATCCTGCAAATTCTTCATATAATTCATGACCTCTACAGGGCCAGCCGCATAACCAATACGCCACCCCGTCATGGCATACGCTTTTGATACTCCATTGATCGTAATAGTACGGTCATAAATGTCTTTACCTAAAGAAGCGATCGAAACAAAAGGTTCATTGGAGTACAAGAGCTTCTCATAAATTTCATCACTGATCACAAATATATTATGCTGCACACAAATAGCCGCAATCTGTTCCAATTCCTTTTTCGTGTACACCATGCCCGTCGGATTTGAAGGAGAATTTAAAATAAGAAGCTTCGTCTTTGGCGTAATCGCCGCCGATAAGTCTTCCGGCGTCATTTTGAAATTATTCTTGGTTTGTGTATGAATAAAGACCGCTGTCGCACCAGCCATCTTCACCATTTCAGGATAACTCACCCAATACGGAGCAGGGATAATAACCTCGTCACCGACATCACACAGGACCATGACCGCATTAAAAATAGAATGCTTTGCCCCGCAACCAACGACAACCTGACCAGGCTTATAATCCAGTCCATTGTCGCGTTTAAATTTAGAACAGATAGCGATCCGCAGATCTTCCGCACCGCTTGAAGGAGTGTACTTAGTAAAACCGCCGTTAATAGCTTTAACGGCGGCTTCTTTAACATAATCAGGAGTATCAAAATCCGGCTCTCCAGCCGCAAAATTAACAACATCCTTTCCTTGCTCTTTTAATTCCTTGGCACGAGCGGTGATCGCTAATGTCGTTGACCCAACGATCTGCTGAATACGGGAATTAATCCGACTCATTTTAATTATTCCTTTGCCGCCGCCTTCTTCGCCGGAGCCTTTTTCACCTTAGGTTGTTCTGTCACTTTTTCAGCCGACTTCTTAACCGGAGCCTTCACCGACTTTATTTTAGACTCAACGATCTCGGCGTCAGCGACCTTATTCTCCGGCTTGACTTCAACAACTGTCCGCTCTGTCAATTCCAGAATAACCATTTCAGCATTATCACCCTGACGATTGATCGCAAACTTAATGATGCGCGTATAACCACCCTGACGATCCTTAAAAAGCGGAGCAACAACATTAAAAAGACGACTTACTAACGCATGATCAATAAGAACGGCAAAAGCCCGACGCTTAGCTGCCAGTGTATTCTCTTTACCTAATGTGATCATCCTGTCAACCATTTTTCTGGCCTCAACAGCCTTCGCCTTGGTCGTCTGGATCTTTTCACACTTAATCACTGCGCGGCACAAGTCTCTAACTGTCGCATTGCGCAGTGTTTGATTACGTCCGAATTTGTTACCTGAAATTCCATGTCTCATAGAATTACTCGCTCTTCTTTCTCAGCTTTTTGGTATCGATCTTCATACCTAGGCTTAATCCCATAACCTTAAGAAGATCGCCGATCTCTGTAAGGGATTTCTTACCGAAATTACGGAACTCCAGCAGCTCTTCTTCAGTTTTACGAACAAGCTCAGAAATACTCTTAATATTGGCATCTTTTAAACAATTGGAACTGCGAACAGATAGCTCGAGCTCTGAGATCGGTAAACGCAACTTCGCATATAAAGATTCTTCTTCTGCTGAAACCTCTTCCTCTTCCTCTTCCTCTTCAGGAAGCTGACCATAAGAAACAAAAACATCTAAATGACGCTGCAAAATATTAGCCGCGTAGAGAAGGGCTTCTTTAGGATTAATCGCCCCATTCGTCCAGATCTCAAGAATGATCCGGTCATAATCCGTCCGCTGGCCAACACGGGTATTCTCAGAAAAGAAATTAACTTTCTCAATTGGAGTAAAGATGGAATCGACCGCAATAGAATCCACCGGCGCCCCTTCCTTCTTATTTTGATCCGCAGGAAAATATCCGCGACCACGGCAAACTTCGAGCTCTATATTAAAATTAATATCTCTCGTAAGAGTGCAAATATGATGCTCAGGATTCAATACTTCAATTGTTTCATCCGCAATGATATCCTTAGCCTTCACTTCCCCTTTTTTTGTCGCCTTTATATACACAGACTTTGGGGCTTTTGAATGAGAACGAAGGACTAACTCTTTAATATTCAGAATAATATCTGAAACTGTCTCCAGTACGCCGGGAATCGTTGAGAATTCATGCTGCACACCCTCAATGCGAATAGACGTAACGGCACTTCCTTCAATAGAAGACAAAAGAACGCGACGCAAGGAATTCCCCAATGTTACGCCATAACCACGCTCGAAAGGCTCTGCAATAAACTTGCCATAACGATCTGTATAAGACGCCTCATCACAATCCAAACGTTTGGGCATCTGAAAATCACGCCATTTAACTCCCATGAGTGCTCTCCTATTTTAAGTGAAAAACCAAAACTATTTCGAATAAAGCTCAATAATAAGCTGCTCATTAACCGGAACAACAATATCTTCACGCACAGGAATACGAACAACTTTCCCTTTCAACGTATCATTATCAGCCATAAGCCATGACGGGACAGCCCAACCATCATTCATTTCAATATTCTTTCTCAAATATTTGACAGTCGCTTCCTTTGGTGTAAAACTGATTTCATCTCCAATCTTAACAGGAGCTGAAGCAATATTTACTTTTTTCCCATTAACCAGAACGAAACCATGCCCCACGATCTGACGAGCCTGTGCGCGTGTGATCGCAAACCCAAGACGGTAAACCACATTATCCAGACGAGTTTCTAAATACTGCAAGAGCACTGTACCGGTAACGCCCTTAGCCGCTGTTGACTTTAAATAATAATTCTTGAACTGCTTCTCAAGAATCCCGTAAATACGTTTTGCCTTCTGCTTCTCACGCAGCTGCAAACCATAATTAGACATCTTCCCCCGACGAAAACCATGCTGGCCGGGAGGCGTTTCACGCTTTTCAAGCGACCAACGCTTCTTAAGACCAAGATTAACGCCTTCTCTTCTTGAAAGTCTGCAACGAGGACCTGTGTAACGTGCCATGAATAAACTCCTTTATACTCTTCTTTTCTTACGCGGACGGCAGCCATTATGCGGAATCGGCGTAACGTCGCGAATAGATGTAACCTGCAAGCCAGCCGCAGCCAGTGCGCGGATAGCAGACTCACGGCCTGATCCAGGCCCCTTCACTAAAACTTCCAACGATTCAATTCCGAGATCTTTTGCGCGCTTGGCAGCCTCACCTGCAGCAACCTGAGCGGCGAACGGTGTGGATTTCTTGGATCCTGTAAAACCACACACACCCGGAGTTGACCAAACAATAGTATTCCCCTGTTTGTCCGTAATGGTCACGATAGTGTTATTGAACGTCGCACGTATCATAGCCACACCGCTTGTAATACCTTTAAGGGAACGTTTTTTTGCTTTGGCCTTACGCGAAGCGGTCTTACTTTGAGCCTGAGCTTGAGCCTGTTGCTGCTTATTTTCTTTTGCCATGAATCCAATCCTCTATTTAACGTCTTTCTTCTTCATACCGCCGACAGTCTGCTTGCGCCCTTTGCGCGTGCGCGAATTTGTGCGTGTACGCTGCCCACGGCACGGAAGCCCCTTACGGTGCCGAAGCCCGCGATAAGACCCCATATCCATATGTTGACGGATGTTCTGGTTGACTTCACGCCGAAGATCACCTTCGACAACATGATTCTTCTGAATGAACGCCACGATCTTGGCGATCTCTTCTTCAGTTAAATCCTTTGCGTGTTTGTTCAAATCAATACTGGTAGCTGCCAGTATCTTCTTTGCGATCGTCGGACCAATGCCAAAAATATATTGAAGAGCAATCTCAATACGCTTGTCTTTGGGCAGGTCAATACCTAAGATTCTTGCCATACTTCTTATCCTTGTCTTTGCTTATGTTTAGGGTTCTCGCAAATTACACGAACCACACGTTCACGCCGAACGACCTTGCACTTATTGCAGATCCTTTTAACCGAAGATTTAACTTTCATTTTACTTATTCCTATAAGTTATACGCCCACGGGAGAGGTCGTAAGGTGTCAACTCAACCTTTACCTTATCTCCCGGTAAAATACGAATAAAATGCATCCGCATCTTTCCCGAAACATGCGCCAGAACTTTATGGCCATTATCCAAAACAACACGAAACATTGCATTAGGCAATGCTTCTTCCACAACACCTTCTACTTCAATAAGATCTTCTCTAGCCATTTGCTTTCTTTACTTTTCCGTAAGTATTACTGGTCCTGATTCTGTGATAGCAACCGTATGTTCAAAATGAGCCGACGGCTTCTTATCCACAGTAACCGCTGTCCAGCCATCGCTTAAAACTTTTGTTCGAGCCGTCCCCATATTTACCATTGGCTCGATAGCGAATACCATTCCCGCTTTTAACAAAGGCCCCTGTTTAGGTGCTCCATAATTAGGTATCTCAGGATCTTCATGCAACTGACGGCCAATTCCATGGCCGACAAAGTCTCTCACAATCGAAAACCCTTTCGACTCCACATATGACTGTACCGCATGAGAAATATCACCGAGCCTGTTTCCAGGCCTTGCTTCAGATATCCCGCGCATTAAACCTTGCCGCGTGACATCCAATAACTTTTGATGGCCTGATTCAACAGAACCAACCCCTAACGTCATGGCCATATCGGAATAATAATCTTGATAAACAATTCCAATATCAACACCAACAATATCGCCATCTTTAATCAATCGCTTCCCCGGAATCCCATGAATAACTTCTTCATTCACGGATATGCACGCGCAAGCCGGAAACCCGCGATACCCTTTAAAAGCAGCTCCGACTTTATTTTTCATGATCAGCGATTCAATCACCTGATCAATCTCTGCCGTCGTTACGCCAACTTTAACGAAACTTTTCATGCTGTCAAATATACCGGCAAGTATCTTGCCTGCTTCACGAAGGATAACCAACTCCCCCGATGTCTTAATACGAATATCAGGACTTTTTGCCATTCAATATCTGAATTAATGCCTTGCGGACATCCTCAGCACCGGTATCGGCGTTAACTGTATGAAGCTTCTCCTGCAATTTATAAAAATCAATGATCGGTTTGGTCTGATCATTATATACAACTATACGTTTCTTAATTGTCTCTTCATTGTCATCAGCCCGCTGATACAGTTCACCCGTACAAACATCACATACGCCTTCCTTCCGAGATGGCATATTTTTCAAATGATATAAAGCACCGCATTTTCTACATACACGGCGTCCTGTTAAACGCTGTAAAACCACGTTTAAAGATGCTTCCATATAAAGAGCAAAATCAATGACAAGACCATTCGCTGCAAGAACTTTATCAAGGTCACTCGCCTGGGCGCTTGTACGAGGGAATCCATCGAACATATACCCCTTCTTATCTGCCGCCGTCTCCTTGACTTTACCTTCAATCATCCGGGTCACTACCTCATCCGGAACTAACCCTCCCGACTCAACATATCTTTTAATTTCAAGACCAATCACTGATCCGGCTTTAATTTCTGCACGAATTAAATCTCCAGTAGAAATATGATGCACACCCAACTGATCCTTGATCGCACCCGCAAGCGTACCCTTACCTGCACCAGGAGCTCCTAAAAGAACAATAATCATCGTCTTCCCCTTAAATGTCCTGATTGCATAAAACCTTCATAATTATACATTTGTAAATGTGACTCAACTTGCTTCATTGTGTCAAGCATAACACCAACAGTAATAAGAATGCCGGTACCACCAAAGAACGATGCTACTAAGTATGGCACTTTTGCGGAAGCCATAATAGCATCAGGCATAATGGCAATACAACAAATAAAAGTTGCGCCTGCTAAAGTAATACGTGTCAGAACATGATCCAAATAATCCGCTGTATCTTTCCCTGGCCTGATTCCGGGGACAAAACCACCATGTTTCTTTAAATTCTCAGCAACATCCGAAGGATTAAAAACAATCGCCGTATAAAAATAACAAAAGAAAAGAATTAAGGATGCATAAAGAGCATAATAAAGAAAATGGCCTCGAGCCAAGAAAGATGCAATACTCTGTACTCCTTGAGCAGGAATAAAACTGGCAACCGTAGCCGGAAAAAGTAAAATAGACTGTGCGAAAATGATCGCAATAATCCCAGCCGTATCAACTTTCAAAGGAATAAAAGTACTCTGTCCTCCGACTGTCTTGTTGCCAACAGTCCTGCGGGCATACTGCACAGGAATGCGACGCTGCGCCTGGATAACAAGAGTCGTTGTAACCACAACTGTTATAAAAAAGAACACTAACATTAACAGTGTCATCGGTTGAATCTGAGCACCACCAATGCCTTTAGCTGAAAGCAATCTCATTGTCATTTCAACCGCAGCAGGAGCTGCTGAGAGGATCCCAGCGGTAATGATCAAGGACATTCCATTCCCGACACCTTGTTCCTGAATGCGCTCACCAAGCCACATAATGATCAAAGTTCCGGTTGTCAACGTAACGACTGTTGTTAAACGGAACATCCAGCCTGGATTGTCAACGATCTGCAACCCCTGAAAAGCCTGCGGACTTTCAAGCCAAAGAGCAATAAAAAAAGCCTGAATAACAGCCAGAACAACCGTCCCATACCTAGTGAACTGATTGATCTTTTGATAACCGGAATGACCTTCTTTAGACAATTTCTCCAAAGAGGGTATAACCGCTGTCAAAAGCTGCATAATGATCGAACTTGAAATATACGGCATTACACCAAGAGAGAAAACAGTTAACTTCTCCAGTGAACCACCGGAAAACATATTCATGATTGAAAAAACATTACCACCGCCCGTTGTAGCTGCAATACGCTCAAAGAACTCTGCTAGGGACTTCCCGTTGATCCCGGGTGTTGGTATAAAACATCCAAGACGATACAAGAAAATAATAAAAAGAGTAAAAAGAATTTTCTTACGAAGATCCTCGATTTTAAAACAAGTTGCTAACGCCTTGAAGAATTGGGCAAACATACGCCTTATTTTTTGACTTTCTTGGCTTTAGGTTTAGGCTCTGGCCGTTTTCTAATGATCTCTGCTTTCCCACCTGCTTTTTCAATCTTTTGAGCAGCCTCTGCAGAAAAGGCATCCGCCTGAACAGTCAAAACTTTCTTCAATTCTCCACGCGAAAGGATCTTATAAGGTTTACGTGAACTACTCAGTAACTTGGCGGCCTTTAACAAATCAACAGTTACTATCTGATCGGCACTAAAACAATTCAATGCATCCAAATGAACCACCTGATAAACAACCGGATTGGCAGCATTAAATCCAACCTTAGGCAAACGGCGAATGATCGGCATTTGACCACCCTCGGAGCCCAGGATAATGCCACGTCCAGAACGTGAGCGCTGTCCGTTATCCCCCCGGCCTGACGTTTTCCCTAGTCCTGAAGCAGGGCCACGACCAAGACGAACTTTTTTTGTTTTTGAACCTTTTGGAGCCATTAATTGATGCAGCTGCATATTTAAACCTTAATTTTAATTAGACTGAAGTTTTTAAAGGTCTCTTCTTCATCTGAGAAAGACCATCAAACGTCGCTTTAACAACATTTAAAGGGTTGCTTGAACGATGAACCTTTGTAAGAATATTCTTAATACCAACTCCATCGCATATCGCTCTGACAGGACCTGATGCAATAACACCAGTACCGTCAGAGGCCGGCTTTAATAAAACACGCGTAGCACACCATGAACCAATACCTTCATGAGGAACTGTCGTACCATACACATTAAATTCTTCCATGCATTTCTTCGCCGCGTTCATACCCTTTTTAATGGCTATAGCTACCTCAGCCGCTTTACCTAAAGAATAACCAGCACGGCCTTTTCCATCACCAACAACAACAAGGGCCGTAAAAGACATCTTCGTTCCACCTTTGGTAACTTTTGCAACACGACTGATACGGATCACTTTCTCGACTAAGCCACTGGCTTCTTCTTTTTCTCTTGGAGGACGCTGACCTCTTTTCGCTCCACGGCCGCGACCACCCTGATCTCTGCCACCGGGCTGAGCTGCGCCAGCCGGATTATTATCGGTTGAATAAGCTATTTTTTTTTCAGCCTTCTCAACAGACTGCATCCCGACCTTGACTTCTTGCCCTGGACGTTGTCCTTTTCCACCTTTTGATTCGCTCGAATCTGCGTGATTCTGGGCAGGATTTCCTGCAACAATATCTTTTTTTTCCATATCTCTTAAAATTCCAATCCGACTTTTCTGGCTGCATCTGCGAACGCCTTCACCCGGCCATGGTACTTATACCCACCCCGGTCGAAGGCCACCTTGCGATACCCCTTGGCGATCGCATCTTTCCCGAAAACTTCACCTAAGATTTCAGCAGCTTTGATATTCCCGCCGCTCTTAAGTGTTGCCCGAATACTCTTTGCCAGAGTACTCATCCCCATTAAAACCTTTCCTGATGTATCATCAATGATCGATACTGAAATGTTTTTTAAACTACGATGCAAACACAGACGAGGACGCTCCATAGTGCCGACCATCTGCTTGCGAATACGACGATGACGATAAACTCTTTTAATTTCCGCAGAATTTTTCATAATGATTACTTAGTGGTCGATTTTCCTTGTTTTCTCTTAATGATCTCACCAACATAACGGATACCCTTACCCTTGTAAGGTTCCGGCGGCTTGATCCCGCGAATCTTAGCCGCAACCTGACCAAGAAGAATCTTATCGGGACTTTCTAGCTTAATTTCCGTCGGTTTTGGCATTAGAACCTTAACTGTCGCCGGAACAATAAACTCAACCGGATGACTAAAGCCAAGATTAAGAAGCAATTTCTGTCCAGCTACTGTTCCTCTGAACCCGATCCCCTGGATCTCCAGATCTTTCGCATGCCCCTTAGTAACTCCTACAACCATATTCTTGATTAATGCTCTAATGGTCCCATGGTTCGCTTTATTTTGTTTTGTATCATTAACCCTGGATACAATAATTCCCTGGTCTCCCTGCTCGACTTTAATGCCTAAAGGCAGCTGCATGGCAAGCTTTCCCTTCGGGCCTTCCATATTAATGGTTGTCGGCGTTATCGTCAATTTTACTTCTTTAGGCAATGCTAATGGGATCTTACCAATTCTTGACATAGTTCCTTACCAGATGTAGCAGAGGACTTCGCCCCCGATTTTCAATTTACGAGCTTCTCTGTCATCAATAATACCTTTTGATGTAGAAATAATCGCCTTACCAAGACCACTTAAAACTCTTGGGATCTCTGTATTGCTGGCATAAATACGCAAACCAGACCTTGATACACGCTTAATTCCTGTAATAACAGGCTTCTTGTTCTCATACTTGAGAAAAATCTTGAGAACGCCCTGTTTGTTATCTTTAAGCAAACGATAATCTTCGATATAGCCATCCTGCTTAAAAATAAAAAGGATCTTTTCAAGAAGCTTGGACGCAGGCACGTCGACTGTTTCTTTCCGCACCTTCAGTGCGTTCCTGATGATCGTTAACATATTTGCAATTGGATCATTGACTGGCATCGGTTAAAACCTCTTTCTCATCATTCTTAAAATTAATTGCCCTGCTATAAATCCTAACGACAGAACAGAAAAAATACGGCCGGCACATTACCAGCTTGCTTTTTTAACTCCGGGAATTTCACCCTTCCACGCCATTTCACGAAAGCAAAGACGGCAAATCCCAAAACGCCGCATAAAACCTCTTGGACGACCGCAAATCCTACACCGACGATGCGCTCTGGTTGAAAACTTTGGTGCGACTTTGGACTTATTGATCAATGATTTTTTCGCCATAAATCTTATTTACCCTCTTTTTTCTCAAAGGGCATCCCTAATGAACGCAGCATATGCAAGTTCTTTTCAGGATTACCGCCTTTGATCACAATCGAAATATCCATACCCTGCGCTCTGAAATCGCGCCTAGTTACATCAATTTCAGGAAAAATTGAATGCTCCTTAAGGCCAAAGGTATAATTACCCTCTTTATCAAACGACTTGACCGGCACGCCATTAAAGTCACGAATACGCGGAAGAACCACATTCATTAACTTATCAAGAAATTCATACATTCTGACACGACGTAATGTAACTTTACAGCCGACCGGAGCGTTCTCTTTTAAACGAAAGTTTGATATCGCTTTCTTGGAACGACGGATCGACGGTTTCTGCGCCGTAATCATGGCAAGATCAGCCGCTGCGGTATCAAGGATTTTAATATCAGTGATCGCCTCGCCAACACCCATATTCACAACCACCTTCTCAAGACGTGGAACGGCCATAAAATTCTTAATGCCGAACTTATCTTTCATAGCCTGAAAAACTTCTTTTTGATACTTTTCTAACAATGCCGGTTTCACTTCAACACCTCTTAGATCGTTTCGCCGCTCTTTTTGCTGACGCGGACTTTAGTTCCGTCCTTTAGGACATTCACTTTTGCGCGAGTAGATTTATTTGTCTTTGGGTCTAAAAGCATAACCTTTGAAATATGCAAAGGTTTCTCAACTTCAATATAACCACCCTGGGGATATTGATCGCTTTTCTTGACCGCTTTCTTCAATAAATTAATATTTTCGACAACAACTGTTTTCTCCGCTGGAAAAACTTTAACTACTTTACCTGTTTTCCCTTTATCTTTTCCTGAAATCACAATTACTTTATCATCACGTTTAATGCGTAACATTAGACAACCTCTGGGGCTAAAGAAATAATTTTCATGTATTCCAAATTCCTAAGCTCACGCGCTACCGGACCAAACACCCTGGTGCCTCTAGGATTTCCGACGTCATCAATAAGAACGACCGCATTATTATCAAAACGAACATACGTGCCATCTGGACGACGAATACGCGCCTTTGTACGAACAACAACTCCCTTTGCCTTCTGGCCTTTTTTGACAGCCGCATCCGGAGTTGATTCTTTTATGTTAACCCTGACAATATCACCAACACCACCTACAAATTTACCTTTGGCATTTAAAATGCTTATAACAGAAGCCTTACGCGCACCGGTATTATCGGCAACCTGCAAAATACTTTTTAATTGAATCATGCGGGCACCGCCTCTTTATGTAAATTCTTCTTCACAACCGCAGTAATAGTCCAACGCTTATCTTTTGAAAGACGGCGAGTTTCCATCATTTCAATAACATCACCCTGCTTAGACATGTTTTGCTCGTCATGCGCTTTATATTTCGCATGAAACTTTACCTGTTTAGCATACTTGGAATGAGGCCGCGTTGAGGAAACCTGCACAACACGCGTTTTCTCCATTTTATCGCTAAGAACAATCCCAATGAGTGTCTTGCGCTTATTAATTCTTTTTTCCATTGCTCATCTTTCTTTCGTTGATGATCGTCAAAATCTGTGCGACTTCTTTTTTAATCGCGCTAAAACGAGCAGGTTTTTCAACCTGACCCATACGGCCCTGCTGACGCATATCAAATAATTCCTTTTTTAGGACTTGTTCGCGCTGCGTGAGTTCACCAATATTGAGGTTTTTCAATTCTTTAATATCCATATATTTACTTTACCTGCTGTCTAATAACAAATTTTGTTCTGATCGGAAGTTTAAAGGCAACAAGACGCAAGAGATTCTTCGCAAAATCTTCAGGCACTCCGCTAATCTCAAAAAGAATCCGCCCACGCTTAACCACAGCCACCCAGTGATCAAGATCGCCTTTTCCTTTACCCATACGCGTTTCAGCCGGCTTCTTTGAAACAGGCTTGTGAGGAAATATATTGATCCAAACCTTACCTGCACCACGTAATTTTCGAACCATGGCAACACGACAAGCTTCAATATGATTGGCACGAACAGGGCCATTCTCCAAGGACTTCAAGCCAAACTCACCAAAACTTAACCGGTCGCCTCTCGTAGAGACTCCCCGACACTTCCCTTTTTGCGCCTTACGATACTTAACTCTTTTTGGCATTATCGCCATAAAACTGCTCCTTAAGCCTCAACTCTCTTCGAATCCCGAAGAGTATCGCCTTTATAAACCCAAACCTTAACACCGATGCATCCAAAAGTAGTATTGGCCTCGGCAAAACCATAATCAATATCTGCTCGAAACGTTTGTAACGGGATCTTCCCGACATGATACTTTTCGCGTCTTGCGATCTCGGCTCCATCCAAACGTCCTGACACAATGATCTTGATCCCCTTACCACCTGCCTGTATAGTCTGTTCCACCGCACGTTTCATGGCACGTCTGAATCCAACACGTTTCTCCATTTGAAATGCAACACTTTGCGCCACTAATGTCGCATCAACGGCCGGATTTTTAATTTCCTTAATATCTACACTGATTTCCTTTGTTGTTATCTTCGCAAGATCTGCGCGAAGACGATCAATATCTGCTCCACGACGACCAATGATAACACCAGGACGCGCAGAGGCAATCCGGATCTTTATCGTAGCCGCAAGCCGTTCGATCTCAACAGAAGAAACAGCCCCCTGAATAAACTTCTTTTTAATATATGTGCGGATCTTATGATCCTCAATAATATTATTGGCATAGTCTTTAGGATCTGCAAACCAAAGACTGCTCCAGTTCTTATTAATTCCGATTCTTAATGCGATAGGAGAAACTTTTTGTCCCACGTCAGCTGCCCTCTTTATTTTTTCTTTAGATCCAACTCAATAGTGATATGTGATGTCTTTTTCAAAATCTCGCTAGCACGTCCAAATGAAGCCGCACGAAACCGTTTCCATACGGAACCCTGATCTGCAACGATCTTGGAGACAATCAACTGGTCTTCCGTAAGACCTTTCTGCTTCGCGTTAGCTACCGCTGAATGCAGCACCTTGACAACTTTTTCTTTCACAGGCTTATTTAAATGTTCCAATATAGATATAGCAACCGGAACACTCTTTCCACGAATAAGGTCTATGACCTGTCTGACTTTTGTCGGAGAAACCCTCTGATGACGACCTTTTGCTTGTGCAATCATTTTTAACCCTTTAATTATTTCTTCGTAACGGCTTTCTTCGCTTTTACGCCGCCATGCTGTTTAAACGTACGTGTCGGGACAAACTCTCCAAGCTTGAATCCAACCATGTGCTCAGTTATAAAGACCGGAACATGTTTCTGTCCATTGTGCACAGAAAAAGTATATGTCACAAAATCAGGTGTAATCGTTGAACGGCGTGACCATGTTTTTATCGGCTGACGCTGACCTGAAGAAACCATCTTGTCAAAACGACGCTTCAAGGATTCATCAACAAAAGGTCCCTTAGAAATAGAACGTGCCATAATTACTTCGTCCTTCTCTTAATAATTAACTGATTTGAATACTTACGCTTCGAACGCGTCTTGAAACCCTTGGTCTTCCATCCCCACGGTGAAACAGGATGAGGATTACCTTGAGGCGTTTTACCTTCACCGCCACCATGAGGATGATCCACTGGATTCATAACAACACCGCGAGATTGAGGACGAATCCCCTTCCAACGATTGCGACCGGCCTTACCAATTGACTGGGAGCCATGTTCTACATTGCCGAGCTGTCCGATAGTCGCACGGCAATTAATAAGAACTTTACGCATTTCACTAGAAGGAAGACGAACGATCGCGTAATCTCCTTCTTTACCCAATAATTGAGCTGACGTACCTGCTGAACGAACAATCTTTCCGCCCTTACCAGGTTTTAATTCAATATTATGAACAGCCGTTCCCATCGGAATCTTGGCTAAAGGTAAGGCATTACCAGGGTGTATGTCAATGTTATCCAAATTACTGCTGATAACAACATTGCCGACCTTTAAGTCAACCGGAGCTAATATATAACTTTTAACCTTATCGCTTTGATACTCGATCAAAGCGATACGACATGTCCGATTAGGGTCATACTCAATCCCTAGGACAACAGCAGGATCATCAAATCTTGTCCGCTTAAAATCAATCAAACGATACATTTTTTTATGTCCACCGCCCTTATGACGCGATGTAATACGACCATTATTATTACGGCCGCCAGTCCTCTTAAGAGGCTCTAAAAGAGACTTCTCAGGTTTGTGTTTAGTAAGTTCTGCGAAATCAACTAAAGCCGCATGCCTTACACCGTTCGTTGTTGGTTTAAATCTTTTGATACCCATTGTTAAGCTACCTCGATCTTGCTACCTTCTTTAAGTGTGACTGTCGCTTTTTTCCAATCAGATGTATAGCCAACTCTCTGACGAACACGCTTCTTTTTGCCAGGAACATTAGTTACATTAACTGCTTGAACTTTAACTTTATAAATCTCTTCCACAGCTTTCTTAATATCAGGCTTTTGTGCATCAGTTGCCACTTTAAAAACATACTGACGTGCCTTTTCAAGCCCTGTGCTCTTTTCCGTGCGTAAAAGTGTTTCGATAATATCGTAACTTGTGATCATTGTAATCTCTTCAGGATTTTTTCCATCGCGGACTTTGTAACCACGATCTTGTTATTCTTAAGCACGTCCAAAGCATTAACCTCTGCCGGCTTTACCAATTGAACATTTGACACATTACGAGAAGCTAGCGTAACTTCTTTGCTACAACCATCAAAAAGAGCTAAAACCTTTTTACCGCTCACTTTAAGGTTTTTTAGGACAGCCACAAAATCCTTTGTCTTTCCCGATTTTAATTCAATAGAATCAATGCAACACAATGATTCAATATTAAATTTTGTTTTCAAAGACTCTCTAAGAGCCGCAACTCTGACCTTCTTAGGAACAACATAACTAAAATCACGCGGGTGCGGTCCGAAAACAATACCACCATGACGCATTAAGGGAGATCGGCTAGAACCCTGACGCGCTCTACCCGTACCCTTTTGACGAAAAGGCTTTTTATTACCACCGGAAATTTCAGAACGAATCTTGGTGTCAGCGTTACCTTGTCTTTCATTAGCCTGATACATAACAACGGCCTGATGAATGACATCTGAGTTAACTTTCTCCCCAAAGCTTTCAGGAAGATCCATTGTCCCAGTTTCTTTACCTTCAATATTATATATAGTTAACTTAGGCATTACATCCTTCACTTTGCTCTATTACGCTTTACCCTTAGCCTTAGCTTTGGCCTGTTTCATCGGGTTACGCTTATGGATAACAATTTCCTTCTTCTCGTCAAATGAACGGTACGCCTTCTTAAACGAACGTTCAATTGAAACCAAACCATTCTTACAACCAGGAATAGCGCCCTTGACCAACATTAAATTCTGCTCAAGATCAATATGCATTACGCGAAGACTATGAACTGTTACTTTCACATCACCCATATGCCCTGGCATTGTCTTTCCACGCAGAACCCGCCCTGGATATGTATTGGCACCAACTGAGCCGATCCGACGATGATGCATAGAACCATGACCGCCCGGACCACCACCCCAATTATGACGCTTCATACCACCCTGAAAACCTTTTCCGATAGATGTCCCACTGACATTCACAAAATCGCCTGGACGAAAGAAGTCTGCCGAAATCGTCTGGCCCGGTGTATACGGAGTATTGTCTGTTGACTTGAACTCCCTTACCGTGCGCAGGGCAGGGACATTAACTTTCTTGAACAATCCAAGCCGTGGCTTTGTGCAATTCTTTTCCTTGATTTCATCGAATCCAAGAACGACCTTTTTAGGCTGCTCTTTAACACCAAGAACAAAACAAGGGCCAACTTCAATAGCTGTCACGGGGACAACATTGCCCTCTTTATCAAAAAACTGTGTCATTCCAATCTTCTTACCCAACAAACCGCTGATCATAGCTAATAACCGATTTTATAATTATTGTTTAATTTCCACGTCCACGCCTGCAGGTAAATTCAGCTTCCTAAGCGCCTCGACCGTCTTTGAAGTAGGGTCAATTAAATCAATGAGCCGCTTATGAGTTGCCAAACTGAACTGCTCTCGGGACTTCTTATCGATGACCGGTGAACGAAGAACTGTATACAACTCTCTCTTCGTCGGTAACGGCACTGGACCACAAACCTTCGCGCCGGTACGTATTGCCGTTTCAACAATTTCTTGAGTCGACTGATCTATCAGTCGATGATCATATGCTTTGAGTTTAATCCTTATTTTCTGCATGTGCCTTCTACTGCTTTTTTGAAGTTATAGTTATTCAATAATCTCGCTTACAACACCAGCACCTACCGTCTTACCACCCTCACGGATAGCGAAACGCAATTCTTTTTCAAGCGCAACGGGGACGATCAGCTCAACTGTAAGCTGGACGTTATCGCCAGGCATGCACATCTCAACACCTGCTGGAAGCTCTGTTGCACCGGTAACGTCTGTTGTTCTAAAATAGAACTGAGGACGATATCCCTTAAAGAACGGTGTATGACGTCCGCCCTCTTCCTTTGTCAAGATATAAATAGAACACTTAAACTTCTTATGGGGCTTAATGCTACCGACAGCCGCCAAGACCATTCCGCGTTCAATCTTTTCTTTATCCACACCACGAAGTAATAAACCCACGTTATCACCCGCCTGGCCTTCTTCTAATTCCTTACGGAACATTTCAACGCCAGTAACAGTTGTCTTACTGATCTCAGGACGAAGACCAACAATATCGGCATCCTGACCAACTTTTACAACACCACGGTCAATACGACCCGTAGCAACTGTACCACGGCCAGAGATTGAGAAAACGTCTTCAACGGCCATCAAGAAAGGCTTGTCGAGTTCACGAACAGGCTGCTGAATCCAAGCATCCACGCCGGCCATCAAATCAATAATACATTTGGCTTTACCAGCTGTGTCTTTGGGATTATTCAACGCATCAAGCGCTGAACCACGAATGACCGGTGTGTTATCTCCATCATATTTATACTTTGTCAAAAGATCTCGAACTTCCATCTCAACAAGATCCAGAAGCTCCGGATCTGCCATGTCACATTTATTCAAGAAGACAACGATACGAGGCACGTTAACCTGACGAGCTAAAAGAATGTGCTCACGTGTTTGAGGCATTGGGCCGTCCGCAGCAGACACAACAAGGATTGCGCCATCCATTTGAGCCGCACCAGTGATCATGTTCTTAATAAAATCTGCGTGGCCTGGGCAATCGATATGCGCATAGTGACGCGCTTCTGTCTGATATTCTAAGTGAGCAATATTAATGGTTACGCCGCGCGCTTTTTCTTCAGGCGCATTATCGATCGAATCATACGCACGTGCTGAAGCAAGCCCCTTTTCGGCGAGCACTGTGGTGATCGCAGAAGATAAAGTTGTCTTACCATGATCAACGTGACCAATGGTTCCAATATTCAAGTGCGGTTTATTTCTTTCAAATTTTTCTTTAGCCATTTCTATTCCTCCCTTTTATCTATCTCGAATTTATATCTTTCGTCTATTAATAAATTCCTGACGTGAACCAATGATCTTCTCTGCCAACATATTCGGAACCTGAGCGTAATAAGAAGGCTCCATAGAAAAACTTGCACGTCCCTGCGTTAAAGACCTCAACGCATTGGCATAGTTGAACATTTCTGCCAATGGGACATCTGCACGTGCTGTCTTTAATACACCAATATTACCTAACTCCGTAATTTTCGCACGACGCGTATTCAAATCACCAATACAAGAACCCATGAACTCTTCAGGGCAACAAATTTCAACAGACATGATCGGTTCTGTAAAAACAGATCCTGCTTTAACTAATGCATCCTTAAGCGCATACTTTGCTGCCATTTGAAAAGCAATATCACTCGAGTCAACATCATGATAAGAACCATCCACAAGAGTAACGACTATATCGGCAACAGGGTATGCCGCAAGAACACCATTTAAAGCCTGTGACTTAATACCCGTTTCAACCGACTTAATAAACTCACGCGGGATTGATCCACCGCGAATTGCATCAACAAATTTAACACCAACACCTTTTTCACCAGGCTCAATATCAATAACAACATGGCCATATTGCCCACGACCACCGGACTGTGATATGTGTTTACCTACCACGTCCTTGGCTTTACGCGTAATTGTTTCTTTATAAGCAACCTGTGGACGGCCAATATTAGCCTCGATCCCATGTTCACGACGCATGCGATCAATAATAATTTCCAAATGCAACTCACCCATTCCAGAAATAATCGTCTGGGATGTTTCCTGATCATATTCACACTTCAAGGAAGGATCTTCATCCAGGAACTTCTTGAGAGATATGCCCAACTTATCCTGATCGGCTTTTGACTTAGGTTCGAGCGCCATCGAAACAACAGGTTCTGGAACTTTCATATTTTCAAGAACAATGGGCGTTTCTTCGTTGCAAAGTGTATCACCATTCTTAGTTTCTTTCAAGCCCACAAGCGCAACGATCTCCCCAGCACCAGCTTTAGCAACAATTTCTTGCTTAACAGCGTGCATCATAACAATTTTAGAAATTCGCTCTCTCTTGTCGCGCGTGCTGTTCAAATACGTTTCACCAGCAACAATAACGCCTGAATAAATACGCGTAAAGAATAATTTCCCGACATACGGATCAGACATAATCTTGAAAGACAACGCGGATAACGGCTCACTATCCGAAGGCTTACGCTCAATGATTTCATCTTTATAAGGATGTTTTCCCTTAACAGGAGGAACATCTAACGGTGACGGAAGAAAATCGGTGACTGCATCAAGAACAAGCTGAACGCCTCTATTTTTTAAGGCCGTACCAGAAAGGACCGGCAGGAATTTAGCCTTCAAAACGCCACGACGAATCCCTGCTTTCAGTTCTTCAACCGTAACAGGCTCTTCATTAATATATTTTTCCATGATAATGTCATCGGCTTCTCCAACTTTCTCAAGAAGCGTATGACGATACTTATCTGCTTTTTCTTTGAATTCTGCAGGGATCTCATCGATCTTGACTTTGAAACCTTCCGCATCTTCGTAGGTTACATACTTCATTGTAACTACATCAATAATACCTTTAAATTTATCTTCATGCTGATCGGGAAAATTAATAGCTGCCGCATTTGCTCCCAAACGGTCATAAATCTGTTGAAGAACCCTGTCAAAATCAGCACCTAAACGATCCACCTTATTAATGAAGGCAATACGCGGGACTTTATAACGATCAGCCTGACGCCAAACGGTCTCAGTCTGAGACTGAACACCAGATGTCGCACAAAGGACAATAACGGCACCGTCAAGAACCTTCAATGAACGTTCGACTTCAACAGTAAAATCAACGTGGCCTGGAGTATCAATAATATTGATCTTGAAATTCTTCCAAAATGTCGTAGTATTTGCAGCAGTGATCGTGATCCCACGCTCTTTCTCCTGCTCCATCCAATCCATAACTGTATTACCCTCATCAACAGTACCCATCTTATGGATAACACCTGTATAGAAGAGTATACGCTCGGTGGTGGTTGTCTTACCAGCATCAATATGAGCAATAATACCAATATTTCTAACTTTATCTAAAGGGACTTGTTCTACGGCCATCTATTCTTATTCCTTAATATTCTACGATTCAATATAATATATAATCTACGATTACCACCGGAAATGACTGAAGGCTTTATTGGCTTCGGCCATCTTATGCGTTTCATCGCGCTTCTTGATCGCCGCACCTTCTTGCTTATAAGCCGCAATCAACTCATCTGCAATCTTATTTAACATCGGCTTACCCTTCTTCTTACGGGCAAAATCGCGAACCCAACGCAATGCCAACGAAGTACCACGAAGTGAGGACACATCCACGGGGACTTGATAAGTCGCACCACCAACCCTACGCGCCTTTAACTCTACTTTAGGACGAACATTATCTATAGCTTTGCTGAAAGCTTTAAGTACAGGCTCTTCAGGAAGCTTTTCCTGCATGATTTCCAATGCTCCGTACACCACTCTCTCAGCAACCCCCTTTTTCCCCTCTTCCATAATAACATTGATGAAACGGGAAACTAACTCACTGCTGTGCTTAGGATCAGGAGTAACTAATCTTTTATCTGCGCGTCTTCTTCTCATAAATTACGACTTCGCTTTCTTAGTTCCATATTTAGATCTGGACTTCTTGCGGCCGCTAACGCCAGAAGCGTCAAGCGTGCCACGCACCGTGTGATAACGCACGCCGGGTAAATCTTTAACACGACCTCCACGGACCAGAACAATCGAGTGCTCTTGAAGATTATGCCCTTCTCCAGGGATATAACTTGTCACTTCAAACTTATTAGAAAGACGTACACGAGCGATCTTGCGTAAAGCTGAGTTCGGCTTTTTCGGCGTCATCGTCTTCACTTGAATGCATACGCCTCTTTTTTGAGGACATGCGTCAAGAGCCGGTGACTTACTCTTGTTAGGACTCTGCTGCCTGCCCTTGCGAATCAACTGCTGTATTGTCGGCATACTTACCCATTTCTATTTTTTTATACTTGCTAAAACCCGTTCCCGCAGGGATCAAATGTCCGACGATAACGTTTTCTTTAAGCCCTGAAAGAGTGTCGATTTTACCAGACGAAGCTGCTTCTGTCAACACTCTTGTTGTTTCTTGAAAGCTCGCAGCAGAAATAAAGCTCTCCGTCGACAAAGACACCTTAGTGATCCCTAAAAGCAACGGAGTTGCAGATGCCGGCTTCTTTTTCTTTTTTAATAATTCTTCATTAGTATTTTTAAACACCAGCCTGTCGATCTGCTCTCCGACGAGGAATTCACTATCGCCAGTCTCATCGATACGAACTTTCTTTAACATTTGAGAAATAATTAATTCTATGTGTTTATCATTGATCCTTACGCCCTGCAAACGATAAACTTCCTGAACTTCATTCAGTAAATATTCCTGAAGCTCCTTATCTCCCTGTACCCTTAAAATATCCTGCGGTACGACGGGGCCTTCCGTAAGAGGCTGACCAGCGAAAACCATATCACCCTTATACACCGTCGGGTGCTTGCCATGAGGAATCGTATATTCTTTTGTCATTCCCGTCGAACTCTTGACAATGATCGTCCTATGCCCACGACGATCTTCACCAAATTCCACCAGACCGTCGATCTCTGCAATAACAGCCGGATCTTTCGGACGGCGCGCTTCAAAAAGTTCAGCAACACGCGGGAGACCTCCCGTAATATCACGTGTTTTTTGAGCACCGCGAGGGATCTTGGCGATCAATTCACCAGCTTGAACAGTATGTTTGTCTTCCACCAGAATGTGCGCGCCTACCGGGATCGAATAAATACCCGCGACTTCAGCGCCGACATTAATGACGATCTGAGGATGATATTCCTGCTTGTGCTCAACAACAACACGCTCCGTGATCCCTGTAACAGGGCTCTGCTCTTCACGTACGGTAATGCCTTCTTTAAGGTCTTCAAACGTGATCACACCCTTGACTTCCGTAATGATCGGAATAGTATAAGGATCCCACTTGGCAAAAATTACACCCTTTTCAACTACAGCTCCGTCGGCAAGAGAGATCGAGGCGCCTTGCGGCAGCTGATAACGCTCATGTTCGCGGCCATACTCATTATTAATTGAGATCGATCCGTTACGATTGAGGACAATAAACTCATTTCCCTTTTGAACAACACGCAACTGATGATACTTAACCTCTCCTTTATTCTTGGAACGCAAGAACGACTGCTCAACAGAACGACTGGCCGTACCACCGATATGGAACGTTCTCATCGTCAACTGAGTCCCTGGTTCACCAATGGACTGCGCGGCAATAATCCCCACAGCTTCACCCAGCTCCACCAGACGCTGCGTTGCCAGGTTCCGGCCATAACATTTGGCACAAATACCCTTTTGCGCTTCGCATGTAAGCCCACTGCGAATACGGACTTTTTCAATACCAAGCTGCTCGATCATATCCGCATTCTCTTCAGAAATGATCTCCCCAGCAGAAACAACTCTTTGATCTGTCACAATATCAACAATACTATCCAGCGCAACGCGCCCGACAATACGTTCCTTAAGAGAAACAACAACCTCATCACCCTCAATAATAGCCGAAACCGCCACACCATTCAACGTGCCGCAATCGTCAACAGTCACAACAACTTCCTGCGCAACGTCAACAAGACGGCGAGTTAAATACCCGGCGTCAGCTGTCTTCAAAGCCGTATCCGCCAACCCCTTACGCGCACCGTGTGTCGAAATAAAATACTCTAACACCGTTAACCCTTCACGAAAACTGGCTGTGATCGGATTTTCAATAATTTCACCTGACGGCTTGGCCATCAAACCACGCATACCGGACAACTGCCGGATCTGAAGCTTCGAACCGCGCGCCCCTGAATCTGCCATAATATAAACAGGATTGAAGGAGTCCATCTTTTTGAACACCAAGTCAGAAATAACTTCCGTCGTATGCGTCCAAATATCAATAACCTTGTTATACCGTTCGCGTCCGGTAATGACACCTTTATGGTACTGCTCTTCAACCTTTTCAGCGTCGTGCTTAGCTCCCGCAAGAATCGTCGCCTTCTCTTTGGGGATCGTCAGATCCGACATTGAGATAGAAATACCCGCATTCGTTGCTGAACAAAAACCTAACGCCTTGACCCTGTCCAAAAGCTGGACAGTTTCATGGTGTCCGAGGATCTTATAACATGATGCGATAACCGCACCGATACGTTTCTTGTCTAACAGAACATTAACAAAACCCATTCCTTCCGGCATCACTTCATTAAATAATACGCGGCCGACGGTAGTTTCAATAATGCGCGTTTTAATAGCCTCCGCACTCACCTCACCTGTAGTCACGGCAGCATTGGTCTTAATAACCACTGAGGGCTTTTCATCCCCCCAGACAGGAATATCTAGACGAAGCCGGATACGAGAATGCAACTCCAGTAAGCAATCATTATACGCAATAATAACTTCATTCCGATTAGCAAATAACTTGTCTTCCCCCATCAATCCCGCTCTCTCCTTGGACAAATAATACAGACCAAGGACAATATCCTGAGTAGGTGATACGATCGGACGGCCATCTGCCGGTGAAAAAAGATTGTTGACTGAAAGCAACTGAAGGCGACACTCGATCTGAGCTTCATTGGACAACGGCACGTGAACAGCCATCTGGTCACCATCAAAGTCAGCATTGAACGCCGTACACACTAACGGATGCAAGGTGATCGCTTTTCCTTCAATAAGAACCGGCTGAAAGGCCTGAATCGAAAGACGATGCAATGTCGGTGCACGGTTGAGCATGATCGGATGATCTTTAATAACCTCATCCAGGATATCCCATACTTCAACATTCGCACGTTCCACCATGCGTTTGGCACCTTTGATCGTATGGACAAAACCTTTTTCACGTAGTTTACGAATAATGAACGGCTCAAACAACTCAAGCGCCATCTTCTTAGGTAAACCACACTGGTGCAGCTTGAGTTCAGGGCCGACGACAATGACCGAACGACCAGAGTAATCAACGCGTTTACCAAGCAAATTCATACGGAAACGGCCCTGTTTACCCTTAAGCATATCAGAAAGAGACTTAAGAGGACGGTTACCGGAACCAAGTACAGGCCGGCCATGACGACCATTATCAAGAAGGGCGTCAACCGCTTCCTGCAGCATACGCTTTTCATTACGTATAATTATCTCTGGAGCGCTTAAATCGATTAGCTTACGCAGACGATTATTACGATTAATAACACGGCGATACAGATCATTCAGATCTGAAGTAGCAAAACGTCCACCTTCGAGAGGTACTAAAGGACGAAGATCCGGCGGTATAACAGGAAGGATTTCAAGGACCATCCATTCAGCCATATTCCCGGAAACTTTAAAATCTTCTACGATCTGCAGAGTTTTGGATATCTTTTTAAAATTTGTTCCACTTGGATTGGATTTCTCCAGATCCTTACGCAATTTTTTGCACAAAAGATCCATATCACTCTCACGCAGAAGATCCCGAACAGCTTCTGCACCAATCCTGGCTTTAAAAGCTGCACCATATTTAGCAACAGCTTCCTGATACTTGTCTTCGGACAATAATTCCTTCTTTTTTAAAGGAGTTGTCCCAGGATCCATAACAACATATTCTTCATAGTAAATAATTTTCTCCAAATCACGAAGACCCAAAGACAACAAGGCCGCCAATCGACTGGGAACTGCTTTGTAAAACCAGATGTGCGTTACAGGACAAGCCAGGTCAATATGCCCCATACGTTCACGCCGCACAGAAGAACGCGTAACCAACACGCCGCAACGGTCGCAAGTGATACCCTTGAACTTGATCCCTTTATATTTACCGCAATTACATTCCCAATCGCGAACAGGCCCGAATATGCGTTCACAAAAGAGCCCATCCTTCTCAGGTTTAAGCGTGCGATAGTTAAGCGTTTCTGCCTTTTTCACTGCCCCTGTAGACCAGGACTTAATGATTTCAGGAGAAGCAATTTTAATAGAAACTCTATCTTGAGTGATGACTTCTTTATTGGTTTTCATTGACCTTGTCACCCTTTTCAGCTTCATTCTCGGTTTTTTCAAGCTTGATATCCAGACACAAACCTTGTAATTCTTTAACTAAAACATTAAAGGATTCCGGGATCCCCGGAGGTAATGCCTGCTCACCCTTGACAATTGCTTCATAAATACGGCTGCGACCAAGGACATCATCTGATTTAACTGTTAACATTTCCTGAAGCGTATACGCTGCTCCATAAGCTTCAAGCGCCCAAACTTCCATCTCACCAAAACGCTGACCACCAAAATGAGCTTTCCCACCAAGCGGCTGCTGCGTTACGAGTGAATACGGCCCAATGGAACGAGCATGGATCTTTTCATCAACCAAATGATTTAGTTTAAGCATATAAATTGCGCCAACTGTCACCTTCTGATCGAACGGGATCCCTGTATGGCCATCAAGAACGACTGTTTTACCATCCTCCGGAAGCCCAGCTTCTTTCAAATACGCACAGATCTGTTCTTCTGTTGCTCCGTTAAATACCGGTGACAACACGCGAATACCTAAGACCTTTGCCGCCCATCCCAAATGAGTTTCAAGCAACTGGCCAACATTCATACGTGATGGAACACCCAGTGGATTAAGGACGATATCAACCGCACGGCCATCTGTCAGAAAAGGCATGTCCTCTTCAGGCATAATCCGTGAGACAATACCCTTGTTTCCATGGCGTCCAGCCATCTTGTCACCAACAGATAGTTTGCGTTTGGTCGCCACATAAACAACGACACGTTTCAACACGCCCGCAGGAAGCTCATCACCCTTGCGCACCCGATCAATCTCGCGATCTTCTTCTTCAGCAAGTTCCGCGATCCGATCATTGAAGAATGCCAAAACCTCACGCCCTTCACTTTCTTCCTCAATATCTTCTATAGTCAACAGAGCAACCTTCTTTTCATTCAAACCCAAAAGATCGCTTAATTTCTTATTCTTCTCATCATTAACAAATTCGATCTCCTGCTTGTAATATTCACGAATCTTGTCGATTTCTAATTGTTCTTTGGACTTGTCTGCCTTTGACTTTCTTCCGCGTTCATTGCGCTGAAAAACCTCAACATTCACAATAACACCACTGATCCCAGGAGAAAGCGTCAAGGAAGTATCACGAACATCCGCAGCTTTCTCACCAAAGATAGCGCGCAAAAGACGCTCTTCAGGAGAAAGTTCTTTCTCACTCTTCGGAGTCACCTTCCCAACAAGAATATCTCCGGCCTTCACTTCTGCCCCGATCCGAACGACACCCTCCGGTGTAAGATCTTTTAACGCATCTTCACCGACGTTCGGGATATCCCGCGTGATCTCTTCATTGCCAAGACGAGTCTCACGACATTCACATTCAAAACGTTCGATATGAATAGACGTAAATTTATCTTCACGCACAACCCGTTCATTTATAAGAATAGCATCTTCAAAGTTATATCCGCGCCATGGCATAAACGCAACGATAACGTTACGGCCAAGAGCCACTGCGCCATTCTTTGTTGCCACACCATCAGCGATGACCTGACCTTGCTCAACCGTTTCACCTAACCTGACAAGAGGCGTCTGGTGAACACACGTATTAGCGTTAGATCTCTGATAGATCTTCAAGGCATAAACAGTCTCACCGATCACAATCTCTGACGCATCAAGCCGAGTCACTATTCCCGCTTCTTTAGCCACAATAACAGCACCAGAATCGATAGCCACTTTCTCTTCCATCCCCGTACCAACAAGCGGAGCATCCGTAATCATCAGCGGAACAGCCTGACGTTGCATGTTTGAACCCATCAAAGCACGGTTGGCGTCATCATGCTCCAGGAACGGGATCATTGCCGTCGCAACCGATACCAGCTGCTTAGGCGACACATCAATATATTCAACCTTGTCAGGAGACACGATCGGAAAATCGGTCTTGTAACGGCAATAAACTTCCTTGACCGAAATCGTTCCGTCTTTATCAAGCGGAGTATTCGCCTGAGCAATAAATTTATCTTCATCCTTATCGGCCGTTAAATACTCGATCTTCTTGGTGACACGGCCATTCTCGACTTTATGATACGGTGTCTCAATGAACCCGAGCTCATTAACACGCGCACAGGTGCTTAATGAAGAAATCAGTCCGATGTTCGGACCTTCAGGAGTCTCGATCGGACAAACACGACCATAATGTGTCGGGTGAACGTCACGGACTTCAAAACCGGCACGTTCACGTGAAAGGCCGCCAGGACCAAGCGCCGATAAGCGGCGTTTATGTGTCATTTCTGAAATAGGATTAACCTGGTCAGCAAACTGGGAAAGCTGACTACGAGCAAAAAAATCCTGGATCTGATTTGAAAACAGGCGCGAATTGATCAAATGATGTGCCGTCAGATTCTCAAAATTACTCATAACAACCAGGCGCTCCTTAATGGAACGCTCGAGCCGCGATAAACCGATACGGATCTGATTCTGAACTAACTCACCGACAGTCTTAATACGACGATTGCCTAAGTGGTCAATGTCATCACACACACCTTGACCGGTGCGCAGTCCAAATAAATAACGGGTGGTTTCAACAACTGTTGTAATATCAAGAACCCGATTATCCAACGGGACATTAATGCCTAACTTGCGATTCGCTATATGACGGCCAACTTTGGATAAGTCATACCGCTTCGGATCAAAGAATAAACGGAAGAATAACGCTTCAGCAACCTCGACTGTCGCCGGTTCTGTCGGGCGCATCTTGCGATAAAAATCCAAAAGAGCATCTTCCTTAGATTCTGTATGGTCTTTTTCCAGAGTCGGTGCTAATTTATCAAAAGAATCACCGAACATCTTTTGCATATCATCCCGGGAAACCAAACCCATGATACGGAAAATCTGTGTCGCCGGAAAATTCCGACGACGATCGATCTGCGCCCACATAACATCATTCAGATCAAACTTGATCTCGAACCATGCCCCGCGTGACGGGATCATACGGCCATAATAGATGCTTTTCCCAGTCGGATGGGTCTCTTCTTCAAAAGAAACCCCCGGGGGTCTTTGAATCTGCGAAACAACAACGCGTTCATCACCATTAATGATGAAGGTCCCTGTTTCTGTCATTAAAGGAAAATCACCTAAATAAACCTCTTGTTCTTTAATATCAACAGGCGATATCAAGCGTAGTTTGACTTTCAACGGCGCAGAATACGTCATCCCGCGGCGCTGACATTCCAAACGAGTATACTTTTCTTTACCAAAAGAATAACTGATATACTCTAATTTGATTTGTCCGTCGTAGCTCTCCAAAGGAAACACTTCACGAAAAACCTCTTCGAGCCCCTGATCAGCGCGTTTATCTGGACTGCATTCACGCTGGAGAAAACTCTCATACGACTTAACCTGAAGATCCAAGAGCGATGGTAATTCGAAATTGTCCTGGAATTTACTTAAAATCTTAATAGTTTGTTTGGCCATATCCGTCCGAAAGGTATTTCATTCGATCCAGGACAACCGAGATTCCGTTGCGCGAGTCCCCCGAAGGGGAAATCTCTGGTCAATCATGGATATCTTGTCAAGAATCCTCAACAAAATAGGAGCTGAGGCGGAAAAATCCGCCTCAGCTTGTTCAAGAAAAGGCTTCACTATAAATTCATCAGATAATATCAAATGACATTATTAAAGAATATTACTGTAACTCAACCTTTGCACCAGCAGCCTCGAGCTTCTTCTTGATCTCTTCAGCTTCTTCCTTGGTCGCATCTTCCTTAACGGCCTTCGGAGCAGCTTCAACAAGGTCTTTAGCTTCCTTCAGACCAAGATTGGTGATCGCACGAACTTCTTTAATGACGTTGATCTTGCTTGCACCCGCTTCTTTGAGAACAACCTTGAATGTTGTCTTTTCCTCAGCTGCCGGAGCAGCAGCTCCACCAGCAGCAGGACCAGCCATCATCATCGGCGCAGCAGCCGTGATGCCGAATTTGGCTTCCAACGCCTTAACGAGGTCGGAAAGCTCCAAAGCAGTAAGAGTAGAAATACTCTTAATGAGCTCATCGAGCTTCGGAGAAAGATTTGCATTGTCAGACATTTAATTACCTCCCGTTTTTTCGCTTAACTGTTTCAAAATCAAAATGAGTTCTGTGGTTTTACCGTTTAGGGCCCTGGCCAAACGCGTCATCGGCGCTTGGAGTGTACCCAACAACTGAGCAATAAGTACTTCTTTCGATGGAAGTTCAGAGATACGTTTGATATCTTCCTTGCGCAGCAGGCTCTTATCAAGCACACCACCGCAGAAAACAAAGTTCTCGTTCTTCTTGGCGAATTCTACAAGGACCTTGGCAATATCAGCCGGATCAGCACTAGTGAAAATAACTGCAGTCTGTCCGTTAAGGCCTTCAGCCAACGACGTATAATTTGTCCCTTTTAACGCGACTTTAACCAATGAATTGCGGGACGCACACATCTTGGCTTTTTTCTGACGAAGCGTCTTTCTGAGGCTTGAAAGATCACCTGAAGAAATTTTTTGATAATTCACGACTACGGCCGTGCTATTTTTCTCAACACCATCTTTAATGGTCTTGATCATTGAATCTCTATAAACTTTACCGACTTTTATCATATGGCCACCTTCACACCAGCTCCCATCGTTGACGACAGGTATACACTTTTTATAAAAATGCCTTTAACCGAGGCTGGCTTGGCATGATTGATCGTATCAATAACAACCTGGGCATTCGCCAGGATCTTATCTATCGTAAACGAACGCTTCCCCACTCCAAGATGAATACCACCCTGCTTATCGCTTTTAAACTCAACACGTCCCGCCTTAACCTCTCTAAGAGCGCGCTCAACATCAGGAGTAACGGTCCCGGCTTTAGGCGACGGCATAAGACCGCGCGGGCCAAGAACCTTCCCTAACCGGCTCAAGTCTTTCATCATATCCGGAGTAGCTACGATACAATCAAAATCAAGGAAACCTTCTTTATCGATCTTCTCAATAAGATCAAGGCCGCCAACAAAATCCGCACCGGCATTCTTTGCTTTAGCAACATTGTCACCCTGACAGATAACAGCGACCCTTACTGTCTTTCCTGTACCATGAGGAAGAACAATCGTTCCGCGAACGTTATGATCTGAATCTTTCGTATCAATCCCAAGATCAAAATGCAGCTCAACAGTTTCATCAAACTTTATCTTAGGCGTCTGTTGCAATGCTTCTATCGCTTCCTTTAAAGGATACGATTTTCCAATTTGAACTTTTTTATAAGCCTCTGTAACGCGCTTACTCATCTTTGTAGCCATGTTAATCCTTTATCGCTATTCCCATGCTTCTCGCTGTACCTTTTACTGTACGCGTCGCCTGATCCAGGTCGCCGGTATTAAGATCGTCCATTTTCTGCTTGGCGATCTCCTCAACCTGTGCTTTTGTGACCGTTCCGATAGTTTCCTTACCCGCTAAACCAGATGCTTTAGCCAGTTTGGCCGCCTTCTTAAGAAGAGCAGAACTAGGCGGAGTCTTGATAATAAAATCAAAAGACTTGTCTTTGTAAACATTAATGACTACAGGTAAAGGCATCGCATCCCTACCCCGGGTCTGTTCATTAAATTTCTTGCAGAACTCCATAATATTCACACCGTGCTGACCAAGCGCGGGACCCACTGGCGGTGCAGGATTTGCTAAACCAGCAGTAACGTAAAGATTAACTTTTGCAACAATTTCTTTTGCCATAATTTTATCCGTTTAAATTTTTTCTACCTGCCAATACTCTAACTCAACAAGAGTTGAACGGCCAAAAATAGAGACGCTTACCTTAAGCTTACCCCTGTCAGGAAACGTCTCAACAACGATACCGTTGAAATTAGCGAATGGCCCCTGATTTATGCGAACCGGCTCGTTGGATTCAAAAACAATCTTCGGAGAAGGCTTGGATTCTGTATCTACTGAACGTTTAAGAATATTATTCACTTCCGCATCGGAAAGCTTCTGAGGCTTGCGACCGGGTCCAATAAAACTTGTTACACCTGGCGTTGTTTTGATCAAGTACCAGCTTTCCTTATTCATATCCATCTTTACAATGAGATACCCAGGAAAGAACTTGCGGGTCGTAATACGTTTTTTCCCGCCGCGGACTTCAGAAACCTGCTCTGTTGGAACAACGATCTCTTCGATATAATTCTTGAGAGCTGTTTGCTCCATACGACGGTCTAAACCGGCTTTTACCCGATCTTCTGCACCAGTCTGTGTATGAATAACGTACCAATCCATAATATCAATTACCTTATAATACTGCTAAGTCCACGAGAAAGGATCAGATCAGTAAGAGTGATAAAGCAGCCTAAACAAATAGCACTGATAATAACAATAAACGATGAGTTAATAAGGTCTTTCCTGGGTGTCCAGTTGACCTTCTTTAACTCGGCGATGACTTCCTCTAAGAATTTCTTTGCTTTAATAATCATTTGCTTAAGAACTACAGGCCAGGCAGGATTCGAACCTGCAACCTGCGGTTTTGGAGACCGTCGCTCTACCAGTTAGAGCTACTGGCCTAAATTTACTTTTTCATTTCCTTATGAGTCGTATGCTTACGATCAAAAGGACAGTACTTGCTGAGTTCAATACGCTCAGGTTTTTTCTTTTTGTCTTTAGTGCCGTTGTAATTGATGCGCTGGCACTCTGTACACTGAAAATGGATTACTTCTCTCATGACTACTCACTCCGTACTAAAGCCCCCGACCGGGCTTGAACCGGTGACCTCGTCCTTACCAAGGACGTGCTCTACCAACTGAGCTACAAGGGCGTTTAAATGAAGCAAGAGTATATCCAACACTCTCGCTATTGTCAAGGTCTTTTGCTAACAAATAATATAAAGCAAGGGTCAGACATAGACTCTCCGACGGGAGCAGGCTTTTTATCGCTGAAAGATCCTAAACAATCTTCAAGAAACGGCGCTTGCCAACTTTGAGAACTCCGCGCTGAACAAGCCAACTTTCATCGGCCAGCGGAACTCCCTCAAAGGAAACTGCGCCCTGCTTGAGCAATCGGCGAGACTCATTCTTTGATGCACAAAGCCCAGACTTAACCAGGATACTTGTTACATCAACGCCGGGCTCAAGCAAAAAAGTCACCATGTCGTCTGGCACTTCTTTACGTGCAAACACATTTTCAAAATGTTCACGCGCATCCAGAGCCGCATCGATTCCGTGAAACTGGCCGACGATCCCTCCGGCAAGTTTCATCTTCGCCTCCTTCGGGTGCATCGCACGAACAAGCTCAACAGCCTCATCCGTCAGAAGCTCGAAATATTTAAACATCAAATCATCCGAGATCGACATAAGCTTGCCAAACATATCTCGCGGCGGCTCATTGATCCCGACATAATTGCCAAGGGATTTCGACATTTTATTGACACCGTCTAATCCCTCAAGAAGAGGTGTCATGATCACAACCTGAGGCTCTGCCCCATACGCTTCCTGTATCTGACGCCCCATCAGCAGATTGAACTTTTGATCGGACCCGCCCAATTCAATGTCAGCTTTTAAAACGACGGAATCATACCCCTGCAAGAGCGGATAGATGAATTCAAGCAGGCTGATCTCCCGGCCATCTTCAAAACGTTTCTTGAAATCAGCCCGCGCAAGCATTTGAGCCACTGTTGAATGCGCTGTTAATTCCATCAGATCCTGAGCCGAAAACTTTGCAAACCAATCGCTATTAAACACAACCTCGGTCTTTTGAGGATCCAGAAGCTTAAAAACCTGCTCCTTGTAGGTCATCGCATTACGCGCTACATCCTCTCGGGTCATTTTCTTGCGAAGCTCATGACGGCCGGTAGGATCTCCCACTTGGGCTGTAAAATCACCAATCAAAAAAATAACTTTATGCCCAAGATCCTGGAACTGTTTCATCTTACGTAACAGGACCACATGACCTAAATGGATATCCGGTGCTGTCGGATCAAAACCTGCCTTAACAATCAGCGGAACGCCTTTCAGACGGCTTTTCTCAAGCTTCTTTTCAAGATGCTTGAGATCAATAATTTCAACTGTACCGCGGCTTATTAATTGAATGGCTTCTGACATATATAATAGAAGGAGCATATTCTTTATTTGCCTTACATTATTTCAAGCAAAAAAGAATATGCCCCCGCCCTGTTAAACCTTCTCTTAAACCCTGGTGCTAACGCCAATCTTCATCTGATCAACATCGACCTTGATGACCTTAACACGAATCGCATCGCCGGTCTTCAATTTCGCGGCTTCATCCTTTTCGATCTCGGATGAATAAACAAGCGCTTCCACTTCATCATCAAGCTTCACAAAAACCCCGAAATTGGAGTTCGTAATGACTGTCGCGTCGATCACTGTATCCACCGGATACTTCTTGGCGATCTCTGCCCACGGATTCGACATCAACTGTTTAAGCCCTAACGTGATCTTGCGCGCTTTAGCATCAACAGCTAGAACAACAATCTCTACCGCCTGCCCCTTCTGAAGCACTTCCTGCGGATGATTGATCTTACGCGTCCATGACATATCAGAAACATGGATCATACCTTCAAGGCCATGCTCCAACTCTACGAAAGCGCCATAATCCGCAAACCCACGTACAGTCCCTTTTACGACAGCCGCCGCCGGAAAAAACTGCTCAGCCTTAAGCCATGGATTATCTTCAAGCTGCTTCATCGACAAGGAAATACGTTTCGCATCTTTATCTACATTAATGATCTGGACCTCAACCTGCTGGCCGACCGTAAAGATCTCCTGCGGATTGACCATCTTCTTCTGCCAGGTGATCTCGGAGGAATGAAGAAGACCTTCGATCCCGCGGCTGATCTCAACAAAAACACCGTAAGGCATAATGTTGACAATTTTACCTTTAACAATCGTTCCTGCCGGATATTTATCATAAACAGCTTCCCAGGGATTTGCAGAGATCTGCTTAAGCCCAAGAGAAACCTTTGAATTTTCCTTGTCAAAATCAAGGATTACCACTTCCAAGCGCTGACCCAAAGAGACGATCTCTGACGGATGGCTGATACGTGACCAGCTCATATCTGTAATATGAAGAAGCCCGTCTACACCGCCAAGATCGATAAAAGCACCGAAATCCGTAATGCCCTTAACCATCCCATTACGCCGCTGACCCTTTTCCAGCTTGCTCCACAAATGCTTGCGGCTCTCTTCATGCTCTTTCTGAACGATCTCACGGCGCGACAAAATAAGATTACGCCGCTGCTTGTTCATCTTGGCCACAAGAAAGCGATACGTGCGCGACATGATCTCGTCCGGGGGAAGCCCCTTGAACGCAGACAAAGACATCGGTAAAAATGCTTCCACACCCTGCACATCCGCGATATAACCGCCCTTAACAATACGCACAACACGGCCTTCGATCACATCACCCTCATTGATCACATCCGCGATCTTTTGCCAACCCTTGAGGCGCTCTGCCTTATTGTGTGAAAGGACCAGCTTACCTTCATCATCCTCGATCGTTTCGATCAAAACATCAATGATCTGACCGATCTCAAGAAGCCCGGCATCCCGAAACTCTTCCATCGCCACAAAACCCTCGGATTTAAACCCGATATCAACAACAACCTCGTCTTTGCTTTTGGCAACGATAGTCCCCTGGACGATCTGACCTTCTGTGAAGGTCTTGAGCGTGCTGCCGTACAGCTCCTCCATAATGGATTTTTTTGTTTCTAACATGTTAATATTCCTCTTTCCCTGTATTCTGGCTTTTGGATTTAGGGTTTCCCCTAGAAGCCATTTAGAGCCAGTATTATCTACAAAACCGGCTACCTGTCAATAAATTTCCCTTTGGCCTCTTTTTTTAACATCAAATCCCGGCTAAAGCCTGATCAACATCTGCTATCAGATCATCAATGTGTTCAATTCCAACAGAAATACGGATAAAATCCGGAGTAACCCCGGTCGCCAACTGCTCATCTACTGACAACTGTTGATGAGTCGTAGTCGCTGGATGTATCGCCAGCGTTTTCGCATCCCCCACATTCGCCAAATGAGAAATAAGCACAAGGCTATCAATGAACTTCTTGCCCGCCTCTATCCCGCCCTTGATACCAAACCCCAGAATGGCCCCTGCCCCACGCTTTAAATACTTCTGAGCACGCAGATAATCGGGACTATCCTCAAGACCGGGATAATTCACCCAGCTCACTTTCGAATGCTTCTTCAAATGCTTGGCTAAAGCCAGGCAGTTCTCTGTATGACGGGGAAGCCGCAAGTGAATCGTTTCAAGCCCCTGAAGAAACAGAAATGCGTTAAATGGCGATAAAGCCGCACCGATATCTCGCAACAGCGACACCCTCGCTTTAATAATATAAGCAATATTCCCCATCGGTTTTAACGCTTCTACAAAATCAATGCCATGATAGCTGGCATCAGGACCCTTGATTAAAGGGAATTTTCCACTCGTCCAATCAAACTTACCTGAATCAATAATGACCCCCCCAAGCGATGTCCCATGTCCACCAATAAACTTGGTCGCTGAATAAACCACTATATCTGCGCCCCATTCAATAGGCCGAAGCAAATATGGCGAGACCGTATTATCAATAATTAAAGGAATGCCGTGTTTATGCGCAACACGCGCAAGTCCTTCAATATCAGTAACATTCAACTTTGGATTACCAATGGACTCCCCATAAATCGCCTTTGTTTTTGACGTAACAGCCTGATCAAAGGCCGCCAGATCGCTCGATCTTACAAAATGCACCTTAATCCCCATTTTATGCAATGTATGATGAAGGAGCGTATATGTTCCCCCGTACAAATTATCAGCTGAAACAATTTCATCTCCTGCCTGAGCAATGTTCAATATCGACAGTAGAATCGCTGACTGGCCGCTCGCAACAGCCAATGCCCCTGCTCCGCCTTCAAGCAAAGCCATCCGTTTTTCAAAAACATCTGTCGTTGGATTCATTAGTCGGGTATAAATATTCCCGAACTCTTTCAAGCCAAAAAGATTCGCCGCATGCTCTGTGCTCTTAAACTGATACGATGTCGTCTGATAAATAGGAACAGCCCTAGAACCCGTTGTAGGGTCTGCCTCCTGACCACCATGCAATGCCAATGTTTCAATCTTTAATGTTGAATCAATTTTACTCATATATGTCTCCTGATTAGCTATTCTTTAAACTCCAAATGATGCATACCCTTGACTCATTTGCGCCCGCATTCGCTCTGCCTTATCCGCCAGATCAGACAACGTGTAAGAAGAAAACACACGATCAATAGACTCAGAAGCCTCTCTCCAAACATCACTCGTTACACAATCCTCTTGACCACACCCCGAACAATCAACCAATTGGATCGCCCCTTCAAAAACAGATACAATATCCTTCACTGAAATATTCGATGCATCTCGCGCCAACGCAAAACCGCCATTAACTCCCCGATGACTATTCACGAGACCTGCCGCCTTCAATGATGATGCCAACTGCCATAAATATTTCTCGGATATTTTTTGACCCCGCGCAATATCTCCCAACAAAACAAATCCATCAGAACGCCTTAAGGCAAGCTCAATCATAAATCGTGTCCCATAACGGATTTTTGTTGATAATTTCATATTTTCTCCAAGAAATAAGTAAATCTATAGAAACAGTAGACAATATAACATTTTTAATATCTTTGTCAAGAAATTGCCACCCGCACTCACAGCCCACAGCCACAGCTGTCCGGTAAAACTTTTTACAGGAACTCGAACTGATATTCGTGCGATTTGAAGCGCTCTAGGCGTTTATGCGATATTTTAAGCAGGTCAATGATGGTCAAAGGCATGAACGAGGGTGATCAGCTCTTGCCAGCAGTCAAAGCGCTTAACGTAACGGTCGCCGCGGTGCTTTCGAACGATA
>DYOU01000089.1 GCA_020720365.1 Candidatus Elulimicrobium sp.
AAAAGTGGTTGGTGGAAACTATTTTTCTCTTGACAACTGACAACCATATCAGGGTAGAGACTGTCGGAATCCCTGCGGCAGTCCAACCGCGCTGGGCGTAATAGACGGCAATTAATTTTCGGTAACTATTCAGCACTTTGTTCTTTGACATTCATAAAATCAGGCCACTTCCCCTGAAACAGTAGGCGCAAGGCTTCGGACGCAGTAACGCCTTGTTTCCTGCACGTCGACAGATAGCTTCGGATTCGGCAGAATATTTTTGCACCATCCATAGATCGAAAGCAGCCCGATATCTTTTGTTGAACCTTGGTCATTCGCAGATCATTTTCTGCCTGGTTGTTTGAAAACGGTACGTTGTTATCCATCATGAATCGTAACGTTTCGTTCTCAAAGTCCCGCAGACGTTCCAAAAGATTTCTTGCTTTTGATCTTGCCGTTTTGCCTTTTTTCTTTTTCCCTGGTTCGTCTGGTGATGGGCATTCTCTTTCAGCTTCACACAGCAGGACCCGGTAACGCTTTCTATAATGTTCCGACTCTGTTGCCCCAAGGCATCCTCCTGCTTCATGGGTGGCCTTGTTGATTTCTTTCAGAAGCGCTATCATCTGTTCTGCCCATTTTTGCTTATCCTGCTCTACCGCTCTTTCCAGCTCACGCAGGTGATGTGCATTGCATAGTGCGTGTAAGCCACCGTATCTGAAGTAGGGTTTCCAATGATCGTGACAAATGATGCCTTGATACTTCGGCAATATCCCCATCTCATCTATCGCTTCGCACCCTCGTTTGGCGTGGGGATAAAAGCAGGTAAAACTGTCATTGGAGACATTATGCAGCCAAAGCTTGGTTCCGCCAATATTAATGCCGGTTTCGTCACTGTGAATCAGTGTTGATGCCGCAAGCTGATCTTTGACCCATGAATCAAAGAACTCCAGACGATCAAAAGCATCCTTGTTGAAGTTGTTGATCGTGCCGGCACTGACCGGAATACCCATCTGATCCAGGAAGTGATCCTCAATACGGTTGTATGGGATCAACTGATACTGAGACATATAGACAGCGTTGACCTTGACACCGATACCGTATTGCACCGGGCGAGTGACCTCTTTGGGAAACGGGGCGACAAAGCGCTTGCCATTTTGATTTTCCAAAATTTCGGCACGCCATTCGGTAACAAAAATGCTGATATCAAGATCGATAATCTGGCGGGTCTCGTATCCAACCGCTCGGTATTCGCCTTTTGGCAAGGCGCTTCTGTCAACCTTGATTACCTTGACCCGATCCGGATCGGAAACCGGTCTCAGCGTTGCGCCGATATGTCCATGCTGTCCACCTGGCTTACGCTCACTTAGTTCTTTGAGTTCTTTTTTCCGATTGGGATCAGATGACGGCGGCTTGCTGCTGTTCTTGCTATTGAGTCCCAATCGGTTGGTTAAAATAGTCACAAGAAGAAGCAGCACTTCAAGGCTGGCTTTGAGTGCCGGAGACATTCCCGGCTCTGCGGCTATCAGATCGTTAACCCGTTTTATTGTTGCTTCAACATTAATGTTCTCGACTGTCATTCCGCCCCCGTGTCTCATGATAAAGTACTATAACACAGGTTTTTGAGGAGCAAATTTTCACCCCAGGTTGTCGCATAAGGCGATATAATTTTTTACGTACGAAACGACACTGATGAGGTGTTATGAAAACTCGCCAGGCGGCGCACAGCGCTTCTCATTACACAAAACAAACAATGATTTGACGTGCGTCAGTTTCTGAAATTTTCACCAAAAACCATGTCAAAAACTATTTCAAAGAACGAAAAATAAATTGTGCTGAATCACGCCTGTCCGGTTAACTGTTAAATAAATTCAATTGGTTGCACAAGACGTATTCCGGTTCTTGTTTATTAGCATCCTTAATTATTTGAATAATGGATCTTTTGTCGAAAATATTAACCTCCAGAATTTGCAAAATTGTGTGGAGACTGCCGGGCAAATCGAGTCTCTTTTTCAGGATGGCAACCAGAAGATAAATACTGACAGCGATCCATATCTGGGTTTTGACGGCATTGGGCGATGTTCCGTAAAAGGTTTTGATTCTCAGATGTTGCTTGATCCAGCGGAAGAAGAGCTCCACCTTCCAGCGCTGCTTGTAAATATCGGCGACGGTTTTTGCGGGAACGGTAAATATATTGGTCAGATAGACGTAACGTTTGTTTTTTTCCAAATCCACGTAAGACACCCGGCGCAGAGTTTCCGGATAGGCGGCTCGGGATTTCTTGCTTGTGAGGATGATGCTTTGATCGGAACGGAGCCCCAGCGTTTTGTCTACTTCCCGGGAATAGAGTCGCCTGAAACGAAGATTGCTCTTGGCACGAATCACGAATAAAGCGGGAAACAGGTTCAGCGAATAAAGCCTTGAAAAGTCTATGTATCCGCGATCCATGGCGATAACGGCATCTGTTTCCAGCGGGAGGATATCCAGGATATTGACATCGTGTACTTTGCCGGTAGTCAATCTGATAAATGTCGGAATGGCTCCCCGCAGATCGAGTAGGGTGTGCATCTTGATGGCCGCTTTGGTCTTGCGAAAATGTGCCCAAGGGAAAAGGGAAAGGCACAGATCGATAGTCGTTGAGTCGAATGCATAGAGAGAATAATCCATATCTATCGCCAGTTCCTCGTTTTGATAGAGTTTCCTGGCAATGGAGATAAGGTGATAGGCAAAGTCCTGATAAATTCGGTAGTCTCGCATCTCGCCAGCATCGGCCATTGTGGATCTCGCAATCTGACTGCGGAATCCGATGTGATAAAGTTTCTCGTGATGAGAGTTCAGGCATGTCTCAATATCCCTCAGGCTTTCCCGGTACGTAAGCTGGGCAAAGGCAAGACAAAGAAACTGATCATAACAGGGAAATCTTCTGACCCGGTGATTGCCCTTGTACTTGTTAACGAATTTGTCAAACTCATAACGTGGCAGATGCTCCAGTACCTGTGCGAAAACGGTTTTCCCGGCATTCATTGGCAACCCTCCCCAAGATTATTAGGGTGAAGGTACATATCGGGAAAAGTAATGTAAATTGAAATCGAAAAAAATAAAAATTGTTCATTTGTTACACAAAATCAATATATTATATGGTGGTCCGCCGACTTTATCCGGACAGCCGTGACTTGACATTTATCCGAAAATAATAAAAATAAAAAAGCCCATTGAATATTAACTTTTGAAAGCAGCAACACATAAAAAGGATGCCGTCATGTTTAGTTTTTTTAATCTCTTTTCCAAGCCGCCAAGCCTGAAACATCTTCCTCTCAAACGTTATCAGGTCGATTTTTCTTTTGACCGGCTCTCTCCC
>DYOU01000090.1 GCA_020720365.1 Candidatus Elulimicrobium sp.
ACATATTATATACCAACATGTTTTATCTTTATATTATTTCAAGCAATATAAAATTGCCGCTGAAACTGCAGTTGACGCGCATTCCAGGCCGCCGTTAAATCCTGCTTGACAACAAAATAGTTTCCCGTCAAATAGCGGTTATAATGACATGTAGCAATACCGGCATTCCCTGATTTATCTGCCATCACCTGCATCATGTAAAAACACTTGTAACAATACATTACTTCCTCCTAAGCAGGTCATTTTGATGCCCGTCAAATTTGGATCAGCTCATTCTGTCCTTTTTTGGGCCCATTTTCTTATCTTTCTTCGCAGAGGCACTAAAACAATCGCCATAATTCATCATAGCGATCAGGATGAAGGTTACTCCCAACACATAAACAGCTATGGCAGGTTCTATCTTTACACCCTGAATAAATGTCATTGCTAAATTGGCGAATGGATTATTATGCAATTGAGCAACAGATAAATTGATCGTATTCTGCAGCAAGTCATCCATGAGAAAAAGGCTTCCGGCGAACAGCAAGACGAGAATAAAACAAACTAATGCTACCGCACAAACAAGCAACGTCCGCCTCAACCATAACCCAAAGCCAATGACAATCAACAAAGCATACGCTAAAGCTCCGCACAAAAGGCCCATCGGGATCAGTATATACTCCGGCTTGGATCGAAAAACCCGCTCACCATCCTTCGACTGCATCATCTTCTGCAAAGAACGCACATCAATCCTGATCTTTCCATCCTCTTGCTTTTGCTTGACCGGTGCAGACGTCCGTCTGATCTGATAACATACTCCAGCACCGGAGAATGACTGCACTCCGACCATCGGAAGATGAAATTTGACAAATGGAAGAAAGAAAGACGCTATCGCCATCAACAAAAGAAGAACACTTACCTGCCTCAGTATATTACTTAATAAACCCTTCGTCGATCGTAACTCTTTATTACACCACCGGCAGAATTTCGCTTTATCCTGAATATCTTCAGCACAATACGGACATTTCTTCATACCCGATTCTTCCTCTTAAATAATTATTCAATAAACCTCTGGAACAAAATGCTGACTATCCATCGGCGGCCGCTTATATCCTGACCTTTTCTGGCGCGGCGGCATCTTGATCGGCTTAGGCGTCAGATCCTTATACGGGATCATTGATAAAAGATGATGAATACAATTAAGACGAGCACGCTTCTTATCATCCGCATTCACCACGTTCCAGCGCGCTTCCTTAATATCCGTATGCTCCATCATAACATCCTTAGCCTTCGAGTAATCAACCCATTTGGCACGCGACTGAAGATCCATCGGAGAAAGCTTCCAGCGGCGGACAGGATCTTCGCTGCGCTGCTGAAACCTTTTTTCCTGTTCCTCATCACTTACAGAGAACCAATATTTAACAAGAATGATCCCTGAACGCATCAGCATCCGCTCAAACTCCGGACAAGAAAATAAGAACTCCCGATATTCCTCTTTAGTGCAAAAACCCATCACATGCTCAACACCCGCCCGGTTATACCAGCTGCGGTCAAAAAGAACCATCTCGCCCGCTGACGGAAGCTGTGCCGTATAGCGTTGAAAATACCACTGTGTTTTTTCTTTATCCGTTGGCGTACCGAGCGCCACGATCCGGCAAATACGAGGATTCAAATTCTGGGTAATACGCTTAATGACACCCCCCTTACCTGCGGCGTCTCGGCCCTCAAAAACAACAACAACCTTAAGGCCCTTCGCCTTGATCCATTCCTGAAGCTTCACCAGCTCAAGCTGCATCCGGGCTAATTCTTTCTCATAGAACTTTTTCTTAAACTTCTTGTCTATTTTTTCATTCATACCCCTCCTCAATGCTTTAAGTAAATAAAAAAACCCTCGGACGTATTCAATCATCCGAGGGCAATCAGTAAGCCCCATCAACTGACCTTCGAGGCCTCTCTCTGTTTATAATTATACCAGCACACTTTCACTGGTCAACACTTCATTACTGCCCTCTGAACTTCCTGCGATTATTTCTGCTTCATGACTGTTTCCAGATCTTCCTGCAGTGACTGAAGATCTTCTTCATGTGCAACTTCATCCTGAAGGATCTGCAAGGCCATATTATATGTCACCGGATCTTTATTCACTGTAAGATCTGTCAGTGCCTTGTAAACACCGATCGCACACTGCTCTCCCTTAATATTCTGTTCCAATAATTTTTGCACAAAAGGATCTGCCGGAGCATCATACCCACAGTTAGAATATTTGGTCCAATCCTCAGGTTTTAATACCGGCGTCCCGCCAAGTTGAATAATACGAATGGTCAACATATCCGCGTGCCGCAGCTCATCTGCCGCATGCTGAGTTAATTCAGCAATGACGGCATCCTTCATCGGCCCCTTCGCCAGCTTGGCCCCCAGCCAATATTGATAATACGCCAACCATTCATCCGCAAAAGCCTTATTCAGAAGTTCCAACAATTTTTCAACATCCATACCGACAATAGCTCTTCCTCTTGTCCCCATAATGATCTCCTTTATGAAGATTTATTAATAATTAATGGCCCTGACTTCAAAAACAGCCTGGGGCCTCTGACAACTGGCGCATGCCGTCGGTGCCTGCTTTCCAATATGAATATGACCGCATTCACGACAAACCCAAACTGTTTCATCATCCTTCGCAAAAACTTTACTTTCTTTAACATTCGCGGCCAACTTGCGATACCGCTCCTCATGCTCTTTTTCAATCTTGGCCACCATACGGAACTGATTAGCAATCTTTAGAAACCCTTCCTGCTGGGCAACATCAGCAAAATGAGGATAAAGCTCAACAAATTCTTCATGCTCGCCATCCGCGGCTGCTATAAGATTCTCATACGTCGTGCCAACCCTACCTGCAGGATAACCCGCCACGATCTCCACCGCCCCTCCCTCCAGGAATGCAAAGAATATCTGGGCATGATGATCTTCATTATGTGCCGTCTCTTTAAAGATCGCTGAAATCTGATCGAACCCTTCTTCTTTCGCTGCCTCAGCAAACATCACATAACGGTTACGCGCCTGTGACTCTCCGGCAAAGGCTTTTAAAAGATTCTTCTCCGTCTCTGTCCTTTTGATTGATTTACCCGCACGATAGGCAGCAAATCGTTCTCTTAATTCCTTCTTCATAATACTATTCTCCTGTTATTTAATAGTTAGAAAATATAGGTTCATTCGTACTTAGGGCGAAATTAAGAAAGATTGTTTTGTTCTTTCACAC
>DYOU01000091.1 GCA_020720365.1 Candidatus Elulimicrobium sp.
CATCTTTCTGGCGCTTATGATTGATGCGGTCATGTAATGCGCATCCTGAATTAAATAAGCCGGGAGTTGAACGATGAAAAAACGCTTCGCCCAATTTTTGGACATACTGGATGATCATCCCTGGCTTGGGATAATGTTTTTAATTCTGTTTGGATTTGCGTATTGTTTTCCAGCCTTGCGCTCTCCGTTTTGGGTCGGCAATGATGCGTGGTCCAATCTCCTGCCGATCATTCACTACCGCGATTCGATCTTAAATCACCACAGCCTCCCTCTTTACACAGAACTTTGGTACGGTGGCCGCGTCCAATGGGCAAATCCGCTTTGGAATTTTCTTTATGTCCCAGCCACCATAATCTATTTGATCGTTCCATTGGACTGGGGGACGCGGATTGTCTATTTTGGGCATTTAATTTTCATCCTGTTTGCCGCGCGAAAACTTTCATTCCTGTTTCTTGAGACTGAGATCGAAAGGATTTCCGCCGCCATTATTCTTGTCTCCCCGTCTCTGCCTGCCTTTACTGCGGGGCAAACCGAAAAGATCATGTCATGGGGATGGGTATTGCTTGGACTCTATTTTTTGCTGGAAACGAAAAGGGATATACGGCAAAAAGGACTTTTAACAGGTCTTTGTCTTGGCATAATCCCCATCACTGGCTCGAACTATTACGCCCTTTACGCAGGCATATTATTCCTGACTCTGGTTATCAGTTTCAAAAATAAAAAGTTGATCGCATTTTTTATCCTTGGCGCGATGGTCGGACTCGCGCACCTGCCAAGTATCTGGCATCTTTTCGGACAACCCCGCGCAAACGCCGCGCAGTCCATTCAGGAATTAAGCCTTAGTTTTGCGGGAATTTTCTCATCCCTTTCAATTGGGCTGGCTAAACCGATGGGGTGGGAAACCTGGGCTCAGATTGGAGTCCCTGTGATTTATCTACTTTTCAAAAAAGTTTTTTTGAAATTAAAGAATCACAACACAATTACGCCGCTCGAAACACCGCTGATATTTTCCCTCATTGTTATGGCGCTGCTGGCGACTTCACTGGCATATCACGGACATCATCTGCTGGATTCATTTCGTGTGCCCGCGCGCGCCATCTCATTCATAGCGTTGATCGTTACTTTATTAGTCCTGATAGTCCAAACTGGAGAAGAAAAGCTGAAGCCAAATTTCCTGCTTGTTCTATCCGCGCTCCAGGTGGGCATCCTGTCTTTTATGATCCAGCCTTACGGCGCGGCATACAGCCCCTATGACGCGCAGGCTCAAGTTCTGGCGAATATCCTCAAGGCGGACGGTGCAAAAAGCACATGGATTTCGATGCGCGAACTCAACGATATGTATATTCAGGCAGTTTTTACGCAAAACGGGATTGCGCTTCCAAACGTTTATTATGGCGACATGGGACAGGAGATAAAAATAACCGGGGATTATTGCGGCTATTCATTTGACCATTTAATCGCAGCCGCGCCTGTCGGGGAAAAATCCATTGAGTTAAAGGCGGATATGGAATGGTCGGATACCAAAGGGGAAATACCCTTGAATGATTTATACTTGATCGAGCGGGCAACGGTTCATCATGTTGACTATGACGTGTATCGTGTAGTATGCGACTCTCAAAACAATCCGCGTTGAAAGGTTTTGCAGCATGAATATTATTTGGGTGCGTTTCATTTCAGTTAAAGCATTGTGGCGTGTAACGTGTTGCGTGTTGCGTAAACCTTCAAAACGGAACACGGAACACAGGTTTTTCTTAACTCATTTGAAACACACCCATATTATTTTGACCGGACATGTTAATGAATAACAGGTTTGTTGCGGGCGCGCTTTGCTTTATCGTATTCCTGTTCATATATGGCGTAACTTCCAGGGCTGACCTGCAGCTTACGGATGAAGTCGCAGTTTTTACATCTGCAATATCACTCGAGACTCAAGGCGCTCTGGAAATTGACAAACTGCAATGGCTGAATGACACGATAAACATTGGAACAGTAGGCGGGGACGGGCATTTGTACTCAAAGTACTTTCCCGGAAATGTCATTACTGCCGCCATCGTGTATAACCTGACAAAGACACAAGCGGACCAGCCGTATCTATGGATTGCGCCAAAAGATATCAACCCTGAGATGGGAGTATTGGAACTGGCGCCATCCAATACAGGGGCAAGAATTGCATTGAAAATCAATGCACTGTTTGGAGCATTGGCAATGACCGCGCTTTTCCTGTTGCTCAAGCAGTATTTCGACTGGAAGACCTCGATAACCACCGTAATTCTTGTGGGGCTGTGTACCGATTGGTGGTATCAGTCCAGGGGATTATTGTCCGAAGTTGGGGCAGGCGCATTTCTAATTACCAGTTTATGTTTTTCAGCCTATCAAAAACCCCATCACAGTGGTTTTGCATTTGGGCTCTCGCTATTGTTTCGTCCCACAAATATAATAGCGCTTCCAGTTTGGGGTAAATCCGTTTGGAATAAAGGTGGAAACGCGGTTTGGTCTGTCCTAGCTGTCATTGCGGGGGGACTTGGAGTAATGTTCTTCAATTGGATTCGCTTCGGCTCGATATTTGACTTTGGATATGGCAGTGAAAGTTTTGTGCCGAATTTATTGGATGGCTTGTATGGCGCATTATTAAGCCCGGGACGTTCGTTATTCCTGTATTCTCCAATATTAACTCTCGCAATTCCAGGCGCATTGTCTTTTTATAAAAAGGAAAAAACGCTAACCATTGTGTCTGTGCTTACAGTTCTGCTCTATGTGTTTATGGTTGCATCCTGGCACAGTTGGGACGGAGGCTGGTCTTGGGGATCACGTTTGCTGACTCCCATTATTCCCATTCTGGGATTCCTGACTGCGTCCGCCATTGAATACGCATGGGGGAGACGGGCGGACATCCTTGTAGTTGTTATTCTTTCCCTGCTGGGATTTGGAGTTCAATTGGCCGCGCTTGCAAAGAACCCGCTCGAGACTCTGGTTCAGTTCGTAGTATATGGCGGCGTTGACTATAACGAAACGGTAAATTCTGTTAATAATTCCTGGCTTGCCCTGCAATTACGCAGCCTGAAAAACTGGCAAATTTGCGATTTGGATGCATACACAATCCGCCAATGGCTTGGGGTTTGTCGCTAATAAAAGCATAATCGAGGAGTCTCCAAAATAATTTCAGGGAACCTTCGATTAATGTTTTACTTTATAGACCATTACTGTTTCGTTTTGATAAACAAGT
>DYOU01000092.1 GCA_020720365.1 Candidatus Elulimicrobium sp.
TCCGGCAGCCTTTTTAATATTTTTGATGAGAAGATAGAGATGCAGTGGATCGATGAAGGTGAGTGCGTTTATAAAAGGTCTACGGTATCCGCTTTATTTTATGGACTTTGAGACTACCTTCGAGGTTATTCCGCGTTTTGATGGACTATCCCCATATCAGCAATTGCCATTTCAGTTTTCGGTCCATGTTCAAATGACTCCGGGAGGAGCTCTGGAACATCGGCCCTTCTTGCAGAAATCCTCGGAAGATCCTAGAGGGCCATTTCTTGAAGCTTTACATCGTGCTATTGGCCCTGAGGGAGATGTTGTGGCTTACAACAAGACCTTTGAGGATGCGCATGTTCTTAAAAAGATGACCCCAGATTTTCCTGAACATGAGGTGTGGATCAATGATATTCGTCTCAGGCTGGCGGACCTTTTGGATCCGTTCCGTAGTTTCTTTTATTACCACCCCAATCAAAACGGTTCTGCCTCCATCAAGAAGGTTTTGCCTGTTTTGGTGGGCACATCGTATGAAGGCATGACCATCGCGGAAGGTGGTCGGGCAAGTGCCGAGTATACCCGCGTGACCTATTGTGAGGGAATAGCGGCAGAGGATCGAGCGCAGGTCTATGCCGCCTTGGAAACTTACTGTGCTTTGGATACGCAGGCCATGGTAGATATTCTGGAAGCTTTGAAAAGACTTTAGAAAGGATGACTATGAAGGGTAAAAAGAAGGTGGTTACTTTCAAGCGTAAGACCTCAGGAAAGACGTCCAAGGATTACATGAAGACCATCGAACGTCTTATTTTGATTCTCTCTAAACTGAATACAAATACGTTTGTGACGACGGCAGGCTTGGCTGAGGACATTGGTGTGGATATGCGCACCATTCAGAGAGACATCGTGCTCTTGGCTGGTTTCTATCCTATATATTCACCTGAGAGGGGAAAGCATGCCTTCATGGCAGGGTTTAATTTTGGCAAGGTCGAGCTGACGGAGGAGCAGGGTTCGTTGTTGTCCTTCATGCATAGCATTTCGGCTTCCTTGGGAGAGAAGTTTGAGCGGTCTTTTCGTGAATTGTTTAAGCGGGTAATGGCGCCACAAGTGGACACGCCTTTTTATGCCAAGATCCCAACGGGTACATTTCTGCCTGAGTCTCCCTCTTTGGAAGTCGTGCAAGATGCTATTGCTGATTTTGAGAAGTTGAGTATTCATTACTGTCGTGCAGATGGGGAAAAGAAGGATTATATTCTTGAGCCATTGAGACTGGCTTTCTTTGATGGATTTTGGTATTTGCTAACGCAAGGACCAGAGAAGAATAAGATCAAGAAATTCCGTCTGGATCGTATTTGTAAGGCGGCCACTACGGGTGATTCCTTTGTTCCCATGGAGGGGTTTGAGAAGCTCCTCGATGAAAGCGTCAATGTTTGGTTTGATGTGGAGCGTCCCGAGCGGACTTTGATCCGGGTGGCACCTGAGGCTGCTCAATATTTCAAGAAGCGCAATTATTTCCCGCTTCAGAAGATCGTTGAGGAGAAGTCAGACGGGGCCATTGTGATCGAGACGTTCCCGGCGCACCCTGAGGAGATCAGTCATGTTATTATGAATTGGATTCCGTGCCTTACGGTTCTTGAACCGTTAAAACTAAAGGTTAAGATAAAAGAAACTGTAGCGTCATATTTGAAGGTAATGGGCTAGGAGAATAATGTGAAGATAGAAAGCATAAAAGCGCACTTACAGCCGTATTCGATCATGAAGAAGAGTCAGACGACTATAAATCATGCTTTTGCCTCGGCCATTGCGCCGCATGACGCTTACGATATTAAAACATTAAAAGCCGCGATGGCCGTGCTTGGTCAGGATGCTGAGATAGACTTGCTCTGTGTGTATTGTGATGAACCTGCCGAGACGTGGGATCACGTTTTTGGCTTGGTAAGGAACCTTAAGTTTTCCGGCTATGGGCATGTTGTTGGCAATCTTTTGCCGTGCTGCAAGAAATGTAATTCAGAGAAGGGGAATAGAGATTGGGAAGATTTCTTAAAAAAGAAGATGCCTAGCAATAGTGCTAAGAAAATTGAAAACCTTAAGCGATATTTTGAGAAATATTTACCTAAGAAATTTGATTATGAAGAAATTAAAACTCTTTGTCCCGACGAAATCAATCAGTTAAACGTGATTAAAGATAGAATCAAGGCGCTGTTCAAAGAAGCTGATGTGCTAGCGGAAGCAGTACGAGAGAAGATCAAGAAAGCTTAAGCGCATTGTTGTTCTATATAAACTAACAGGTGATCGGCTATGGCTTTAAGCATTAAAGAAAAGATGGCTAGTGTTGCGTTGGCATCAAAAGAACATCTGCGGGAAATAAGAAGCGAGGCTTTTTTAAAAGCTTGTTGTGAAGCTTTAAAAAGTCGGGTTGATTTCTCTCTTGATCTTGAGTTTAAGGGCCCTCTTTTAGATGACAATGGGATCTATCTATTTTGGGTTAAGATTCCTGCGCGCTTAGCAGAACACGAGAAAGCGCTGGATCATGTTTTAAAAGTCTGGGATGGCGAGCGTGAACGTCTGGGAGTTTCAAAATATCCCAAAGTAGTTAGAAAACGAGCAAGGGAAACGCTGCTTTCCCATGTGGAAAATGAATGGGTGCCGCTGTATATCGGGAAGACTGAAAACTTGGCGAAAAGAGTTGCGGAGCATATTGATTTGTTGTCAGATAAAGCCACATATTCAATGAAGCTCAGGGCATCTCGTGATTTATTTAGTAAGCATAAATGGGAGTTTGCTGTGGCGACTATCAGCTTCGGCAAGCTCGGAGATGCTTATTACCTTTGTGACATTGTGGAATCCGAATTGCGCAAGAGGCTTAAACCGGTAATTGGTAAGCAGTGATCTGATATTTATAGGAACAAGCCGTTGTCATCAAGCGCCTTTCAGGCGCTTTTTTATTTTTAAAGTCGCGACATAACGTCGTCGTGGCTTGTTTTTATAATCATCCCTAAGTTGGACGTTTCTGGAAGATCGTCCAAGTCAAACTTAACATGGGGAGGAACATATGAGAAAGTTTCTAGGGCTGGTTGTTATTGTAAGCATGTTTGTGACCGGGGTGTCTTATGCGGCACCAGTACGCTTGCCGTCTAACGCTGGGAAGACCGATGCGGTATTAGGCAGCATGGG
>DYOU01000006.1:0-27806 GCA_020720365.1 Candidatus Elulimicrobium sp.
CGAGGCTTTTGTTGGGTCTATTTTGAAGTGAAGGGGAGAAGGGGAATCTTCTTGCTTTTTGAGCAGGAGATATTTATGGTAGGTAAACTATGATTTGTGCGATTGATATAGGAAATTCAACGATCGGCTTTGCCTTCCTTAAGGATGGAAAGATAAGTCATATGGCGAAGATCGAGAATGAGCCGGGGAGTGAGCTGGTTCGGGTCAAACTGTCGAATTTTCTGGAATCGTCAATCTCTCGTTATTCGATTACTCAAGTTGTCATTTGCAGTGTTGTTCCGGATGTATTAAAAGACCTTTCTCGCAAGATTCGTAAAGCCTGGAGACAGAAGGCGCTGGTTATTGGTCGGGATATTAAGATCCCGATTGAAAATAAATATCATCGGCCAAGGCAGGTCGGTAAGGATCGGTTGTTGTGTGCTTTTGCCGCGCGCGAGTTATATGGCGCTCCGGCGGTTGTGATCGATCTTGGGACAGCGATCACCTTTGATGGTATATCGTCCAGTGGAGAGTACCTCGGCGGAGCTATTATTCCCGGATTACGATTATCAGCAGAGGCGTTATTTGAAAAAACGGCGCTCTTGCCTCGTGTTTATATCGCAGAGCCTCAGCGGGCGATTGGTCGATCAACGGAAGAAAGTATTCAAAGCGGGCTTTTTAACGGGTATGGTTCTTTGTGTGATGGTATGGTTATTCGACTGGCCGAGGAGATGAAATGTGATCCAAAGGTCGTTATGACCGGAGGGGATGCGTTAATGATGAAACGTTTTATGAAGCATCGAGTTGCTGCTGTCGATGAGGGGTTAATTTTTAAAGGAATAGCTTTGTTAACCGCTTGATTTAGGCTATTTTGAAAAATAGTATTTCAGCGGTTTTTTTAGTATTGATAGTTAGCACTCTATCTATCTGTTTGCTAATTACGTCTGAAATAAAAGAATCTTCTTGACAAAATGAGACATTTTTTGATAATTAGCAGTCTAAGGGAATCATTGCTAGCTGGCAAATATGAAAGTCCGGTAGCAGAAATCGGTTAAACGTATCAGTTAAAGTTCAACAAGGAGGTAAGTAATGAAGCTTCAACCATTAGGAGACAGGATTATTATTCAGCCTCTTTCTGCCGAAGAGATCACCAGGGGCGGCATCGTCCTTCCGGATACGGCAAAAGAGAAGCCTCAGGAGGGTAAAGTCCTTGCTGTGGGTAAGGGAAAGTCGTTGGACAATGGGCAGGTTCAGTCTCTTGAAGTTAAGATTGGCGATGTTGTTCTGTATGGGAAATACAGTGGTACAGAGATCAAAGATAAAGATGGCAGCGCGCTGTTGATCATTCGTGAAGAGGAAGTTCTCGCGATCGTGCGTCAAGAGGAAGCTCTTGCGAAGGTTAAGTAAAGTAAGGACAGGATCAACTTGTAAGGGTTATTGGGCTGGATAAAAAAACTATTTTTCAGGAGGTTTCAGATGAGTGCAAAGATATTACAATTTGACGATGAAGGACGTCGGTCAATCCTTCGTGGAGTGGAACAACTTTCAAGGGCTGTCAAGGTAACCTTAGGTCCGAAGGGACGCAATGTTATTATCGACAAGAAGTTCGGTTCTCCGACAGTCACAAAAGATGGTGTTTCTGTGGCTAAAGAGATCGAACTTGAGAATGCTTTTGAGAATATGGGCGCTTCTATGGTCAAGGAAGTCGCTGAGCGGACGTCAGATAATGCCGGAGATGGTACAACTACGGCGACAGTCCTTGCGGAAGCGATTTATCGTGAAGGTTTGAAGAATGTGACAGCTGGTGCTAATCCGATGGCCCTCAAGCGCGGTATTGATAAAGCTGTTACTGCGGTTGTTGAGAAGATCGCTAAGCTGTCAAAGAAAGTTGATATGAAAGAAAACCGCGAAGTCGAGCAGGTTGCTACGATCGCGGCGAATTCAGATAATATTATCGGCAAGAAGATCGCCGAAGCGTTTGATAAGGTGGGTAAAGATGGCGTTATTACTGTTGAAGAATCCAAGACCATTAATACCGAGCTTAAATTTGTTGAAGGTATGCAGTTTGACCAGGGTTATCTATCACCATATTTCTCTACTGATATGGAAAAGATGGAATGTGAATTGGAAAGTCCTTTCATTCTGATCTATGAAAAGAAGGTATCAAATATTAAAGATATGCTTCCTGTTCTGGAGAAGGTAGCCAAGGCGGGAGCTCCTTTGCTCATTATTGCAGAAGATGTTGATGGTGAAGCTCTTGCAACCTTGGTTGTTAATAATTTACGTAAGACTTTGTCTTGTGCCGCTGTTAAGGCCCCGGGTTATGGAGATCGTCGTAAGGCTATGTTAGAAGATATTGCAGCTCTTACAGGTGGTATGGCCATCACGGAAGATCGTGGAATGAAGCTGGAAAATATTCAGTTATCCGATCTTGGCCGTGCAAAAAAAGTGAAGATCGATAAAGAAAACACAACGATCGTTGAAGGCGCCGGTAAAACGGTGGATATCAAAGGCCGTATCGCTCAGATCAAGGCTCAGATCGAGAAGACAGATTCTTCGTATGATAAAGAGAAGCTTCAGGAGCGTTTAGCGAAGCTTTCAGGCGGTGTTGCTATTATCAATGTTGGTGCGGCGACCGAAAGTGAAATGAAGGAGAAGAAGGCTCGTGTTGAAGATGCGCTTCATGCAACGCGTGCGGCCATCGAAGAAGGGATTGTCCCTGGCGGTGGAGTTGCTTTACTTCGTTGCATTGAAGATGTTGCGGCCCTTACACTTACGGGTGATGAGAAGACCGGAGCTGATATTATTTTGCGCGCGATCGAATCTCCTGTCCGTCAGCTTTGTCATAATGCAGGGCTTGAAGCGTCGGTCATTGTTGATCGGCTTAAGAAAGAAAAGAAGAATATCGGTTTTGACATCAACAAGGATGCGTATGTTGATATGCTCGAAAGCGGTGTTATTGATCCGGCAAAAGTTACGCGTACGGCTTTACAGAATGCGGCTTCTATCGCTGGTTTATTGCTGACGACAGAGTGTTTGATCGCAGATGCGCCTGAAAAGGATAAGCCGGCTATGCCTCCGATGGGTGGCATGGGCGGTATGGGCGGCATGGGCGGAGGTATGGGTGGTATGATGTAATAATCCCTGTTTTTGGGATTAATGGCATCCCTGGGACTTTCAAAAGTCCTGGGGATGCTTTTTTATTGACTTATTAACATATTATATTATAATATAAGGTTCTATCACCTGTCAGAAACGGATCAAACCGTCAAGATTCCGTAAATAATTGAAAGTATGGAGGTTCGGTTGTATGGCTGATTGGATCGGTATTAACAGAAGGGCTCGCCGTTGTTATGGTTTTGATGAAGTTGCGCTTGTTCCAGGCGACAGGACCATTAATCCTAATGAAGTGGATGTTTCCTGGTCTATTGGAAAGATGAAGTTTGATATTCCGATCCTGGCGGCATCGATGGATGGCGTAGTCAATGTCAAGTTTGCGATCGAGATGGGGAAAATGGGCGGTATTGCATCTATTAATCTTGATGGTGTGCAGACTCGTTATGAGAATCCCGATGCGATCCTGGACCAGATCGCCGACTCTGCGCCAGAGGAGGCAACCAGGCTCATTCAAAGCCTTTATACGAAGCCGGTGAAAGAGGCTCTTATTGCAAAACGTATTGAAGAGATCAAAAAGCATAAAGTGCCGGTTGTTGTGAGTTGTATTCCTCAAAATGCCAAGAAATTCCATCAGATCGCAGAAGAGGCGGGTTGTGACCTGTTTATTATTCAGTCGACTGTCGCCACGGTCAAGCATGTTTCTAATGAGTATAAGATCCTTGATATTGAAAAGTTTTGTAAAGAATCAAAGATCCCGATTATTGTTGGAAATACGGTGACATATGATGTGACGCTGGAACTAATGGAAGTTGGAGCTTCTGGTATTCTTGTCGGAGTAGGCCCTGGTGCGGCGTGTACGAGCCGAGGAGTTCTGGGTATCGGCGTTCCGCAGATCACGGCAACCGTTGATTGCGCTGCGGCACGCGATCATTTCTTTAAACGTAAAGGTAAATATGTGCCGGTTATTACTGACGGAGGAATGCGTATCGGCGGAGAGATCTGTAAAGCGATCGCGGCCGGGGGAGATGCTTGTATGGTTGGGTCTGCATTTGCCAAAGCTTTTGAAGCACCTGGACGTGGTTACCATTGGGGTATGGCAACGTCGAATGCGAATCTTCCGCGCGGGACACGTGTCAAGGTGGGGCAAGCTGGTACATTGAAAGAGATCCTTTTAGGTCCGGCGAAAGTAGATGATGGTTCGCAGAATCTTGTCGGGGCACTGCAAACATCAATGGGCTCACTAGGAGCGTCGAATATTAAAGAGATGCATGATGTAGAGATCATTATTGCCCATTCGTTTCAGAGTGAAGGCAAAGTTTTTCAAATGAGTCAAAAAGTTGGAATGGGAAAATAGAAGAAGTTCGTTAAGGAGAGATAGCAATGCCTAAAGTGAAACAGACAGAGAAATTGGCAGCGGTCAAGGGGGCGAAACCCAAGTTTAAGGTTAAGCCCAAATATCAGCTGAAGCTTAGAAAACTTGCGCCGTCTTATAACAGTGCTTTCCGGGGAGAGAATAAGAAGGTCAGTTTACTTAAAGGTAGCACGAAGACGTTGAATATCAAGGTTAAGAAAGCGAGAAGCCGTGATATTATTTTGGTACTTGATTTTGGGTCACAATATACCCAGTTAGTTGCTCGTCGAATTCGTGAAAATAAAGTTTTTAGCCAGATTGTCCCTTTCAATATTACACCTGATCAGGTTCGGGAAATGGGCGCCAAGGGCCTTGTTTTTTCTGGTGGCCCGATGAGCGTGTATGATAAAGACGCGCCTCAACCGAACAAGGAATTGCTTAAGATGGGCCTTCCTATCCTTGGGATATGTTACGGGATGCAGGTCTTGACGTATATGATGGGAGGTAAAGTCAATAAGTGTAAAGATCGGGAATATGGTCGAGCTGAGCTGTTCGTAGACAGCAATAAGGATCTTTTTTCTAATCTGCCGACGAATTTGACATGTTGGATGAGCCACGGCGATGAGATCGCCCAATTACCACCTGGTTTTGAAAAGATCGCTCATACGTTGAATAATAATTGTGCTGCGATGGCCAATCGTACAAGAAAGATCTATGGAGTGCAGTTCCATCCCGAGGTTGTTCATACCCAGCGTGGAGTGAATATACTTCAGAATTTTGTATTGGGTGTTTGTAGCTGCCTTCCGCGCTGGACAATGGATCGTTTTATTGACGGGGCGGTCAAGCGTATTCAGGAAACTGTTGGGAATAAGAAGGTTGTTCTTGGGCTTTCAGGCGGGGTTGATTCTTCAGTAGCTGCGATGCTTTTACAGAAAGCTATCGGAAACAATTTATATTGTATTTTTGTAGATAACGGGTTGCTTCGCAAAGGTGAGGGTCAATCGGTTTATAAAAATTATAAAGTTAATTTTAAAATGAATGTCATGATGGTTGACGCGTCCAAACGGTTTATTGACGCGCTCAAAGGCGTGACGGATCCGGAAGAAAAGCGTAAGATCATAGGGCGTGTCTTTGTGGAAGTATTTCAGGAGAATGCTAAAAAGATCAAAGGAGCAGAGTTTCTGGCTCAGGGCACTTTGTATCCGGATGTGATAGAGTCTATTTCTCCTCTGGGAGGGCCGTCTGTCGTCATTAAGAGCCATCATAATGTCGGAGGCTTGCCGAAGTCGCTTGAATTGAAATTGATCGAGCCTTTACGGGATCTTTTTAAAGATGAAGTGAGGGCGATCGGGAAAGTAATCGCTATGCCTGAAGTGTTGTTAAAACGTCAGCCGTTTCCTGGCCCGGGGCTTGCGATTCGCATTTTGGGTGAGGTGACGGATGAGCGGTTAAATATTTTGCGTGAAGCGGATGAGCGTGTGATGGAAGAAGTGAAGCGTGCTAATTTATACAATACGATCTGGCAGTCATTTGCTGTCCTATTACCTGTGAAGACTGTCGGGGTTATGGGCGATCAGCGTACGTATGAGAATGTGATTGCGATCCGCTGTGTATCGAGCGTGGATGGTATGACCGCCGACTGGGTTCATTTGCCCTATGAATTATTGGGGAAAATGTCGAACCGGATCATTAATGAAGTCCGTGGTGTTAATCGTGTTGTGTATGATATAAGTTCTAAACCACCCGCAACAATTGAGTGGGAATAAAGAGTTATTGAAAGTTAAGGGTTATTTGGAAGAGCATGCTTTCGCTGTTATTGCCGGAAGCATGCTCTTCCTGTTCAATCATCTATTAGTAGCGTAAGCTTTATGTCCTTCGTTCACCTGCATCTTCATACTCAATTCAGCCTGCTTGACGGGGCGTGCCGTATTAAAGACCTCATGAAGCGCATTGTTGCATTAAAAATGCCGGCGGTCGCCATGACGGATCACGGCAATATGTTCGGGGCGCTTGAATTCTATGAAGAAGCAAAATCCAAAGGGATTAAACCGATCATTGGCTGCGAGGCTTATATTGCTTCCGGCAGTCGCTTTGAACGAATGTCCGGAGAGCAGCGGGGCATTCATCATTTAATATTATTAGCCAAGGATGCAGAGGGATACGGCAATTTGATGAAGCTTGTTTCCATCGGCTTTCTGGAGGGGTTTTATTATAAACCCCGTATTGACAAGGATGTTCTTGCCAGTTATTCCAAAGGCCTTATCGGTTTATCCGCCTGTTTGAAAGGGGAGGTGGCCTCCCGTCTTTCTGTCGGGAAATATGATGAAGCGTTACGTGCGGCCGATGATTACCGGACGATCTTTGCTCCGGGAGATTTTTATCTTGAGGCTATGGAGCACGGGATACCTGAGCAAAGAATCGTAAATGAAGGCCTTGTGAGATTGTCCGCTGAGCTTGGGCTTCCGCTTGTCGCGACCAATGATGTGCATTATATCCTTCCGCAGCATGCGGAAGCCCATGATACACTGCTTTGTATTCAAACGCAGACAACTTTAGCGGATGCAAAACGGATGCGGATGAATTCCGACCAGTTTTATCTTAAGACGTATGATGAGATGGCGCGTCAATTCGCCTGGGCACCGGAAGCGTTGACGAATACACTGGCTATCGCGGAAAAGTGTGATTTGCAACTGAAGTTCGGGGAGTATCATGTCCCGGCGTATGTTGTTCCGACGGGCGAAAAAGATGATGTGTATTTGCGTGGTTTGTGCCTGAAAGGGGCAGAGGAGCGTTATGGCGCCACAATACCGGCAGAGGTGATTGAAAAACTGGATTTTGAATTAAAGACAATCGCAGAACTTGGGTTCATTGGATATTTTCTGATTGTTTGGGACTTTGTACATTATGCTAAAAGCCATGATATTCCCGTCGGTCCAGGTCGTGGTTCCGCGGCCGGAAGCCTGGTAAGCTATTTGCTCGGTATTACAGACCTTGATCCGATCAAGTACTCGCTTTTTTTTGAGAGGTTTCTTAATCCCAGCCGTAAAAGCATGCCGGATATCGATATTGATTTTTGTTTTGAGCGGCGAGGAGAGGTGGTTGATTATGTAACGCGTAAATACGGCCGTGATAGTGTGGCGCAGATCATTACGTTTGGGACAATGCAGGCAAAAGCCGTTATTCGAGATGTAGGACGGGCCTTCGGTATCCCTTATTCGGATGTTGACCGGATTGCCAAGCTTATTCCGGAGAGGCTTGTTGACGAGGAAGGGAATCCCAAACATATCACGATTGACCTGGCTTTGGATAATGAGCCTCAGTTGCGAGAGCTTATGGAACAGGATGCAACGGCGCGAAAGTTAATGGAAGTGGCGAAGGTCCTTGAGGGTTTGAGCCGGCATGCCTCTGTTCATGCGGCCGGAGTTGTTATTTCCGATAAGCCATTGATCGAATATTGTCCTTTATATAAAGCCGACAATCAGATTACGACGGCATTTACCATGAAGGGCGTGGAAAAGATCGGGTTGCTCAAGATGGATTTCTTGGGGTTGAAGACATTGACGCTTATTGCGGATGCCGTTCGGATAATCAAGGATACAAAGGGGATTGATCTTGATATGCGCAAGATCCCTATTGATGACAAGAATGCCTATGAGTTACTAAGCCGCGGCGAGAGTGCAGGAGTTTTTCAGGTTGAAAGCGATGGGATGCGTAATTTACTTGTGCGCAGTAATCCGACAGAGTTTGAAGATATTATTTCTCTTTTGGCACTTTATCGTCCAGGGCCTATGGGCAGCGGCATGCTTGACGATTTTGTTAAGCGCAAACGCGGTGATGAACCGGTCAGGTATCTTCATCCCAAGCTCGAACCAGTGCTAAAGAATAGTTATGGTGTAGCGATCTACCAGGAACAGGTTATGCAGATGGCGTGTGTCCTGGCCGGATTTACAATGGCAGAAGCGGACAATCTTCGTCGTGCAATGTCAAAGAAGAATGTCAGTGAAATGGCCAAGATGCGAGATCTCTTTGTAAATGGGGCGAAGTCTGTGAATGATATTCCTTTTGATGAAGCGACGTATTTATTTGATCTGATTGATAAGTTCGCCGGATATGGATTCAATCGTTCACATTCAGCTGCTTATGCGCTCGTAACGTATCAAACTGCCTATCTGAAAGCGAATTATCCTACACAGTTCATGTGTGCGTTGTTAACCAATGAAAAAGACAATACGGATAAGCTTGTGGAATATGTTTCTGCTGCCGATCGCATGGGGATTGATGTTTTACCTCCGGATGTGAATGAAAGCCGCACCGTTTTTAGGGTTTCCAGTGACAGAAAGATCCGTTATGGATTATTGGGTGTGAAGAATGTGGGGTCTGCGGCGATCGATGCTTTGGTCCGGGAGCGTGAAGAGCATGGGAGATACAGTTCAATTTTTGATTTTTGTAAACGGGTTGATCTTCGAACTAATAACCGTAAGGTTGTAGAATCGTTGATCCGGTCGGGGGCTTTTGATTCAACCGGAGCGAAGCGTTCGCAGATGATGGCGGTCCTTGATCAGGCGTTAAATTTGGGAACGAGTAAGCAAAAAGAGCAGGTTGTTGGTCAATTTTCCTTCTTTTCAATCGGAGAGGATTCGGGAGGGTTCACCAAAGAAACAGAGGCCTTTCCTGAAATACCAGAAATGCTTCAGCCGCAAATACTTGCATTTGAGAAAGAATTGCTTGGCTTTTATTTGAGCGGGCATCCTTTGGATCGTTATAAAGTGGAAATGGGTACGTTTACAAATGCGAATTCCTTGAAATTGCCGGGAATGAAGAATGATAGCGGGGTGGTTATTATTGGGATGATCATTGATGTTCGTTTGACGGTAACTAAGAGGGACGGTCGGCGCATGGCGATCCTTCGCCTTGAGGACCTCCTGGGCAAGATAGAGGCGGTTATTTTTCCGGAAGTCTTCGACCGGGTCGTACGTAATATTAAAGATGGTGCGGTTGTTTATATTAAAGGCAAGGTGAGTATTCGTGATTCACGTGTGAATATTATGGTGGATGATTTACAGGATATCGGGTCTATTTATAATGCCGTACGTATGATCCGTATTGATATGACGAAGACCGATCCGGCGAAGCTAAGGCTGATGAAGCAAAGGCTTGAACGTTTTCCGGGAAAAGTTCCGGTTCATCTTCAGATTGATACCAAGAATTTCCGCAGTGTTGAGATCCGGGTTGGATCGCAGCTACATGTCTCTCCCAGTGAGGTCTTGATAGAGGAGATCAAGTCTCTTGTGGGAGAAGAATCCTTCAAATTTCTTATCTAAGTATAAAAAAGAAGAAAAAGATTATTTAATAGCAGGTATTTGTTAAAATTCTTTTAATAAAGAATATTAAGATATATTAAAATAAAATAATATTACATGCCTCATTTTTCTCGTATAAAAATGTTTTGGCAGTCTTTGGCGAATAGTTTTTTCTTTGCCGGGGCTTTCTTTGTGGTTGTTTTTGCTGCCTGGGGTTCTGGCATTACCATCCCTTCTAATTCAACTCTGAATGTTAATAATGGATTGTTAATCGTGGATGGAAGCATTTACAACTCCGGCATCCTGACTACAACGACCGGCCGTATCGAGTTGAATGGGAATTGGACTATGAATGGGCAGGGTGTTTATCTTGCCGGTACGGGGACGGTTGATTTTACAGCGAGTGCTGGTGTGCAGTATCTTACGCCGGGTGCGGATATTTCAGATGCATTCTATGATCTTACCCATAGCGGTGCCGGAACGGTTGTCCTTCAGCAGCGGGCGGTGGATATTAATGGCACTTTCAGCAATCTGTCAGGGGCATTTATGGCGAATAGTTTTAATATGACTGTGGCAGGAAATTGGAATAACACGTCGGCATTGACATTTATTTCAGGTAGTTCCACTGTTTATTTGGATGGTACGGATCAGTCGATCTACGGGAGTACGACTTTCTACGGTTTTTCCAAGACGCTTGATTCGCCAGGAAGCCGCACATTGACTTTTCCTGCCGGAGAGGAGCAGATCGTTCAGAATTCGCTTACGTTAAAAGGGTATAACGATACAGATAATTTAATATTGCGCAGCAGTGTGACTCATTCACCGGCTCTGTTGACATTGCAAAGTTCAGGGGCGCAGAATATCCGGACCGTAGATGTTCAGGACAATAATGCGAATAACGGGATAACATTGGTTGCGCGTGGAGGATCATCGCTGAATTCCGGAAATAATCTGAACTGGCAATTTGGGGCTGTAACGATCACCTGGGATGGGTCGGAAGATGAAGATTGGAATAACCCGTTTAACTGGAATCTTGGTCTCGTGCCTGGCATTGGTGATAATGCTGTGATTCCTGCTGTCGCAACGCTTCCGATGTTGACTTCGTCTGTCCCTGCGCATGTTAATAACCTGACGATCGCGCTGGGTGCAAGTGTGACACTTAATCAGCAGGATTTGACGTTGGATGGCGCATTGACAAATCACGGTAATTTGATCCTGAATGGCATGGAGACGGTAACCGCTGGCACGATGGTCAATGACGGGACATTTACTTATTATGGGATGCAGAATGGTTTTGTGAATGTGAATATTGCGCGGAATTTCTCAATTGGCGGCAGTTATGTGACGACATTCCACGATCTTGTTATTCATGAGCAGAATATGACAACTCAAACCGATAGTTTTACGACAGATGCCATAATGACGATCACGAATGATATGACGCTTACAGCAGGGACTTTCTCCATCATTTCAGGGGTGACAGTGTATGTCCAGCATGATTTAACGGTCGCTGGCGGGACATTGACGGTGAGCGGGGATGTGAGTGTAACAAATAATACTACTGTTTCCGGAGGCCAGGTTAACCTGGATAATGTTTCTGCGCAATTAACCGATCTGCAGGGCCTTTTTGTTTCATCCGGAACGCTGAATGCCCTTCAAGGGAATCTTCGGTTAAATGATGTAACGGTCAGCGGAGGAGTGCTATCGGCCCCGGGGACAGGAAGAGATTTTCTGATTTCAGGTGATTTTACGCATTCGGCCGGAGTGTTCACACCTAATAGCGGGACCGCGATATTTGATGCTACATCAGTCACTGTTTCGACAGATCAGGTATTAAGCGGTACGACAACTTTTTATAATTTGACAAAGATTGTCCCGGCAGGAACGGATGAGATTCATTCTTTTACGTTTACTGCGGATGATACGGTGACGGTTACGAACTATTTGACATTGACAGGAATAGACAATACTCACCGGTTATTGATCCGGAGTACTGTGGATGGTGTTGCAGGCGATTTACTGTTGGATATTAATGGGGGGCAGACGATCGCTCATGTTGATGTAAAAGATAATGATGCGGCAACAGGAGTGACGTTGGTCGCTCGTGGATCTTCAGTCCAGACAGGAGTGAATACCCCGAACTGGTTATTTGGAGCGGCTACGATCAAATGGGACGGCTCTCAGTCTACGGACTGGGATGATCAGCTTAATTGGGATTTGGGTATTGTTCCCCTGGCGAATGATCATGTGATCATTCGCACGGTCGATGAGGATCATGGTCTTGTTATCGGGAATCAGCCGGAGTTAACGTCAGCGGTGAATATTGGGTCACTAACGTTAAGGGAAACTTCAACAAGTTTGTCGCTTGCAACATTTGATCTGACAGTTGCGGATGCGCTGGCTCCTCCGGGTGTTTTATCGAATAACGGTATTATTTATTTGTACGGGACAGAAAATGTATCTATCGCGCAAATTGATCCTGATTCAGGGACTTTTGTTTATCAGGGGAATAATTCCGGCGGGGATATCGGTTTTAACGCGGGGTCACGACCCACTACTTTTTATAATTTGATCATTAATGATCTTAATGTAAGCCCCTCGAACTTTCTTTCAAGTCAGGATATGACCATTAATGGCTCTTTTACCATTAATGGCGGGACGATGACCTCAAGCGCGAATAGTATTGATCTAGCCGGTAATTTTGATCTGATAACGGGGGCTTTTTCAGCTCCCGGGACAGGGAAGAGCCTTTATGTTGCGGGTAACTTTACACATACGGCGGGGGTGTTCACGCATAGTAACGGGACTGTTGTTTTTGATGCGGCAGGTACGGATCAGGCGATTAGCGGAGATACGACCTTTTATGCCTTTGAGAAGCAGATATCTGTCGGAAGCGCTTTGGTGCATCAATTGATCCTGGATGATAATGGAACGCAAACGGTAGCGGCAAGTTTAGTGTTAAAGGGACTATCGACCAATGCTCTTGTCATTCGTTCGGATAGTCTGAGCGCTGTGGTAGCCGAGCGACCGGCTGAATTAAAGCTTCAGACCGGCAGTTTTCAGAATATCCAACATGTGGATGTGAGGGATTCTAACGCAGCGGATGGTGTGGCGCTTGTGGCTCGAGGAGCAGCCTCTCTGGATTCCGGGAATAACACAAATTGGATATTTGGTATTCCGACAGTCAAGTGGGATGGGTCCGTATCGACTGACTGGGCTGATCCATTGAATTGGGACCTTGGCCTTGTTCCTTTAACGGGAGATGATGTAACGCTTCGGGGGATTGACCCGTTATCAATTCCGGCAAACCAGCCGATCGTGAATCAGCCTGTTTTGAGTGCGCTATCGGGAGCTGTCGCACCGAGAGATCTTATCCTGGAGACAGGAGCGACCTTGACTCTGGAGGGATATGGATTAACGGTGAGTAATGCATTGTCCAATCATGGGACTATTATTGCTCAAGGAGGAGAGTCATTGGCGATCCTTGAAACAGATATTGATTCAGGGACATTTATATTTACCGGTGATAATACCGCTGATGTCTCAGTGAATAAATTTGACGCGGCGGATACGGGTATTGACTTCTTTAATCTTGTTCTCGCAGACAGCGGGGTGCCTTCGACGTACTTTACACAGGATAATATGCATGTTTACGGTACCTTGCAAGTAACGTCGGGGGTGTTGGATATATCAACTGGAAGTGACAGTATGACTGTTGATGGAGCAACGACGATCAGCGCGGGCGCTGTGGTGAATGCATTGAACGGTGGGATGGATCTGAACAGCTCTATTGATATTTACGGAACTTTATCAGCTCCGGCAGCGCTGGCGGCCTTGACCGTGGCAGGGAGTTGGTCTCTAGATTCTCTGAATGGCGCTACGTTTATAAACAATAATGGGCAGGTCATTCTGGATACATCTGCGCCGGCAGTGATCCGTGGCGATACAGTTTTTTATGATCTTTTAGTAAATGAAGTGGGAGGAAAATCCTTAACATTTGAGGCGGGCAGTAATCAGACTGTTAGTCATGACCTGGATTTTATTGGCAGTGAATTAAACAAGATTATCTTACGTTCATTAACAGATGGAATGCCATGGACTATTACGCTTCCGTCGGGCATGAAGGTCGTTACAGATGTGGATGTCAAAGACTCGATCGCCAATGTAGCGGGATCGCCTAATCATATTTTCGCGTTAAACTCTATTGATCAGAAGGTTAATGGAATTTCTACAAATAATGGGTGGACATTTGGTCAGTTGTTCTTGATCACTCCTGCTGACGGTCGTATTGTCGGCCCGAACCCTGTCATTATCGGGAGGGCTATTCCAGGCCAACCGGTCAGTGTGGTCGATCAGGATGGGGCTACTGTAGCGACGGGATTGGCGGATACGAATGGGAATTTTCGTGTTATATTAGGACAGGATCAGGCATCCTTGGGAACGGTGACAGTATTTTCACTGCCTTCCGCTCCAGCAGGTCTGGTGAATGTCTTGCAGCCGAGTTTTTCCGGAAATTTGGGTCCGCCAAGTAATCTTACGGTGCTAGATGCGCCTTCTTCTTCAAATGTTCCGGTGATTACGAATCCTGTTGACGGGGGGAAAGTTATTGGAGATCGTCCAACTATAACGGGAACTGCTCTGGCAGGCGCGGCCATTTATGTGGTGGCTAATGATTCCTTGGGGGTGCAGCTGTTGACCTTGCCGCCGGACGCCTATGCCGGGCAGGGGACTGTTGCGGCAGACGGCACTTTTGCTGTTGAATTAACACAGGCATTGCCTCGAGGGGTTAATTATCTTTCGGTGGTTGTGAATGGAGTTTCGAGTAGTATTAACACATATATTTTAAATGATATTCACGGGTTTGTTTTTGACAGCAAGACTAATAATCCTATAAAAGGTGCCAATGTTTATATTTATAAAGGTGATGGGACCTTGGCCGTTCCAGGAACTGATATTTCAACATATGATGCGAACCCGTTCATAACGGGGGATACGGGAGAGTACACATTTTTTACAGATACCGGAGAGTTTTATTTGCAGATTGAAGCGTATGGTTATACGTATCCCTCTACTATTGCCGACAGTGAGCTTCCGGCAGGTCGAGTGATCGTAACCGGGTCCCGCGCAGAGCATTTTACAATAGGAACCGCTGTTATTGTTCTTGATCAGCCGATGGATGCGAATCAGTTCCTGTTCAGAGTTGAAAAAACGGCCAATAAAACTGAAGCGAGTGTCGGTGAGGTTGTGACGTATACCGTGACTATTGAGAATCTTTCCGATCAGAATGCGGTCTTAAATACTTATTTGAACGATGTGATCCCTCCCGGATTCAAATATATGAATGGGCGAGTTCAGCTTGACGGAGATCCTATTGAGGACTCAGTTGTAGCCAGGCCGTTGATCTTTACATCGGGAGCGTTCACGCCGCATCAAAAGAAAACATTGCGTTATCAGCTGGTGATCGGTTCGGGTGTAGCTCCGGGTAATTATGAGAACACGGCTTTTCTGAAATATGATAATGGTTCTTTAATTTCAAATCGTGCGCATGAAACAGTTAAGGTTGTTATGGATCCCTTGTTTGACGCTGGCACCGTGTTCGGCAAGGTCTTTTATGATCTTAATGAAAATGGCCGTCAGGATGCGCCTGAATATATTTATGAGGATCGTGAGGAGATCATCGAACAGCAGGTGCCGAATGTTCATATTGTCATGGAAGATGGAACAAGCCTTATAACGGACAAGAACGGCCAATTCCATGTCCCCGGCCTTATCGCGGGCCGTCATTTGCTCAGGGTTGATGAGCGCAGCCTGCCTAAAGGATCATATTTAACGACGGATAAAGTTCAGGTTGTTGATGTGACGCCGGGCATGGTTTATAAAGTTAATTTTGGTATCAATGTGGATAATGCGCAAGATGTTGGCCAGGATGTTCGTTTCTTTGAAAAGAATATCCGGGTTGATCAGAGAATGGATCAGCTTGCGCCTCTGCTGAATGTAGATATGTTTGATAAGGAACTCTTGCTTAATAATGACGCGGTGATCAAACCGGTAGAATTCAGGATATTCATGAATTATGCGCCGTTCATTTCTTCCTGGAAGCTGCAGGTTGTTGATAAAGATACGCGTCGCCTGGTCAAAGAGTTTACCGGTTCACGTTATAATATTCACGATCCGGTTCTTTGGGATGGGCGCGATAGTTCAGGCCGCTACGTCCGGGTGGACCGGAATTATGCGTATATTGTTAAAGTTGAAGATGAGAAGAATGGCCGTGATGAAACAAAAGAAAAAGTGATACCATTCAAGGTTTTAACAGATTTTGAGGCAGAGGCTTTAGTTAAAAGGACTGATGAAGAAAAGAAAAAAGAATCTGAAGCCAGGGATAAGGATTATCGGGAATGGCTTATCGCGCAGGTTAAGGTGGATAATTCAGAGCTGCGCAGTATTTTTGTGCGTGGTGAAACATTAACCATTGATCCGCAAGAGACCGATGTGCGTCAAGTACGCATTCTTAAAAATGGAGAGTTCTTTATTGATCTTCCTGTACAAGAGCGTCAGGTATTAACGGCAAGGGCTTTGTTAGATGATGCAAATGTCAAGAATCAGCCGTTGGAGATCATTCTTCCTGATGGAGATTATGAAATAGAAGTTATTAGCGCGGATGGTGCGTTGGGCAATGATTCGCCAAGGGGGAGCGGAGGTGCTTCTGCTGTTGATACGGCGGCGTTGGCGTCATCGTCTGGCGTTCCGGCGCTTGATGTCAATGCTTCGCCGTCTGCTGTGCCGGTGTCGCAGTATCGCAAGCCGTTGAAGGTTGGTGAGGATTACATGATGTTTGTGGCCATGGGGGACGGCAAGGTTGGATATAACGTTGACCGCGGGAATATTGAGCCGGTACAGTCTGTTGACAAATATCGTCCCGGTTTTTATCAGGAAGGCAAGATGGCTTATTATTTGAAAGGAAAAGTTAAAGGCAAATATATTATTACGTCGAGTTTCGATTCTGATCGTAAGCAGAAAGAAATGTTTCGCAGCATTAAGGACGATCAGTATTACCCTGTCTATGGAGATTCCTCCCAGATTAATTATGATGCGACGAATACACAGGGCAATCTGTATGTAATGCTTGAATGGGATAAGTCGCAGGCTGTTTGGGGTAATTATGCGGTGGATCTTAAAGATACTGAATTTGCTCAGTACAGCCGTACCCTTTATGGCGGAAAGGTTGATTATACGAATGTGGCCAATAATCCCTATGGCGATCCAAGGACCCGTGTGATCACTTTTTATGCGGAAGTCCGTCAGCGGTCGGCGCATAATGAATTCTTGGGAACGGGGGGGTCGCTGTATTATTTAAAACATCAGGATATTATTGTTGGCAGTGTAAAAATTCATTTGGAAGTACGTGATGCGGTTACCGGACAGGTACGCAGTACAACGGAAATGAAAGACGGGGTAGATTATGATATTGATAACTCACAAGGCCGCATCCTTTTCTGGCGTCCTGTGACGATGTCGGCGGATACCGGTCGTATTATTTCCAATCAGCTGTTAAGTGGTGACCCTGTTTATGTGGTGATGGATTATGAGTATGAGGTTAAAGACAAAATGGCTGAGGCAACGCAAGGCGTGCGCGTGGCACAGGCGGTGGGGGATAATGTTGTCGTGGGAGGGACTTATGTTGAAGAAACGCAGGCCAGTGCGGATTATAGCTTGAAGGGGCAGGATGTAACGGCTCATTTGGGTAAAGCGACAACGGTTAAGTTTGAATATGCCGAGACAACGGCGCAGGATAGCGGTAGTTTTGTGTCGACGGATGGGGGTATTACGTTCAGTGAATTGGCGATAGGTAATCTGGCAACAGGAAAAGCTTATGGCATTCGACAGGATACCCGTCTGTTTGATCGGCTGGGTCTCAAGAGTTATTATAAATGGATTGAGAATAACTTTGCGACAGCATCAACCAGTTCTCAGCAGGGTAAACAGCTCTCAGGACTTGGGTTGACGTTTGATCTGACTCCGGTGACGCGTTTGACGGCGAATTATGATGTTCAGAAGTTGATCGAGCAAGGAAATCTGCAGACGCAAATGCAGGTTGGCGCCCAGGAGACAGCGACGACAGTCTGGCAGCTGGTTCACGACGCGCGCCGCTTGCGTATTACCAGTGAATATCGCCATCAGAAGGTTGTTGGTAAAGATGTCAGGTATTCTTCGGAAACGAACCAGGAGCAGGACACGCTGGCCTTGCAGGCTGACTATGACATCAATGAGAAGACGGCGGCTAAAGTGAAATATCAGGTCGATCCTACGGGCAAGCCGACCAAAAATGGTCAAGTTACGACGGGGCTGACCCGGCAGTTGACCGACAAGCTATCGGCAACAGTGGAAGAGTCTTTTGGCACGGCAGGAACGGCGATGAAAGTGGCCGCTACGGCTAATATTACGCCGAAGTTAGCGGTTACGACCGACTATGCGTTAGCCCGAGCGGCTGACGGGACGGTATTGCAGACCCGGACAACGGCGTTGACGGGCCAGGAGAAGATCGGTGATAAAATGAACATTGAAACAACGTATAGTGTCACTCAGACGGATAAAGGGCCGGCACAAACCGCCGCCGCTTTTGGTGTTGGTGCGAATACGGAAATGATGATCGATGATGCCGCACTTAAGGCTGGCGTCAAGGTTCAGGCGGATGATAAGAGCATATTAAGCCGCGGATTGGCTTTTGACGCGACAAAAGCCGGCAAGGATGGGAGTACGACAACGGGAGGCGTAGATATTGATGAAACAGCGGCTGGCGCAAAGACAACGCTTACTTTGGGTGAAAAAGGGGCGTTAGCTCCTGGACGGGATATTGTCGCGGAGCGTACGTTTGCCTATGGGCAAGCCGGTGAGGATCGGGGAGATACGTATAAGATTGTACAGGAGAAGAGTGGCAAAAAGTTGGAGACGTCGTATACAAAGAAGTTTTCGGATAATCAGACAGAACGGTCCGCTTCCAATATTTTCGGTTTAACAGGGGATGTAAATGACCGGATCGCTGCGAGTGCCTCTTTTGAGAGAGGGCAGGTGCAGAATATTGACGGCTCAATTTATACCCGTATCGCCGTTGCCGGTGGGTTGGGTTATGTCGAGAAGGATGAAGATGGTCAGGAAAAGATCAAGAGTTCCACCAAGCTGGAAGCTCGGCTCGATCGCGGGGCTCAGGATAAACAGCAGCTCCTTGTGTATCAGGATGCTCAAGGCAAGGTGACGGACGAGTTGACGCTTTCGGCTAAATTTCAATATTCCCAGACCAAGAACAGGGCGATCGATAAGGTTGAAGCGCAGTATAAGGAGATCATGTTGGGTACGGCTTTTCGTCCGATCGATAATGACCGGTTAAATCTTTTCGCAAAATATACATATAAAGAGAATCAGGGGCCGTCCGGGCAAATCAATATCAGTGATATTCAGGAAACCAAGATGCATGTTGTGTCTGCTGAAGGGGCCTATGAATTAACCGATGATTGGCAGTTGGTAGAGAAATTAGCCTATCGTATCATGGAAGAAAAAGTGGCCGGGTTTGAATTTGCAAAGACACATACATGGTTGTTGATCAATCGGGCCAATTATCGTTTGAATCAGGATTGGAAGGTTGGGGCTGAGTATCGTATTTTGACTCAGAGGGAAGCACAGGATCGCAAGTCTGGCTTTCTGGTGGAGGGCGTGCGCAGTATTAATGATAATATGGAGCTCGGGATTGGATATAACTTTACAGATTTTGTGGATGATTTGACCAATTTGGGTTATACGGTTCAGGGCCCTTATGTTCGTATGACGGGTAAGTTGTATGATCGTACTCCAGAAGAGCGTGCCAGGGCTCGTCAGAAGTGGCTTGACCACCGGATTGAGCATTATGCCTGGAAGATGGTTAATGATGAATTCGCGCATAAAGACAGTGCGGTTGTTCTTGAGTTGAATCAGATGTACATGATGGCTCAAGAAGCTGACAGTCGAGGTCTTCTGGAAGAATCCCGTCAGATTTATAAGGACATACTGCAGGCCACGCAAATAATGTTTGAAGAGGCGGCGAACTTTGTTCGCAAGCATATATCTTTTGAAGAGAAGCTTTATAATGCCTTTCAGCGCGCCAAGGAATATTATGATAAAGGCGAGTTTTGGCAGGCCAAGAAACTTTGGGAGAAAATTGTGGAAGAAGCCGAACGCTCTATGTTACAATGACATAAATTAAAAGTAATATTCTAATAATGAAGATTTCGACGACGATAATTCTTTAAATGATAAAAAACGCCACCATACTCTTTTTTCTTCTTTGTTTCTCCGCGCTGAATGGTATTGATACTCATGCGCAAGTTCTCCCTGATGGTCAACCCTCTGTTTTGAAAGAAGATAAAGCTCAGTCAAATTATGTTTATGACCTGAAAGTTCTTATTCAAAAGTCCAGGGATAATATCAAGAATGTTAATGAAAAGATCAAGGATCAGGCTGTGCGAAAGCGAAATCAGCAGCGTGAAGAGAAAGCGCGGGAATATTTTCTGCAGGCTCAGAAATTAGCTGAGGAAGGGCTCCTTGAAGAATCCCGCCAATTGTACGATAAAGCTATCCGTGTTACAGAGCATCCTGAAATGAAATATTATATTAGGGAAAGCCAACATCGCGCTAAAGTTCAGGAAGTAGCTTTATCACGGCAGGAGACTGAATTGCAGCGTCGTTCAGAGTCGGAAGAAAAAGATGCGTTTGAACGTGTAGAGAATATGTATCAGGGCGCGGTATCGCTTTATAAACAGCAGCGTTATAAGGAAGCTAAAGAAGAGTTGTTGACGGTTGACGAAATTTATCCCGAGTATAAAGCCGTCCGTAGTTATCTGCAGATCATTGAACAGGATATGGCCTTGGCAGAGCATCGGCAGATGAAGGATCAAAAAAAAGAAATAGAACTTCAGCAGAAAGAGTTGGAGATCGCCCGATTACGCGAGAAAGAACTTTGGCGCAAGGAAATTAACCGTAAGGAAGAAGAACGTCAAAAACAGTTAATGCTCCAGGCGCAGGGGGTTTACGATAAAGCGATCGGTTTGTATCAGGATCATCAATACATGGCCGCTCAAGAGAAGTTTCAAGAGGTAGAGTGGGTCACTCCTGATTTTAAGGCGACGCGTGCGTATTTACAGCGGATTGAACGTGATATTGTAACAGACAAATTGCGATTAAGTAGTGATCGTCAAAAGATATTAGATAAACAGCGTTGGGAAGAGGCTTTAGCCTTGAAGAAAGCAGAGGAAGACCGCAAAAAAGCGCTGGAAGTTCGTCAGAGGGAAAAGTTTGAGCAGAATAAAGACCAGGCTGAGTTCGTTTATCAGTCTGCGATGAGCTTGTTTAACAAAGATAAGTATGTTCAGGCACGTGAAAAGTTTGATGAAGTTGAGGCTTTGTATCCTGATTATAAGTCTACGCGTAATTACTTGAAACGTATTATCGCCATGCAAAAGACGGCGATGGAAAAGGAAGAAGAGCAGTTGAAGTTTGAAGCGGAGAAGAAGCTTTGGGAAGAAACGGCGGCTCGACGCAGGGAGGAAAAGATAAAGTTCCAGAAGGTTACGGACGAGGCCGATGCTCTTTATACGGAGGCTTTCAATCTTTACAAGATGGGCCGGTTGATTGAATCCAAAGAGAAATTCCTTGAAGTAGATCAGCGTATTCCTGATTATAAATCAACACGGACGTATTTGAAGAGGATCGATGAGGATATAGTGGCCATGGTGGCGGCTAATCGTAAAGAAGGGGATTTGGCCTCGCAGAAGGCGCAACTCGAGAGGCTTAAAGAGCTAAGAGATAGGGCGGATGTTGTTTATAATGAGGCTATTGTTGCTTATGACAAAAAAGATTTCCCCATTGCCAAACTGAAGTTCCAGGCCGCAGAGAGCATTTATCCTAATTATAAGAAATCTCTAATGTATTTGTCCCGGATTGATGAGGATATTGAAGCGCAAAAAACCATTGACATGAGCATGAAGCAGGAAAAAGCTGTTGACGGCCTGTATTCGCAGGCATTGCTTCTGTATCAAAAGAGTGATTTTGAAGGAGCGAAGGCTAAATTTATTGAGCTTGTGGCAATTAACCCTGATTATAAGCAAGCCGCTTTTTATTTGGAGCGTATCGATGATGATATTATTCGTCATAAGCAGCAGTCCCTTGATAATGTTCAGAATTGTCAGGCAGATACTTTGTACACCCAGGCAGTGACAGCGTATCAATTGTCAGATTATAGTTTAGCGAAGACCAAATTTCTCGAATTGGAAGCGGTGAGCTCTAACTTTAAAGATACGGCAAAATATTTGGCGACCATTGATTCAGATATTCAGCGCAAGAAGAGTGAGATTGAAGCTCAGGCAAGAACTGCTATAGCGCAAGAGATTTATAAACAGGCGTTAGATGCTTATCAGGCGGGAGATTATACGGTTGCCAAGGAGAAGTTTATTCAGACTGAAGTTATTTATCCGGATTATAAAGATACTGTAAAATATTTAAAACTAATTAATCTGGCTATAAAGAAAAAAAGCATCGAGGCAGAACTTAAGCAGCAGGAAGAGGCTGTTGAGCCGACCTATGCCGAGGCATTGGCATTATATAAAGCCCAGGAGTTGGTGGAAGCAAAGAAGAAGTTTCTTCAAGTGCAGTCGCTGTATCCTGAATATAAAAATGTGGATTTTTACTTAAAGCGGGTGGATAAAGATATACGTTTATTGGAGGAAAGGCTTGTTAGGGAAGAGAAGCTGCGTCAGGCGGAGGGGGCTTACTCAACAGCGATGAAGTTATATTCAGAGAATAAATTTGATGAAGCGAAGATAAAATTCAAGGAAGTTTCCGGGCTTGATCCGAATTATCGCAGTGTGAGAGGGTATTTGGCCCGTATTGATAATGATATTCGTGTAGAACGTGAGCGTTTGGCAAAACTGCTTCTTCAGTCACAGGCAGAGCAGGTGTATGCGCAAGCCGTTGCCCTTTATCATGAAGAGAAATATGAAACGGCTAAATTGAAGTTTCAGGAAACAGACAAGATTATAACGAATTATAAAAAGACAAAGTCTTATTTGACCGGCATAGAGAAGGATATTGTTGCTCAAAAGACAGAAGAAGGCCGTCAGCAGCTGGTTAAGGCTGAGAGCCTTTATCGACAGGCGGTTTTATTATCAGAGAAGGGCGAACCGGTTAAGACATATCAGAAATATAGTGAAGTGGAAGCGCTTGTACCAAATTTTAAGGATACTCGGAGAGTTTTGACGGAGCTTAAGGCTGATTTATTAAAGAGAGGTATTGCTCTTCCTGAAACGATATTGGCGGCGGCTCCTGTTATGCCGGCGCAGGTTATGATGGCGGTTACTGTCGATCAGGATCAGGTCCTTACTCTTTATAAAGAAGCAGTTGGGTTGTATAAAAACAAGAAATATCTTGAGGCCAGAGTGAAGTTTAATGAAGTTCAGGCGTTAAGCCCTGGATATCGTTCGACGCAGCGTTATTTTGATATGATCGAATCATTTGAGCCAAAAGCACAAGAATTGAAAACGACGATAGCGGCAGGGGACAAAGCGAAGGCTTATCTCGAAGCCTTTTCTTTGGCAGAACCGATCTATCTTGCTGCTCTTGAATTGTATAAGTCTGGGAGATATGAAGAAGCTCGAGTTAAGTTTCAGGAAGTTGAGGCTGTGTCAAAAGGCTATAAATCAACGAGTGAGTATCTGTGGTTGATCTCTCGTGCTAAAGGTAATCCGACGGTTACTGCAGAAAGAAAGGTATTGGCACGGAACCCAAAGGTTGTTATGGAGCTTTCTCAGAAGTCTGGAGATTTATATCGGCAGATCCGGTCTTTGGCGGATGATAAGGATTTGGTCAGTTCGACTAAATTATTTTCGAAAATCGACAAGATCGTGGCGAGTCTGGAAATTGAAAGAAAACGTTTAGCACGGACAATTCAAGATCAGCAGAAGCAGGGTCAGAGTATTGCGGCACACGTGCAAGAGAAGGAAACTCAAGAACGTTTATTGGAAGAGGAGTCTGACTCTCGTCGAGAGGCTTTGAAACAGAAGCTGCAGGAGAAACATGAAGAAGAGGCTGCCGTGCGTGCTGGGGAGAATCAAAAAGAGCTTCAGGCGATCAAACAGAAAGAAAAAGACCGGTTAAGCCAGGTTCGTGAGCAAGAAAAAGAAATGCGGCTTCAGGCAGAGGTCTTGTATCAACAGGGATTAGTTCATTTAAAAGATAAAAAATATTCAGTAGCAAAAGAGCGTTTTATGGATGCTCAGAAAGTGTTGCCTGGTTATAAAGATACGGATGAATTGTTATGGAAGGTGGAGCGGGCTGAAGGAGAAATATTATTGCTAGAAGGAGAGAGTGCAGATCGGGAGTTGGTTATTGCTGTTGCCGCGAAGGCGGGCCATGCGAATACGGAAGCTTTGACATTGGCTGAGATGAAGGATTTTTCAGGTCTTCAGCAGAAATATGATGAATTGAGTTCTATGTTAAAAGAGATTCAGGTGATCAAAGGTCGCATGGTTGATCGTCGTGAGAACTTTCGGATTGATTGGGAGAATAAGTTGAAGCGCCTGCATGCAAAATCTTCGGCTGAAAAAATGCCCGTTAAGGGTATGAAGCCGAATGTTGAGGGCCGGACAGTACGTCAGCAGGCAGAAGCTTTTTATAAAGAAGGCCAACAGTTTTATACAAAAGGGCAGCATCCTGAAGCTCGCGTAAAATTTTCTGAGGCCTTTGCGGTCGATTCATCCTTTAAAGCGGCGTATACCTATGTTCAGCGAATAGACAGGATTCTTTCGAACAAGGATTTTGAAGAGCAGAATGCGAGTTTAAAGAAAGAAAACCGCCAGTTGGAAAAAAGACAGGAAGGTTCAGAGTCTGATCATGTCAAAATGTTTGATGCTGTTCGTGCCAAAGAGTTAGACCAGGAGGGTGTTGATCTTTACAAGATGAAACGGTATAAAGAAGCCCGAATCAAGTTTGAAGAATTAATGAAAGTTGGCAATGTTTCTCAAACTCAAAAAGCAGAACGCTATCTTGGGTTGGTAGAAGCCAGCATAGAAAAAGACAAAAAAGACGATGAGCGTAAAAAGCTGAAGGAACAAGAGCGTTATTTGGAAGAGAAGCGCGCTGCCATCAGATTAAATTGGGAGCGTGATAAGGGGATGCAGGCAAAGCAGGCAACGCAGGCGACAGGCAAAGCAGTTTCAGCGCATACAGGTCAGCAGCTTTCTGTTGAACGGCAGCTTTTATTAAGGAATATAGATAAAGAGAATGATGCCGAGCGCAAAAAAATGTTGGTATCTAAATTTAATGAGCAGAATAAAGCAGAGAAGAGCGCTCATGCCAAGAGTTCAAAGGTTAAAAAGATGACCAGTAAGCTAGAAGGGCAGCCGATTCCTTTTGAAACAGCGGATCAGCAAAAACCGAAAGGCTCTTCTATTGAAGTTGGAGCTATTGACAGGACGGAAGACTTGAAATTTCAGCGAATGATCGGCGATCAGCGCAGGGCTCAATTGAAAGAAGAATCACGTCGATTGATTTTTGCAGAACGTCAGCGCAGGGTTGAGGAGTTAGCCAAGATGCGCATGGAAGAAAGAAAGCGGAGAAATGAAGAAGCACTGATCCGTCGGAATCAGAAAGAAGTAGAGGCAGTCTTAAGTGATCGTTCTGTACTTAAAGAGGCGGCGCCTGTTGTAGCGGTTAAAAGATCACAGGAGAAAACGCTAACGGCAGCTATTGGGGATCACTCTTCTGTCGCTATGGCGGGAGTTTATGTTCCTGAAAATGAGGAAAAGAGCCGTTTGGATACTCAGCACCGCGCTATTCAGCGAGATCTTGAGGCTGGGGTTGATCGTCTTTATCTTGAGGCTATCGCTCTTTATAAGAGGCAGCAATACGATCGAGCGCGTGTTAATTTTGAGCAAGTGAATGCTCTTATTGTTGGGTATAAAAAGACAGCGCAATATTTATTGCAGATCGAGAAGAAGTCTTCCCCAAATAACGTAACATCGGCTTCGCCTAATGCGGGTCAGTCCTCATCTTCAATCAAGGTTGATAATCGTCAAGAAGCGATTTCCAATTTTCTTGATAAGATCGAAACCAATACTCTCTGGTAGTCATTGGCCCGACCTTGATTTGATTTTGTTATTTCTTAATAAGATGGAGAATATTGTGAAATTATTAAAAATAATTTTTATTGTTTGTTTGGTTTGTAGTGTTGTATTTTTTGTTGGAGGGATTGTTTTCTTAAAGAATTTTAATATTAATCAGCACATTCCTCAAGTTGTTGAAGCTGTTGCCAAGTCAACTGGCCGCCAGTTGACTGTTGGGCGTGCAGGGCTTGCTTTCTCTTTGAGTAAAGGGCTAATGCTGACGCTGCAGGATGCCTCTTTAACAGATGACAAGAAATTTTCCGATCAGCTTTTTCTAAAGATACCTCAAGCCTGGCTAACTGTTGACGTCGGAGCGATTATTCACCAGCGAAAGATCGTTATTTCAGATATGACGTTTATTGCGCCAGAGATCAGGATTATTCGGGCGAAAGATGGGCGCATTAACGCTGCGAGCATGAATCCTCTATCCGTGTCATCGGCTGCTCCTGTGGTACAGGCTGCTGCGCCTGGTCAATTAGCGGCGTTCCCGGTCCTTCTGGTTAAAAGAATTGATATCAAAGGGGCTATCGTTCATTATACGGATCACTTGTTTGATCCAGCTATATCTTTGAATATTGATAAAATTGATATGAAGGTAATGAATTTCTCTCTGACAGATCCTTTTCAGGTATCTTTGAATGCGGCGCTCTTTTCTGAAACACAAAACGTGATGGTATCGGGAAAGATGGGGTTGGATCTTATTAAGTTAGCCGGAAGGCTTGAGTCGCTTCAGGTGGAAGTTTCTGTTGCTCAGATTTCGGCCTTTAAGTTAAATGCGGCTTTACCGATGATCGCGCCTTTGGGGTTCAAGCAAGCGAATGGAGTGTTGAGGGGGCAGTTTAAAGAAGCACGTATTGGGGCTAAAGGGCTCGAGCATTTGGATGCGCAAGGAGTGTTGAAGCTTAGCGATGTTATTTTAGAAGGGGGTAATATTCTGGCAGCGGGTTTAAACAGTATTTCAATGTTTCCAGGCTTGATGGAGGCTGTATTAGCACAATTTCCGGCTAAGACGCAGGAAAATATCAAGAGAGGCATTACATTTGTGGATGGAGTTGAAATAATATTGAAGGCGGATCAGCAAAAGATTGCTTTGGAAAAAGCAGAGCTTTTTACTCATGAGGTTATGGCTTCAGCGAATGGGACAGTTTCTTTGGCAGGAGAGTTGAACTTGTCTTCCGCGGTTTTTATTTCGTCGGATGTATCGAAGATTATTGTTGAGAAAATATCAGACATCGGAAGTTTAAAGAAAGAAGATGGACGTATTTATATTCCTTTCTTTATTTCAGGGATGATGTTGAGTCCGAAGGTTAAGCCTGATATGGATTATTTGACCAAACATTTATTGGTGCATAGAGGTAAGCAAGAATTGCAAAAAGTTTTGAAAGATCCTGCTGTGAGTGACGCTGTTGGAGATCTTTTTAATACAATCTTTAAGAGCAAGTAGCCGTTCTTTGTTGTTTTGTGAATATTTCTTCTTGTCATAAATGAAAGAAGCCGGTATACTTATAAAAATTTCTGAGAGGTTTGAATGCAAAGAGATGACGGACAGCGCAGACATATTCGAGTTCGGGATGATATCCCGGTTCGCTGGTTTATTGAGGATTTGGGTTTTTCGGGAAGAGGAATCCTCAGGAATTTGAGTGTTTCCGGGGCCATGTTAGAAACAAAGGTTCTTATTGCAGTCGGGAAAGATCTTTTAATCTCATTAAAAGCGGAAGAAATATCTGAAGGACCATTTGTTCCTCCCTTGGGAAGAGTCGTTTGGGGTAAAGGGGCCAAACAAGGTGTTGGATATTTCTTTTATGGAATTGAGTTTAAGGAGCCGTCAGCAGATTATTCAAAAGCTATTGAACAAAGGGTTGATCATAAAATGAGTGG
>DYOU01000006.1:27906-49605 GCA_020720365.1 Candidatus Elulimicrobium sp.
CAGAATAAATTCAGATGGATATTGTGGGGAATAGCGGCCTTGTTGGGGTGTATAAGTTTTGCTATCTTTGTTCTTAATTACCGGACACTGGAAGAGGTGACTAGTACAACAGAAAAGACAGCGGTCACGCAATCGCAGAATTATCGGCACTATGTGAATGAATATAAAGTGACAAAAGTGGCTCTTAATGAGGCTAATCAGAAACTTGAGATTTTAACACAAGAACTGGAACAGGCGAATAGTGATCTGACCATGACTCGTAGTGAATTGTCATCTATTCAGCAGCTGAATGATCAGTTGAAAGCAAGTATTTCTGTTTTGGAGCGGTACAAAAATAGGGCGGCGCAGAAAGGCGAAGCTTTGGAATCGATGATCGGTGCTTTTAAAATGAGAAATAAAGCCATGGATGCAGAGTTGCAGGGAGTCCGTAAAGAGTTGTCTGTTTTTCAGCCCGATATTAATGATGTGAACGAAGGCCGTTCCAAGGTTCAAATATTCAAGAAACATATTTATATGGTTAAGCAAAATATGAAAGTGTTGCATCAACAGGCGGCCGAGGTACGTGCCGCTGCGCAAAGAGAGCATGATCGTCTGGAAGCCGTTTATGGCAATGGTGGCTTTATGGTCAAGGACGGTCAGAATAAAGCAGTCACGAATTATGGGCAAAAGCGTATTGATATTGATGTTAAATTCATAAATTAGAAAAGGTTTTGTTCTTTAATAAAGCAGGGCTAGAAGATCTAGCCCTTTTTTATTTTTTTAATGGATTGAAAGGGGCAGATTTTTCTACGATTGGATGGAATAATTTTCAACTTTTCTTGTTTGAAGTGTTTTTATGAGGATGTATGGTCATTAATGTTAAAGTTATTCCCGGGGCAAGAAAGAACCTGTATAAGGATGACTCGACCGGTATAAAAATTTATTTGACAGTGCCTCCATTGGATGGCCGGGCGAATGAGGCACTTGTTAAATTCCTTTCAATTCATTTTGATGTTAAGGTTTCCTCCATTGAGATAATAAAGGGGTTGAAATCAAGGAATAAAGTTATTAATATAAATAACTTTTAGTTATATTGTTTTAAAAGAAGAAATGGAGAATCTATGTTAGAAGAGAAGATTAATAAAGATTATATAGCAGCAATGAAGGCGAGGGATTCAGTACGGTCGTCAGCAATTAATTACTTGCGTGCGATGATCAAGCAAATTAAGGTGGACAGCCGTCTGGAATCTTTGGATGATGCGGGAGTCTTGGCCGTTATTAAGAAGCAGATTAAGCAGCGTCAGGATTCGATTGAGCAATTTGAGAAAGGTGGACGCCCGGAGTTGGCGGAAAAAGAACGGGCCGAGATCGATCTCATGAAAGTCTATCTACCTCAGGAATTGCCGCTCGAAGAAATAAAGCAGATCATTGCAGGAGTTGTTGCTGATTCAGGCGCAACGTCGCCGAAAGATATGGGGAATGTAATCAAGCTGGTTCGGGACAAAGTCGCTGGCCGTGCTGATGGCAAATTAGTGAGTGATCTGGTTAAAGAAACGCTTGCAACTCTTTAATGGAAGTTATGAAGAAATTTGTTTTAGGGATAAGTTGTATTCTTTTGGTTGTAATTATCTTTTGGGGGTTATGGTTGCCGGGTAAGTATGTTGTCCCTGTTTTAATGTATCATAGCATCGGAGATGCGGCTTCTGATCGGGCTAAAGCTAATACGGTCAGCTTACGCTCTTTTGATGAGCAGATGGCTTATATTCGAAAGAATGGCTATAAGGTACTAGCTCTTGACGAATATATGAAAGTTCCTCGTTCAGGAAGGGGAGCTCCTGATAAAGGAGTTGTGATCACTTTTGATGATGGTTTAGCCAATAACTACAAGAATGCTTTTCCGATCTTGAAGAAATATAATATTCCGTCTGCTATATTCATCCCTCTGGCGTATATTGGTCAGAGTGATTCTCCAATGGGGCTTCCTATGCTGACTTGGCCACAGATCAAGGAAATGGCGGCGAATGGAGTGACGATCGGAAGTCATACGGTTCAGCATTTTTATTTACCTGAGCTAGGCTTGGAGGCTGTTCATCGAGAGCTTGTTGAGAGTAAGGCGGGGCTGGAGGCAGGTCTTGGGCGGGCAGTCAAGTATCTTGCGTATCCTATCGGTGGATTTAGTGATGACATAAAGCAGATTGTACAAGCGGCCGGGTATAAAGCGGCATTTACAACAAACCGCGGGTATGACCGACTTAATCATGATCTCTATCAGTTAAGACGAATACGGATCAAAGATACAGACGGCCCGATTGAATTATGGGTCAAACTTTCCGGATATTACAATTTGTTTCGCAGGGATAAAAAGTCATTCTAAACTTGGGATAAAAGGAGCCGTAATGAGCCGCAATAGTCAGCATTCATTGCTTGATCAGGGAAGTTTTGTTATTCATGATTATCATCAGGCTAAGCCTTTCTCAAACTTTTTCCCTGGTATTGCGGGTGTGTGGGGCATTCCGATGTGGGTCTTTACGACTAATCGCGGGCAGGGCATTGCCAGTTTTGGTATTGAGTCGAAAGATAAGGCTATTCTTGAATTCCAGCCAGCCAATAAGGCTTATCAGTTAACAGCGACGCATGGGTTTCGTACTTTTTTAAAGGTAGAGAGGTCTGGTTCGGTTAAGTTTTATGAACCGTTCAGGTCTTCGGTTGGCCAGCCTTTCAAGGTAACCCAAAAAATGACAGTGACTTCTCATGACCTGACGGTCGAAGAGTTGAATATGACTTTAGGCCTTCGCGTAACGGTGAATTATTTTACTGTTCCGGAGGAATCGTTCGCAGGCCTTGTCCGTCGTGTTAAGGTTGAGAATATTTCAAAAGCAGCTATGTCAGTTCAGCTTGTTGATGGGTTACCGGTTATTATCCCCTTTGGCCAGAATGATTGGGTAATGAAGAATATGTGCCGTACGATCGAGGCGTGGTATAAGGTGCGTAATTTGAACAAGAAGGCGCCGTATTTTCAATTGAATGTAGAGGCGGCGGATACTTCTCAGGTCAAGCATATTAAAGAAGGTAATTTTTATTTTGCTTTTGATCCCAAGGCCCGTCCGGGGACATTATTGGATCCGGTCGTTGAAGCGGCGATCATATTTGGTCAGGCGAGTGATTTTATTCTTCCGGAAAGATTTCTGACGGAAAAGAATTCTCGGGTCAACCCTGTGCAGCAGACAGAGAATCGTACTCCTTCCGCGATGGTGTTAACGAAATTCTCGTTGAAAGCCGGGGGAGTGAAAGAAGTTGTGAGCCTTACAGGTTTTACGCGCAGTGTTGATGAATTGAACGGAACGGTAAAGAAAGTTACAGCTAAAGGATTTATAGCTGCGAAAGCTGAGCGTAATCGTTTTATTATTGAAGAGATCAAGTCAATGGCTTTTACGCATAGCGCTGTTCCGCAGTTTGATGCGTATGTTGGCCAGACATTTCTTGACAATGTTTTGCGTGGTGGTTTGCCTATCTCGTTGAAAACCAGTGAGGGCCCGGCCGTATTTAATGTCTATAGCCGTAAGCACGGGGATCCTGAAAGGGATTACAATTTTTTTAAACTTTCTCCTACATTCTTGTCGCAAGGGAATGGGAATTATCGAGATGTTAATCAAAATCGCCGTAATGATGTTTGGTTCAATTCTGATTTGAGAGAGAATGCGATCGTTAATTTCTTTAGCCTGTCGCAGGCAGATGCATATAATCCTCTGGTGGTTTGCGGGATGGCATTTACGGCAGATGATTCTCCCAAGCTGGATTCTCTTTTAGCGGCTTCTGTGAGGTCCGGGGATGCTCAGGCCTTTAAAGCTTTTTTGAAAAAGGGTTTTATGCCAGGGGACTTGTTTACCTATATCGCCGATCATGACGTTCAATTAAAGGGTTCTCCGAAAGATTTCTTAACAGCATTGTTGGGGGTATGTCAGAAATTTGAAACAGCGCAGCATAGTGAAGGTTTTTGGGTAGATCATTGGACGTACAATATAGATCTTCTGGAGAGTTATTTGTCTTTATATCCCGAGAATTTACGGTTGATATTTATGGAGATGAGGGATTTCTCTTTTTATCATAATGCTGTTTATGTGCGTCCGCGTGATGAGCGTTATGTATTGACTGCTCGAGGCGTGCGTCAATATGATTCACTTCATGAAGGCAGGGAAGATAGAGACCGTGGGCATAAGTTACGTGTTCGGCATGGTCAGGGAGAAGTTTACCGCACGACTTTATTGGTGAAAATGTTGTGTTTGATCGCGAATAAAGCGGCCACTCTCGATCCGAGCGGTATCGGGATCGATATGGAAGCGAATAAGCCTGGTTGGTATGATTCGTTGAACGGGCTTCCCGGATTACTTGGGTCATCGATCTGTGAGACATTTGAATTAAAGCGGTTTGCTCTATTTGTCATGGAGGCTCTTGACAGGCTTGCGGTGAGCGGGAATGAATTTATTCCTGTCTTTGAGGAATTGGCACTCTTTATTGATGAGTTAAAGGGGATCCTGGGTGAGAAACTCGGAGATCTGGATTACTGGAAGAAGTCGAATACCGTTAAAGAGGAGTATCGAGCTAAAGTACGCGAAGGCGTCAGCGGTATTGAGAAAGAGGTAACATTCGAAGATATTCGCTGTTTTCTGGAATTTGTGATCAGGAAAGTCGATGCAGGTGTGGCGCGTACTCGTCGTGATGATGGATTATTCTCAACATATTATTATCATACAGTGATCAGATATGAGATTGTTGAAGGAATGCCTGCGGCAAAAGAAGGCCCACATGTGCGTCCATTGGTGTTTGATCGAGTGGATATGCCATTATTCCTCGAAGGCTTTGTGCATGCGCTTCGTTGTGAAACTGATCCGGAAAGGGCCCTGCGCTTACATCGGCAGGTTACCCGGAGCGCTTTGTATGACAAGGCATTAGGAATGTACAAATTGAATGCGGATATTACCGGCGAAACGGAAGAGATCGGACGGACCAGGGTATTCCCGCGCGGTTGGCTTGAGAATGAGTCGATTTGGCTGCATATGGAATACAAGTATCTTTTGGAGTTGTTACGCCGCGGGTTGATGGATGAATTCTATAAGGCAATGGCGACATGTTGTGTTGCTTTTATGCAACCAGAAAAGTATGGGCGCAGTATTCTGGAGAACTCATCGTTCATTGTTTCCAGTGCGCATAATGACAAAACATTGCATGGTCAAGGTTATGTGGCGCGCTTGTCTGGCAGTACGGCTGAATTTGTACATATATGGATGTTGATGAATGCAGGCCTTTCACCGTTTGTTATTAGTGTGAAAGGGGCTATTGAGTTGGCTTTTCAACCACTTCTTCAAGGGCGCCTCTTCACACAAGAAGCCTCTGTTGCTAATCTTATTGTGGATGGTAAGCCTGCTTCGATACCTTTGCCTGCCGGTGTGTACGCTTTTATGTTTATGGGACAGACTTTGGTGGTTTATCATAACAATGGACGTAAAGATACATTTGGTCCCAAGAAGGCCAAGGTCGTGTGTGCTGTTCTTTCTTATTCGGGTGGACGCAAGAAAGTCCCGGTGGATGGTGCAATTATTCGCGCTCCTTTTGCTATGGACGTTCGGAATGGGAAAGTTGGCCGGATTGATTTGTACCTGGAGTAATCTATGGCTTATCAAACGCCTTTGATTCAACAGCATATTTCTTTAGGTGCCAAGATTGTTGAGTTTGGCGGTTGGGATATGCCGTTACAATATCCCGATGGAATTATTAAAGAACATGACGCTAATCGTCAAGGGTGTTCGATCTTTGATTGCTCTCATATGGGAGAATTTATTATTGATGGTTCATTGGGATCAACGGGCTTGGACCGTATTGTAACTCAATCGCTCGTGGATCAGGCTGTTGGGACCTGCCGGTATGGTTTTTCATTAAATGAACAGGGCGGGACGATCGATGACCTTATTGTTTATCGCTTGGCCGATAAGCGGTGGATGGTCGTGGTGAATGCGGCGAATACGGATAAAGATGCCAGGCATTTTCGGTCTCAATTGAATGCTGGGGGATGTTTTCAGGATATTTCTTCAGCGACGGCGAAGATTGATATCCAGGGGCCTTTATCCAGAGAGGTGTTGATGCCTTTGGTTCAGGGGATCACGCGGCTGGATCATTATACATTTGCTGAGTTTGATGTGCTGGGAGAGAGAGTGGTTGTCAGCCGTACAGGCTATACCGGTGAACTCGGGTATGAGGTTTATTATCCCTGGAACAAGGCAGGTCGTTTTTGGGATGCGGTTCTTTCGGATGCTCGTGTTAAGCCGACGGGGCTCGGGGTGCGCGATGTTCTGAGGATAGAAGTGTGTTATCCGCTTTATGGGCATGAATTAAACGAGAATATTTCACCCGTGCAGGCGGGGTTGAAACGCTTCCTTGATCCGTCGAAAGAGTTTATCGGTTGCGGAGCGGTGCGTCAGGAAATATTGACGGGCACCTCTCAACGCCTGGTTTGTTTTATTTCTCAGAGTCGCCGTGCGCCGCGCCAGGGGCATATTTTGTTTTCTGCGGATGGCTGTGAGGCCGGGCATGTTGTTAGCGGGACATTCTCGCCTGCTTTGGGCGCCGGGATTGGTACGGGATTTTTAAAAAAAGAGTTTACGGATATTGGCAAAGATATTATATTTGGTGATACAAAATTCAAGGAACGCGCAGAGCTCGTTCCGCGTCCGTTTTATAAAGAAGGCACATTGAAAAAATAGTTAGTCTTAAGGAGCTTTATATGGAAATTATCGAACATTATCTTTATACCAAAGAGCATGAATGGATCAGTATCGAGGACAATGTCGGGACGATCGGGATAACTGATTATGCCCAGTCGGCTCTTGGGGATATTACATATGCTGAACTTCCGGGTGTTGATAAGGATGTCGAGCAGTTTGAACAACTGCTTTCAGTGGAGTCGGTCAAGTCCGCGAGCGATATCTTTTCGCCTATTTCCGGAAAGGTTATTGAGGTTAATGATGACCTTGTTGATGATCCGTCGATTTTGAATCGTTATTGTTATGATAAGGGTTGGATCGTTAAGGTTGAAATATCTGATATGGATGAGACCTCGAATCTTTTAACGGCAGATGAATATCGCAATTATCTATCCAGTCTTGACCGGAACGATGGTGGAGCTGATTCCTCAGAAGAGTGAGCCATTCATTGGCGCTTGCGCCTGGAATAATTAATCATGAATCCTTATATAGCTAATACATTTGAAGATGTGCGTGCGATGCTTTCTACCATTGGAGTGCGATCGATTGATGATCTGTTTGTGGATATTCAGCCTCGTCATGCACCGCATTCCTTTGATTTACCGGAAGGTTTGAGTGAGTTTGAGGTTGTGCGTCAATTGAACGGGCTTTCTTTAAAGAATATGGTTGGCCCTGTGCCGTTTATTGGCGGGGGATATTATGATCATTATGTGCCGGCAGCCTGTCAGGCACTTATTTCCCGTGGAGAGTTTTATACAGCTTATACACCCTATCAGCCAGAATGTGCTCAAGGGACTTTGCAGGCTCTTTTTGAATTTCAGAGCAGTGTTTGTACTTTGACGGGGATGGAAGTGGCGAATGCGTCATTGTATGAAGGTGGGACAGCTTTGTATGAAGCGATGATGATGGCCTTGCGGATTACGCATCGTAACAAGATCGTCATTGACGCGGGCGTTAATCCGATCTATCGAAAGATTATTCAATCGTATACGCACAGCTTGAATATTCAGTTTGTTGAAGTTGCTGTCATTCATGGCCAGGCAGACCGGAGGGCTATTGATCAGGTGATCGATGATAAGACGGCAGCGGTCATTCTTCAGAATCCCAACTTTTTTGGGGCGATTGATGATCATTCGGATATTGCCGCTAAGGTTCATACGTGCGGGGCTTTATTGATTGAAAGTGTTTATCCTGTTGCCCTGGGAATTTTGAAGACTCCAGCAGAGATGGGTGCGGATATTGTGACGGGAGAGGGGCAGTCGTTGGGGTTGTCATTAAACTTCGGCGGCCCTTACCTTGGGCTCATTGCGGCACGTAAGAAATATATTCGTCAAATGCCCGGACGTATTGTCGGAGAGACAGTAGATCAGCAAGGCCGGCGTTGTTTTGTTAATACGCTTCAGGCACGGGAACAGCATATTCGCCGGGAGAAGGCAACATCTAATATTTGTACGAATGTGGCTCTTTGCGCTACGCAGGCCTCTATTTTTATGGCGCTTCTTGGTAAAGAAGGGTTAAAAGACCTGGCGCAGCTGAATCTTGATAAGGCGGAATTCCTGAAAGAAGAAATATCCAAGATCAAGGGAGTGGAAGTCAAGAAATTCTCGCCGACGTTCAATGAGTTTACGGTTTGTTTGCCCAGGGATGCCAACATTGTGATTGAAAAGATGATGGCGCTTGGATTCGCGGCAGGGTTTCCGTTGGGGCGTTATTATGAAGGGATGAATAATTATCTTCTTGTCGCAGTGACTGAAAAAAGGTCAAAACAGGAGATGCTCGCGTATGCACAGGCCTTAGCGGAGGTTCTGAAGATATGAACCTTATCTTTGAAGGGTCTGTTTCAGGTCGTCAGGGAGTCAAATTACCCTCATCGGATGTTCCGGTCAAGATTAAGCTTCCCTCCCAATACTTACGATCTAAAGCCGCGGAGCTTCCAGAAGTGTCCGAGCTCGATGTAGTAAGGCATTTCACTCGTTTGTCGCAGCGAAATTTCTCGGTTGATGCCAATTTTTATCCTTTGGGTTCGTGTACGATGAAGTATAATCCTAAATTTACCGAGAAGGTCGCAGGGATGATGGGGTTTGCGGATCTGCATCCTTTATTACCTCAATTGCAGGGTGGAGAGAAGTATGCTCAGGGTGCGCTGGAAGTTCTCTATGAATGTGAGCGTTGGTTGTGCGAGATCACCGGGATGAACGCATATACGATGCAGCCTTTGGCAGGAGCTCACGGTGAATTGACCGGAATCATGCTTATGGCGGCTTATCATAAGGCTAAAGGAAATACGCACAAGAAGGTTGTGATCGTTCCTGATTCTGCTCATGGGACTAATCCTGCTAGTGCGGCGGTGGCGGGGTATAGCATTGTTGCGGTTCCCTCTGATAAAAGAGGGGTCATGGATCTTGATAAGCTAAAAGCTGTTTTAAATGATGAGGTTGCGGGCTTAATGATGACTTGCCCGGACACCCATGGCGTGTTCAACCCGCAGATTGATGAAATTGCGCGGCTGATCCATTCTGTTGATGGCATTATGTATTATGATGGAGCTAATCTTAACGCGATCCTTGGCCGCGCCCGTCCAGGGGATCTTGGATTTGATGTAGTTCATTTGAATCTGCATAAAACTTTCGCCACTCCGCATGGCGGAGGCGGTCCTGGCTCAGGGCCTGTCGGTGTTGGAGAGAAGTTGGAGCCTTTCCTTCCTGTTTCGCGTGTAGTCAAGCGCGAGAGTGGGGAGTACGCGTTAAATTATGATTATCCTCATTCTATTGGATATATCGCCTCATTTTATGGAGCTTTTGGTATTATTCTTCGAGCGTATGCTTATATGTTGATCTTAGGCCGGGAAGGCCTCAAACAGACGGCAGACCATGCTGTATTGAATGCAAATTATCTTTTGCATAAAATCAAGCCGTATTATCAGGTAGCGTTTGACCGGGTGTGTATGCATGAATGCCTGTTTTCAGCCAGTAAACAGGCGGATAATGGTGTGCATGCTATTGATATTGCTAAGTTTCTAATTGACAGGAATATCCATCCTCCTACAGTATATTTTCCGCTGACGGTCAAAGAAGCGATTATGGTAGAGCCTACAGAGACTGAAAGCAAGGCAACGATGGATGAATTTGCTTCTGTGATGGCCGAGGCCTCTGCCTTGGCCAAATCATCACCCGAATCTTTCAAGGATTTCCCATTAAGGATGCCGATCTCACGCCCAGATGAAGTGAGGGCGGCCCGAGAAATGAATGTCAATTTTTTTGACCGTCCCAATGCGCGCGGATAATTTCTGTTCTTCTGATCCCAGGATCAATCTTGATTATGATGATGAGTTATTGCGTCGTGCCGAGATCGGTGGTGGTGAGACTATTCGTTTTTGGGAGTCGCCCACGTATTTTATTGTCCTTGGGCGTACTTGTAAAGAAGAAGATGACGTTGACCTTGAGGCTGCCCACAAGGATGCTGTTCCGGTCTTACGTCGCTGTTCAGGAGGAGGAACGGTTTTACAAGGCCCGGGATGTCTTAATTTTTCATTGATCCTTTCTAAGAAGGCGCGTCCAGAACTCGACTCTATTTCAGCTTCCTACCGTTATATTTTAGATAGAGTAATGGCGGCGCTCCGAGGTTTGGGGGTCGATGGTGCCTTCCGTCCGATCTGTGATCTTGTTGTGGCAGACTTTGAGCAGAAATTTTCCGGGAATGCTCAACGCCGGGGGCGTCATTATATTCTGCATCACGGAACGATCCTTTATGCTTTTGATCTAACGCTTATTAGCCGCTATTTAAAGATCCCCCCAAAGATGCCGGAATACCGTTTGCTTCGCCCGCACGCAGCTTTTGTGACGAATATTCCGGTTGACCCCCTGGAAGTCCGTCGCAAGATTACTGAGAACTTTACGTGAGCTTTTAGTTTTCTTTTGGAGTATAAGTGTTAGAATATTTAAGTTTACGGTCTGGGTGTAGCCGTTATGCCTTCGGCATTCTTGATTCTTGGAAAGCATGCAAATTTCTTGTGTTTTAGTTTATCCATAATGAAAGTGATCCGTATCGATGAGAAGTATTGTTGTGATCTTATGTGGTTGGGGTATGTTTCTATCGTTTTTGATTTTTGCCCCATTGGCTTCCTCTGTCGATAACTCTTTCGAGGGTATTTCTATCGTCGATAGTCAGACATCCCGTGATCAATATTTGAGTTATTTTGAAGAAGTCTATAAGCAGATGGAGGATAATTATTATTTTGAACTGGATCGTGCGGATTTCGATCGTTTTATAAAGGCTTTTGATCAGAAGATTTTCCCCAGTCTGCTCTTGGAAAAGAAGAGTAATGATTACGTTCGTTGGCGTAGTGCGGCGTATTTAGTAGACTTTTTGAAACAGCCGGACGATCTTTTCTCCAGGTTTCTGCCTCCTAAACCGGCGGAACAGTTTGCGCAAGAGGTTTATGGTCAGAAAACTGATCTTGGGATTGAGGGCCGGATGAATAAAGAGGGGTTTGTTGTTGTCTTTATTGAACCGAGGTCAACAGCTTATACTCAGGGGCTGCGCAAGGATGATATTATTCTTCGTATAGATGGTGAGAGTGTTTTGTTAATGGGTGAGGAAAAGGTTAAAGCCAAGCTGGTGCCATTAGCAGAGGTTAAGGTCCGCATTGAGTATATTGATGCATTGACGCGTACGCAGCGTGTTATTGCACCTGAAAGCCAGGAGTATTATAAACAAACGGCTTTCTTGAAACCGACGGGTGTTCCGGACATTTATTGTTTGGAGATCCAGAAATTTAATCGTGAGAGCAATGAAGATATCGGCCGGTTCCTGCCTTTGATAGCGGCGAAGAATCCGCGTGGTCTTGTGATCGACCTTCGGAATAACCCTGGCGGACCGCCTTTGGCTGCTTTGCTTATTTCCGCATTCTTTCTGCCGAATGAAGAGGTTTTTGCTTATTTTGAAGGGCGTCATAAGCCGCGATCCGAACTGGTGATCCCGAAGTTGCCGGATCAATTCCATTATGATTGGCCAATGGCTATCTTGGTTAATGATAAGACAGGGAGTGCGTCTGAATTGTTTTCAGGTGTAATGCAGGCACGGAAGCGTGCTGTGATTATAGGAAGTGACACAGCGGGTCAAGTGCTTCTGAAAAGCATATTCGATATGTCGGATGGATCCAGTTTTGCAATGGTGGTTGCCCGCGGTCATTTTCCTGATGGCCGTCCGTTTCCTTTTGATGGAGTTAAGCCGGATGAGTATGTTCCGGCAGATGTTTCGGCTGATGGAATGATTGAGAACGCGGCTAAATATTTGTTTTTAAAGGCGAATGGCCGGCTATGATTCTTGGCCAGATTATCTTCTTGCAAGTTTTTGTAGCATTGTTGATTATCTTTGGTCTTTGGGAATTGTTGAAACGGGAGTTGATCCAGGCGGCCTTACAGGACCTTGAACATCTGGACTCCAGGGATGAGGTTATGAGTGTAGATGTAGTCATTTCGACAGGACTTTCTCCGTCTGATGAGCAGAGGCTCTACAGGGGCTTGAAGAAGAAATTTCCTGCGGCAAAAATCGCGTTGACGTTGAATAAAGGAATCCGGGGAGGAATGGTTATTTATACGGAGGGCCTTCTTATTGACCAGAGTTGTCTAACTCGGGTAAAACACCTTTTCGGGAAAGCCGCGTGAATGTGAAAACAGTCGCCATTATACCAGCTTATAATGAATCCGGGAATATTGAACGAGTCGTTCAGGATATTCTTGCGTTACCGTTTCCTGTTGTTCCATTGGTTGTGAACGACGGGTCGCGTGATGACACAGCGGCGGTGGCCATTCGCGCGGGAGCCGTTGTCCTGGATTTGCCTTTTAATTTAGGGATAGGGGGGGCGGTTCAGTTAGGATATCGTTACGCGATGGAGCAGGGGTTTGATATAGCTGTTCAGGTGGATGGAGATGGTCAGCACGATGTAACATACCTAGAGGCGTTGATAAAACCTCTTCAGAACAAGAACGTAGATATGGCTGTGGGGAGCCGGTTTCTTGTTTGTGATGGTGGTTTTCGTTCTTCCTTCACTCGTCGGATCGGGATTTCTTTCTTTCGTTTATTGATCCGTGCGTTAACGGGATTCCCTACAACAGATCCGACATCAGGGTTTCGGGCCTGCGGCAGGCGGCTTATTAAGGTTTATGCAAGTTATTATCCAGGGGATTTTCCTGAGCCGGAGGCTATTGTTGTTGCCCGCCGACTTGGGGCGATAGTGGTTGAAGTTCCTGTTGCCATGCGGGCTCGAACAACCGGAAAGAGTTCGATTGGGAAACTTAAGTCGCCTTACTATATGATCAAGGTAACGGCAGCAATATTATTACACATGTGGAAAGACCGAAAGGTATACGGGCCATGGGCATAAGAACGGTTGCGTTTCTTCTTTCGCTGCTTTTGTTTTTGTTTATCGTTGAGTTAGTGCGGAGGGAAAAGCTTACATTCAAGTATGCCTTTGCGTGGCTTTGTTTCTCTGCGATTGGAGGGATGATCGCGCTTGAGCCGGGCTGGATATTCAGGTTGGCGAGATATCTTGGGTTTGAGTTGCCGAGCAATTTTATTTTCTTTGGGTTGATGGGAATGTTCATTTTTTTGAGCCTTTTGCTTACTGTTTTCTTGTGCCAGCAAAATAAAAGGAATGACCGGATGGCGCAGAAGATCGCTCTTCTGGATCAGCAGCTGAGGTCTATGAAGAAGGATCTGCGATGATGGCTGGCAAGAAGACTTTGAAGGCGAGTGTTATTATTCCTGCGTATAATTCAATGGCAACGATCCAGGCTTCTATTGAGGCTGTTTTAGGGCAGGTTTATGATGGTGAAACAGAATTGATCGTTGTGGACGATGGTTCTGTCGACGGGACTGCAGGCATTGTTCAGCATTATCCCAAAGCAAGGTATATATATCAGAAAAATCAGGGACCGGCGAGTGCGCGCAATCGGGGGGCTCTGGAGGCGTCGGGGGATATTTTAATATTTACAGATTCTGATTGTTGTCCGGAGCAGGGATGGGTGCGGGGGATGTCCGAGGCGTTCAGGGATGAGTCTGTAGGTGTTGCTGCAGGAAGTTACGGGATTGCCAATCCTCATGAGCCGCTTGCGCGTATTATTCATAAAGAAATTCGTTTTCGGCATCTAAATTTAATGTCTAAATATCCGAAGGCATTTGGCAGTTATAACTTTGCTATTCGTACGGAATTATTTCGTCGTTTGAATGGATTTAATGCTTCTTATCGGCGTGCCAGCGGTGAAGATAATGATTTGAGTTACAGGGTGCTTCAATCCGGGCTGAAGATTCTGTTCTTAAAGAATATGTGTGTGGCGCATTATCATCAATCAAAACTTGATCGTTACCTTATGGAGCAGTATCGGCATGGTTTTTGGCGTGCTCGTCTGTATCTTGATCATTCCGCAATGGTTTTAGGTGATGACTATACGTTTTGGAAAGATATTCTTGAGGTCCCTCTGGTGTTGCTGCATGGCGTTTTTCTATTAAATCTTTCAATGTTGAGTATGCTCTTATGGGGGTTTATTGTGTTTGAGCTTGGTGCGGGCATAGGGATGGTGGGGTGGTCTATTGATGGATTGTTGGCAGGAGTTGTGATATGGCTGCGTGCTTTTGCAAGGACGGCAGGGGCTGTTTCCGGCGGAGTTTTCTTTTTACAGCTTCGAATAATAAAAGGGAAAAAAAGTTAAAAAAAACTTGCGGGTCATTTTCACTATGTTAATATAAAAGCGGTGTCAGAGGTCTTTGCGGATACCTAAAATCGTTTAACCCTTATTTTGTCGACGGCAGATGGCACAAAAAGAAACAGCAGAACAAAAGTTAATGAAGATTATAGAGGCCTCTAAAAAGGCCAAGGCCGCTGCCAGTGGCGAAGCTTCGGCAGAACTTGCGCCTAAGAATAGTGGCAAGCATTTTTCAGTCAACATTTATCAGTTCAATATATTCCTCGTCGTATGTATGGTCGCCAGTTTTATTTTTTTTGGATATGAAATAAGGAATGGAATGGCTTTATTGCAGGAGCCTGTTAGTTTTTATGTTGATGTGCATTCCTCAAAAGAGTCGTCACGTATTTTTGTTCCGCAGATGAAAAGTATTGCGTACTATTTGGATAAAATGAATTCCCGGAATATTTTTCAGCCGTATGAAAAGAAAGTTGTTGTTGATAACGTTGTTTCTCTTAAAGCGGCGTTTGAAAAAAAGATGTCCAAATTCAGAATAGTCGGGATTGCCTGGCTGGATGTTCCTGAGTCAGCGACTGTGATGCTAGAAGATACGTCAACGCACATGACGCATTTCCTGAAAGAGGGAGATAAAGTGGAGGATGTGATCGTTAAGACCATCTACACGGATCGCGTGGTTTTTACCCGCGCTAACGAGGAGATAACAATCAAGTTATGACAATACACAAGCGAATTCCCCTACAATTTTTGGTTTTTCTTTGTTGCATGATCGCCTTTTCTGCAATGACAAGCGTTCCTGCAATGGCTCAGGAAGCTAAGCGTCCCAAGACAATGCTCTTATCCGAATCGAAGGAGTCTGTTGATATTCGGATGATGCGCAAGATTGCGCTTGATGTCAGGGATATGAACATTGTTGACGTGATCAAGTTTCTGGCGATGAAAGGGGATTTTAATGTAGTTATCAGCCCTGCCGTCGATGGTAGAACAACGGTATTGTTGGATAATGTTGCAATAAAAGATGCGCTGGATATTGTTGTTATTTCCAACAGGTTGGCCTATTCCATCCAGAGTGATATTATTCAGATTATGACCTCTGTTGAATATGAAGCGATGTTTGGCAAGTCTTTTGGTGAAAAAACTATTGTTGAAACACTACATTTACAATATGCCAAACCCAGTTATGTTCTGGCGGCGTTAGATAATATTAAAAGTAATGTAGGTAAGATCGTTATTGATGAGGATACAGGTTCGTTAGTGCTTATTGATACTCCTGAATCAATTGCTCGAATGAAGAAAGTCGTGCTCGATATTGAACAGCCGCTTGAGACCGTTGTTTACAATCTTCAGTATGCCAGGGCCGATATTGTTGCGGATAAGCTTAGGATGAGGATTGATGCCAAATCGGTGGGCTCTATTATGGCTGATGAGCGTTCAAATCAGTTGGTCATCAGGGTTTTTCCTGGCCGAAAGAGTGAAATCGAGAAAATTATCCGTCATTTGGATGAGCCTACCAAGGAAGTATTAATTGAAGCCCGTATTTTGCAGGTTATTTTGAAACCGAATTATGATACTGGAATTGATTGGTCTTTTCTGCAGACAACGGATAGTAAAACGTTCGGGGATATTAGAGTTGGAACCTCCATGTTAAATACCACTTCCTCAGGGAATCTCAGCTCCAACTTTGGCAAGGTGGCCATAGGAACTGTTGATATAAATAAATTTATATCTGAGATCAGGGCTATGCATGAGGTTAGTGATACAAAAATCCTTTCGAATCCTAAAATTCTTGCGATCAATAATGAAGAATCTCGTATCCATATCGGTGATACTGTTCCTTATATAATTTCGACAACGGTTGGAACAGCGAATCCTGTTATCAGTGAAGATGTGCGTTTTATTGATGTTGGGTTAAAACTGAATGTTATGCCTACGATCAATGATGATGGCATGGTTACGTTAAGATTAAAGCCGGAGATTTCTTCAGTGGTTGCAAAAGTTACGTCGGAGAAGGGGGGAATTCCCCAAGTAAATAAAACTGAAGTGGAAACAACAGTCCTTGTGGAAGATGGCACTACCATTATATTGGCGGGATTGCGCAAGGATGATAAATCTCATGTTAAAAGAAGTGTGCCCTTGCTTGGCAGCATGCCTTTAATGGGTAAGTTGTTCAGCAGTGAATCTGACAGTATGACATCGACGGAAATTGTGATATTCATTACGCCTCATATTATGACAGGTAAAGAGAATTACAAGGAATCGAACGGTACTATCAAGCCGTCAAAAGCGTACAATTAATTGGTTTTAAACCATTCTGGAGAGGTTTTTATGGGGATATCTTTAAAAAAGATCCTTGGCATTGGCGTTGCAGTTGCTGCACTGTTTACAGGCGTATGTGTTTCAGCGGCTAGAGCAGCTGAACCATTAACGACAGTGGCAGGCATTCAAGCGGATCCGGAATCGTTTAAGAAAGAGATTGAGCGGTTAAAGAATGAAAAAGACTTTGAAGCAAAACGTGTTGAAGAAATGAGAGCTGAAAGAGAACAGTTTGTTAAAGAAATCCGTCGAGTTGAGAATTTGAATGCTAAATATTCCAAAGAGATAGAAGATATGCGCGGCCAAATGGCTTCGCAGGAACAGTCTTTTGAAGCGCGGATGAAAAGAATGGAATCAAGGCTAAGTGAAGTTAATGAAGGCAAAGCAAAAGCCTCTGTTGCTGCAGCACATCCGGTTCAGTCGACATTGTCGCCATTAGAAGTTGAATTAAAGGCGAATGAGATTTTAATGAAGGGTGGCGATCTTGATCCTGAAGATGAAAAATTTAAAGAAGAGCTGGCGCGTGCGCATTATAATATGGGCAATGTTTATTTTGAAAGAGGAGAGTATCAGCGCGCTGTCGTTGAATATTACCAGGCTGTTGATTTAATGCCCTACGATGCGGATGCTCATTATAATCTTGCTTTTGTGAGTGGAGAATATGTCGGAGATCAGGAAACGGCATTGAAGCATTACCAATGGTTTTTGTATTTGAAGCCGAATGCTGAAGATAAAAAGCTTGTAGAAGAGAAGATTGTTGCTGCAAAGACCAGCTTGAAGGGGCGCATGTCTGAATCTAAGGTTGAAAAGTCTGAGCTGCAAGGACATACAAACGTAGGTCGTTAAGAACAAACATTAAAATTTTAGACTTTAATTTTTTTACATTTAATATTTTTTCGGCAGTATAAGAGTCTAAAGGAGTAATATGCATTATCGTAGTTCCGCAGTGTGTCTTTTAGTTATCTTGTTCATAACAATTCTTTTTTCTTCATCAGTCTTGGCAAATAATTTAAATATTACTAATGTTAGAATGGGGACAAGAGATCCGTCTGCCAAGACGTTATCTGTTGTTTTTGATCTTACGTGGGATAATTCCTGGAGAAATAAAATTAATCATGATGCGGCATGGCTAACAGTCCGGTTATCAGATAGTCAGTCGTCTTCAGGCGTAAAAGAGCTTTGTCCAATTATGATGGAAGGAATTTCACCAGTAGGCACATCCGCTGGAACTAAGTCGAATGCAGAAATTTATGTTCCTAAAGATAAAACAGGAGCTTTTATTCGTCCTTCTGCGCATCAATCGACAGCTTCTTTTAGTACTAAAGATGTTAAAATAACAGTTGATTATAGTCAGTTGAGTCTTTCTGATGATGCCAGAATTACGGCACATGTCTTTGGGATTGAAATGGTTTTTGTTCCGGAAGGTTTTTATAGTGCAGGAGATTTTATAACGTCAACAGCCTCGTTTCGTCAGGGTTCTGCTGATAATGATCCTTGGGAAATTCAGAGTGACGATCCAATTTCAGTGGCAAGTGTTAATAATGGAGGGTATTATTATACCTCAAGTGGAGTTAATGGAGAATATGCAACAGGGGCTTCTTTTGTTATTCCGCAAGAATTCCCCAAAGGGTACAAATCATTCTATGCGATGAAGTATGAATTAACAGAAGGTTTGTGGGTTGAATTTGTTAATTCATTACCGAGTAGTGCTCGGTTTTCACGTGATTTAACCGATAATGCACATAAGAGATCTGACGCTGTTATTGCCCGCAATACAATGGCTTGTTCCGGGAATCCATTAATTTGTACAACTTCTCGTTCGGTGAGACCTGTCAGTTATTTAACTTGGCAGGATTTATGCGCGGTTTTAGATTGGGCAGGGCTTCGTCCGATGAGTGAACTGGAATTTGAAAAAGCGGCCAGAGGGCCTGTAGTGCCCGTAAAGGGTGAGTTTGTATGGGGAACGGCAGCAACTGTTTCTTTAAGCTCTCTTTCTGGTGATGTTGAGGATGGGAATGAAGTATCTTTAACGGTTGATGCCAATGCTAATTTTGGAGGGCAGACGATCATCGGTGGAGACAGTAATAATGGTGAAGAATATCAAAAAGGACCTGTTCGTACGGGGCTTTTTTCAACTGAAATATCTACGCGTAATTCTTCAGGTGCGACTTATTACGGCATAATGGAGCTTTCAGGGAATCTTAAAGAATGGATTGTAACTGTTGGGAATTTAAATGGTTTGGCTTTCACAGGAAAGAATGGCAATGGTTATTTGACGACCCTCTCCGGGTTTGAAGGAAATGCAGATGTTGAAGGTTGGCCTGGCATGGACTCTTCTTTGGATAAAGGAATAACATCTGCGGCTGGTGCTGGATTTCGTGGCGGTTCGTGGATGGATAGTGCTGATCGGTTGCGTACGTCAGATCGTAGTGAAGCGGCTATTGGGGCAGAAGATTCTCAGCCCACATATGGTGGACGCGGCGTTAGAACTGTTGATGACAGTAATTCTTAAACCCTTATCTTTCCGAAAACTATTTATGTTAAAAAAATCAATATTCTCTGCTTTGTTTTTATTTGTATTGGCACCAATGATCCACGCGAACAATCTTGATATTTCTCATTTTGATCAAATTTCAAGCAGTGACGCAAATCACACAATGGCATTCACTTTCAATTTAAAACAGGATAATAGCTGGCGCAATAACGTCTCGCATGATGCTTCGTGGATATTTATGAAATATTCAACCGATGCAGGGAAGACCTGGCATCATGCAAGTATGTTAGGAACAGGGATTTCTCCGGCTGGATTTGTTATTCCTCTTGGTTTCGAAGCCGTTGTTTCTCAGGATCATAAGGGTTTCTTTTTTCGTCGGAAAGATACCGGGAGCGGCGATGTGGATGTAAAAGATATTAGCTTTGTTTGGAATTATGGTCAGGATGGACTTTCAGATACAACCGCCAAGGCCTCTAACACTATTACTAAACTTTTCGGTATTGAAATGGTGTATATTCCTGCCGGTGCTTTTTTTGCAGGGGATGGTTCGAGTGCATCAGAATTTCGATTGAAGAAGGGGAGTGCCGATGATCAGTCTTGGTATGTAAATTCAGAAAATGCTATTACAACAACCAATACAGCAACAGGTGGTTATTATTATCAGGGCACAGGAGCTTCCGGAGAGAATGCTTCAGGGGATTCTTTTTTGATTTCCAATTCTTTTCCAAAAGGTTATCAAGGTTTTTACCTGATGAAATATGAATTAACAGAAGGTGAATGGGCAGGTTTTTTTAATACATTACCTGTGTCGGCACGGATTAATCGTGATATTACAGCCGTGTATGATGGTGGTAAAAATTCTGATGATGTTGTTAATCGCAATACGATTGCCTGGGATCATGTTGAACCAACAAGTCCGGCAGAGACAAAACGACCTGCTCGTGCAATGACTTATGTTTCATGGCCTGATGCCGCAGCATTCGCCGATTGGGCGGCTCTGCGTCCTATGACAGAGCTTGAATTTGAGAAGTCGGCGCGCGGTGGAGATATTCAACCTGTGGCAGATGAGATGCCTTGGGGGACGGCTTCGTATCGTGCGGCGGGAGCCGATGAGATCTTCCCGGCGAATGGAGATGAGAACGGAACAGAAGCGATCTTGGACGGAGCTGTAAATTTAAATCGTAATGCATTGGGTTGGACGTCCGGAGATGGTCGGGTGAACGGCCCTGCCATGGGGCAGAAGGGCGCATTACGTGTAGGAATCTTTGCTGAGAATGCAACGAGCCGGATTACGAGTGGTGCGGGTTACTATGGCAATATGGAGCTTTCAGGTAATGTCGCAGAGCCGGCTGTAACGATTGGACGTGTTCAAGGACGTCAGTTCCTTGGTACCCATGGCGACGGAGAGCTTGTTTTTATGTCGAACTATGAGGGGAACGCGACGAATACGGATTGGCCAGGCATTGATCTTCAAGATGCAGGCAGGGGAGTAACCCATTCGATTGGCATTGGTTACAGGGGAGGGGATTTTGCCTCGTCAAATCTTCGACATTTTCAAATTTCATCCAGGGGCGTTGCGGCAAAAGATCCTGATAGCGAAGGTTTTTCGCGCCGTTTTGATCCGGCCGCAGGCATTATTTACGGTGCGCGGTTCGCCAGGACTTTTCAGCAATGATTTTCCGTCGGAAAGATTTTATTTTACTTTTCAAAGGCTGGTGTTAAAATCATCAGAAAATTTTTAAGATATTTATTGAAGTTAACCTTTTTTAATTGAATAATGATGCTATCGAATTAACACCAGTTGATCCCTGGGATGATAATAGCTAAAATAAAAACACACATTACTTTCATAAGCAGCTGCGCAATAACCTTTATTATTCTTATAATAATAAACCTTGTTGGCGCGGCTTCTGCCTATGCGCAGTTTTCCGGCGGCAGTCACGGTAGTAATGCAGAAGCAACAATTGGCGGGGATATTTACACCGGTGGTGTTCAATCTGGGACTCCGACGGCCACGTCGAGTATTGCTGGTAGCCTTTCTCATGGTGAGGCTGCCCGGTTAGTTTTTCTTACATCTCCTTCCAGCTCAAAAACCTTAATAGATTTTTCTCGTCAACCTGTTGTTGCTGTTGTTGATGTGGACAATAATGTTGTTACAAGTGACAATGCAACATCAGTAACGATTTCAATCGCGAATAATCCTGGTAATGCTGGTCTTCGCGGGACAACAGTCGTCCATGCCGTAAACGGGATCGTTAGTTTTTCAGATCTTCAGATTACAGCGGGTGGTGAGATGTATACACTGCGAGCTGATGCGGAAGGTTTAACAGGTGCAATGTCACAGGCTTTCGATATTTTTCAGGGAACGGGTCCAAAGTTTGCGGCTGTTTGGGATAATGAATTGAAGACGTATCTTTTTTATGCGTGGCTTGAAAGTGATGGTCAACGCAAATCTATT
>DYOU01000006.1:49705-59976 GCA_020720365.1 Candidatus Elulimicrobium sp.
GAAGACGTATCTTTTTTATGCGTGGCTTGAAAGTGATGGTCAACGCAAATCTATTACTACTGCGGATACTTGCGATGCAACGATTTATGCGGGAACTCCGAATAGTGTTATTGACGGAACTCTTTATGGAAATATAAAAACATTCTTTTCGTTAAAGCCAAATGCAACTAGGGATTGGTTTGAGCCAGAAGGATCTAATGGTAAGTGGGCGCCGACAAACTTTAAGAATTCTTATTTTATAAATTTAGATATTAAGATATCGGCAACTATAAATGGTGTTCCATCTGATCCGACTCTTTATGCAGGAATTTATAGCACTTACGCCGTATTGGATCTCATCAAGCCCAATGTTGCCAATAATGCTGACGTTAATTGGGATGATATTGCTGTCCTTTCGCAGTCGCATATTAACTGGGAAGATGCGAAAGATATACTTTCGAACACTTCAGGAGTGAATTGGCAGGATATCGAAGTTTTAATGTCCGGTGTTTCCGCCATTAGAACAGTGACAGATCAAATAGCCGCTGCGGATGCCATTAATTGGAGTGCTATAGCTTCGATCACCCAGGATGGCACCTTAGCGCAAATTGCTGCTGCTGGCATTAATTGGGATGATCTTTATTCAATGACTGTTGCCGGGGTTAATTGGTCGGATATTGATGCTCTTACAGAGGCGAATATCAATTGGAATGATCTGGGGATCATGAGTGATGCCTCAATTAATTGGTACGATATTTCTGATTTGGCAGGAGTCGGTGTCAATTGGACAGACCTTTCGGTCCTGACTGGGATTGGTATTAATTGGACAGATCTTGATTTGTTTACAACGAGTGGCATTAACTGGGTTGATTTGGCTCTAATGACAGGAGCTGGAGTTGCTTGGCCGGATCGAGTTAATTGGGATAATCTCGCCGTATTAACAACAGCTAATATTAATTGGGATGATCTCACGGTAATGTCAGAACGAGGGCTTAATTGGTATGATATTGAAGACATGACCTTGGCAGGGATTAACTGGCATGATATCGGTTCATTGAGTAATATTGGCGTTAACTGGACTGATTTACAGCAGTTTTCTTTGAGTGGCATTAATTGGAGTGATATAGGTGTTTTAAGTTCTGTCGGAGTTAATTGGTTAGATATTAATGAGCTTACTTTAGCAGGTATTAATTGGGCTGACATAGATTCTCTAAGTAAGGCCGGTGTGAATTGGAGTGATATTACAGTCTTTTCTCAATCGGGCATTAATTGGGCAGATATTAATATTTTGTCTACTATAGGTATTAATTGGAATGATATTGAAGTTTTTAGTCGGGCAGGTATTAATTGGGCAGATGTTCAGTCTTTAACCAAGGCGGGAATTAATTGGACTGATGTGAGCAATCTTTCGCAGTCCAATATAAATTGGCAAGATATTCAAGCTCTTACGTTGGCAGGAGTAAATTGGACAGATATCGGTGTTTTAAGTGAAACAGGAATTAATTGGTTAGATATTGAGGTGATTTCTGAGACTGGAATAAATTGGTCAGATATTGAGATTCTGTCAGATGCAGGTGTAAATTGGACAGATTTTGAAGCAATGTCAGTTTCAGGCCTTAATTGGCAGAATATTACCGAAATGACAACGAACAGTATTAACTGGGCGGATATTTCTGTTTTAGCAGCTGTTAATATTAATTGGAATGATATTCAATCATTATCAGTTGCGGGGGTAAATTGGTCCGATATTGGAGTTTTAAGTGATAGAGGTATTAATTGGGATAGCGTTTCGTCTTTAAGTACGGCTGCTGTTAATTGGGATGAGTTAACGGTTATGTCAGAGATTGGAGTGAATTGGTCGGATATTGGGATATTGTCGACACAAGGAGTTAATTGGACAGATGTTGGTGCGTTAGCTGTTGCAGGTGTTAATTGGACGGATATTGGTCAAATGTCTTTAAATGGCATTAATTGGATCGATGTCGGGACAATGACTAATACAGGAGTTAACTGGATAGATATTGCAGTATTAACATTGAATGGTGTTAATTGGACGGATATTGGTGAAATGTCCGATGCAGGCGTTAACTGGACTGATATAGAAACGTTATCAACCCAGGGTCTTAATTGGGATGATATGTCTTCTTTAACTATTGCGGGGATTAATTGGACTGATATTGGAGTCATTTCATCTACAGGTATTAATTGGTTAGATGTGGATGTTTTAACTAAACAAGGTATTAATTGGGAAGAGGTAGGAACATTTTCGTCAGCTAATATTAATTGGGTAGACATGGCTCGGTTAACAGCCGAAGGAATTAATTGGTCCAATATTCAAACCTTATCAGTGAGCGGCATTAATTGGACAGATATAAATACACTTAGTTATTCAGGCATTAACTGGCAGGATATTGGCGCATTATCAGACGCAGGAATTAATTGGCTTGATTTGAATAGTATGTCACTTAATAGCATCAATTGGGTTGATCTTTCCGTATTATCAGATGCACAAGTCAATTGGTCTGATATTGGAAGTCTTTCTTTAGCTGGAGTTAATTGGACAGATATCAACGCATTATCTTTGCAAGGTATCAATTGGACAAATATTGAAGTGTTGTCAGAAACAGGAATTAACTGGTTAGATATCGGACGTTTATCTGTTCAAGGAATTAATTGGGCTGATGTACAAATATTTTCTGAAACAGGAATTAACTGGTTAGATATTGAGACATTATCTTTGACGGGCATTAATTGGATAGATATTCAAACTTTATCAACGCAAGGCATTAACTGGTTAGATGTGGGCACTCTTTCTTTAAATGGCATTAACTGGTTAGATGTTGGAAAAATGAGTACAACTGGAATTAATTGGGATGATATTGAGACGTTGTCATTAACAGGCGTTAATTGGAATGATATTGATATTCTATCGAGGACGGGTGTTAATTGGAATGATATTCTGGAAATTTCTTCACAAGGAATAAATTGGTCCGATATTAATGTTTTAACACGAGAAAATATTAATTGGAATGATCTTAAAGAATTAACAATCAGCGGGGTTAATTGGTCGGATATCGGGATCTTGACGGCAACAGGTGTTAATTGGTTGGATCTTGATATTCTTTCAAAGACAGCTCTTAATTGGGATGATATTACAACTTTAACTCGTTCCGGAGTCAATTGGGAAGATATAGGCGTAATGACTTTAAAGGGAGTTAATTGGGAAGACATTCTCATACTTTCTGAATCAGGGATTAACTGGAATGATATCGGTAGTATTTCTGCGGCAGGAATTAATTGGATAGATGTTCAAATGTTCTCTCAGGTAGGTGTTAATTGGACAGATATTGGACGGTTGAGTTCTGAAGGGATTAATTGGAATGATATTGAAATTTTAAGTGAGACGGGTATTAATTGGTCGGATATTGGTCAATTAACAATGGCAGGAGTTAATTGGTCGGACATTAATATATTATCAACAACAGCAGTTAATTGGTCTGACATTAGTTCATTATCTGCTGCTGGAGTTAATTGGCAGGACCTGTCCATTTTGTCTGATTCAAGAATTAATTGGACAGATATTGAAGTTTTAACGGACGCAGGAGTTAATTGGCAGGATATTGAAAGGCTAACAGTTTTAGGCATTAATTGGACGGATATAAGTACTCTTGCTGCGGCGAATGTTAATTGGGAGGATATAAATACTTTTTCAAGATCAGGTATTAATTGGACAGATTTAAATCAAATATTTGCAGCGAATGTCAACTGGACAGATTTAGCAATGTTAACAACGGCAGGTGTTAATTGGACGGATGTTGAATCTTTTAGTGAATCTGGAATCAATTGGCTAGATATTGGAGCTCTTTCTTTACAGGGCATTAATTGGACTGATGTTCAATCTTTTTCAGAAGCAGGTATTAACTGGTTAGATTTAGAAACATTGTCTTTGTCTGGAGTTAATTGGACTAATATTAATGCACTTACAGCTGCCAATATAAATTGGGAGGATATAAGCACTCTTTCAAAATCTGAAATTAATTGGAATGATATAAACGTTCTTTCTTTAACTTCTGTTAATTGGCAGGACATTTCATTATTATCTCGATCAGGAATTAACTGGAATGATATTGTAGTTTTAAGTTCAGAAGGTGTTAATTGGAATAATATTCAAAGTTTATCTGATGCTGGTATAAACTGGAGCGACCTTTCACTCTTGTCCGATAGTTCAATTAACTGGACGGACATAAACACACTTTCTTCTTCTAAAATAAATTGGGAAGATATCGGGACGTTGTCATCTGTTCATATTAATTGGGATGACATTACTCGGTTATCTCTTACAGGAATTAATTGGGAAGATATTGGTGTATTAAGTGATCAAGGAGTCAATTGGAATGATATTCAATCATTAAGTTTATCAGGAATTAATTGGGTTGACATTGGAACAATGTCAGTCAATGGTCTTAATTGGTCCGATATTGCTGTTTTATCAACATCCACAATCAACTGGAATGATTTGACCGCTTTTTCTACAATAGGAATTAATTGGTCTGATATTCAAGCATTGACGTTAGCAGGGATCAATTGGACAGATATGGATGTTTTATTTAAGACAGAAGTTAATTGGAATGATATAGGAACGATGTCAATCAATGGAATTAATTGGGTTGATATTGGAGAAATGAGTTCAAAGGGCATTAATTGGATTGATATTGAATCATTGTCGGTTGCAGGGATTAATTGGGATGATTTTGCTCAATTAACTAAAACACAATTAAACTGGACTGATTTTGAAACGCTTAGTAGATCAGGGATTAACTGGCAGGATATTTCATTGTTGTCTTCAATTGGAGTGAATTGGCAGGATATTAATGTTTTAAGTATTAATGGAATTAATTGGCTTGATGTTGAACAATTATCTGTTACTGGAATTAATTGGAATGATGTTGGCTTATTAAGTCAGGCAGGCATTAATTGGATTGATCTTGGAAGTTTGACCTTAACCGGAATTAACTGGGATAATATTCAAACCATGACCTATGCTGGTATTAACTGGCAAAGTTTTGATGAAATGACGACTTCAGGAGTTAACTGGGATAATGTTGCGGATCTGACAGCGGCAGGTGTAAATTGGAATGATATGTCTTTGATGGCATCATCCGGTGTGAATTGGACAGATATAAATGCATTATCAGTTGCAGCTGTGAATTGGACAGATATGAATCGCTTATTTGCAGCTGGTGTTAATTGGGAAGATATTGGATCTTTAAGTGAAGCAGGTGTGAATTGGTCGGATATTCAAATATTAACATCAAGAGGAATTAATTGGACTGATATTGAATCGCTTTCAATCGCAGGAGTGAATTGGAGCGATGTTTCTATATTAAGTGAAGCTAATATTAATTGGAGTGATTTGAATTCATTGACATTAGCAGGTGTTAATTGGACGGATATAAATAGATTGTCAGGATCTGGAATTAATTGGACAGATATTACCTCTGTAACACTAGCAGGGATTAATTGGATAGATGTTAGTGTGTTAAGTGAGATGGGCGTTAATTGGATGGATGTTCAATTATTAACATTGGCAGGCGTAAATTGGCAAGATATTGGAGAGTTAAGTGATTCAGGGATTAATTGGACGGATATTGGTTCAATGAGTGAGAGTGGAATCAATTGGAATAATATTCAAACATTGACATATGCAGGTATCAATTGGCAAAGTTTCGATGAAATGACTACATCAGGTGTGAATTGGGATGATATTAGTGCTGTTACATTAGCTGGAATTAATTGGGCGGATATTAGTGCGGTCACTGTGGCGGGTGTAAATTGGCTTGATTTGGAAGTTGTTAGTAAAACGGGAGTTAATTGGCTTGATATTGGATCGATGAGCTTGTCTGGTGTTAACTGGCTGGATATTGAACAGTTAACATTAGCAGGTATCAATTGGACAGACATTGAAACAATGAGCCAGACCGGTGTTAACTGGTCGGATTTGAATTATATGAGTAATGTTGGTGTTAATTGGTCGGATATGAATTTGATGAACAGTTTAGGTATTAACTGGAATGATGTTTCTGTTATGACAACAGTTGGAGTGAATTGGGAGAATATTGGGGAAGTCAGTCAGGCAGGGGTAAATTGGTTGGATGTTGAAAGTTTATCAATGTCAGGGATTAATTGGACAGATGTGCAGTCATTGACATTACAAGGATTGAATTGGACAGATATTGAAACAATGTCCGAGATCGGATTGAACTGGAATGATATTGATCTTTTAAGTCGTACGGGAATTAATTGGCTTGATATTCAGACAATGGCTGCATCAGGGATAAATTGGACAGATGTTAATGGTTTAACAGGTGCGGGTGTTAATTGGGCAGATCTTCAATCAATGACTCTTTCAGGAGTTAATTGGTCAGATGTTGAATTATTATCTGAATCAGGGGTCAATTGGACAAGTCTTGAAACAATGACTGTTACAGGAATCAATTGGGATAACATTATGTCGTTAACCACATCAGGCGTTAATTGGACTGATGTTGAATCTTTAACTAAAGCGGGTGTTAACTGGACGGATATTGGGTCTTTGGCAACAGAGGGTATTAACTGGATAGACTTAGGTAGTTTAAGTGTAGCTGGTATTAATTGGACAGATATTGGTGAGTTATCTGATACAGGCATTAATTGGTTAGATTTAATGATTTTATCTGATGCGAGTATTAATTGGATAGATTTAAATGTTATAACGTCAATTGGAATTAATTGGGCGGATATTAGTGCGGTCACTGTGGCGGGTGTAAATTGGCTTGATTTGGAAGTTGTTAGTAAAACGGGAGTTAATTGGCTTGATATTGGATCGATGAGCTTGTCTGGTGTTAACTGGCTGGATATTGAACAGTTAACATTAGCAGGTATCAATTGGACAGACATTGAAACAATGAGCCAGACCGGTGTTAACTGGTCGGATTTGAATTATATGAGTAATGTTGGTGTTAATTGGTCGGATATGAATTTGATGAACAGTTTAGGTATTAACTGGAATGATGTTTCTGTTATGACAACAGTTGGAGTGAATTGGGAGAATATTGGGGAAGTCAGTCAGGCAGGGGTAAATTGGTTGGATGTTGAAAGTTTATCAATGTCAGGGATTAATTGGACAGATGTGCAGTCATTGACATTACAAGGATTGAATTGGACAGATATTGAAACAATGTCCGAGATCGGATTGAACTGGAATGATATTGATCTTTTAAGTCGTACGGGAATTAATTGGCTTGATATTCAGACAATGGCTGCATCAGGGATAAATTGGACAGATGTTAATGGTTTAACAGGTGCGGGTGTTAATTGGGCAGATCTTCAATCAATGACTCTTTCAGGAGTTAATTGGTCAGATGTTGAATTATTATCTGAATCAGGGGTCAATTGGACAAGTCTTGAAACAATGACTGTTACAGGAATCAATTGGGATAACATTATGTCGTTAACCACATCAGGCGTTAATTGGACTGATGTTGAATCTTTAACTAAAGCGGGTGTTAACTGGACGGATATTGGGTCTTTGGCAACAGAGGGTATTAACTGGATAGACTTAGGTAGTTTAAGTGTAGCTGGTATTAATTGGACAGATATTGGTGAGTTATCTGATACAGGCATTAATTGGTTAGACATTGGGTCAATGGCTTCTACAGGTGTTAACTGGTTAGATGTTCAGACATTAACAGCGGCAGGTATTAATTGGAATGATTTTGAAGTCAGCACTAAAAATGGGATCAACTGGATTGATATTGGAGTTTTATCAACATCAGGGATTAATTGGATAGATGTTGGATCTTTAAGTCTTTCAGGGATTAATTGGACGGATATTGGAGGAATGTCAGAGAGTGGAATTAACTGGGATAATATTCAAACCATGACCTATGCTGGTATTAACTGGCAAAGTTTTGATGAAATGACGACTTCAGGAGTTAACTGGGATAATGTTGCGGATCTGACAGCGGCAGGTGTAAATTGGAATGATATGTCTTTGATGGCATCATCCGGTGTGAATTGGACAGATATTTCCATTGTTAGTGGTGTTGGAATTAATTGGGATGATATTCAAAGTTTGAGTGGTCTTGGAATTAATTGGAATGATATTCAAACATTAAGTCAATTAGGAATTAATTGGAATGATTTAAATATATTGTCTACTTCAAGCATTAATTGGACAGATTTAAATAGTTTAACAAGTGAAGGGCTTAATTGGATAGATATTGGTGAATTATCATTAGCTGGGATTAATTGGATTGATATTAATACATTATCTTCCAATGGAATTAATTGGTCAAATATTACGTCGATGACAACTACTGGAATTAATTGGTTAGATATTTTAACAATCAGTTCCAGTAATATAAATTGGGATAATATTTCTGAAATGTCTGCAAAGGGAGTGAATTGGTCAGATATTGAAACGTTAACATTATCAGGCATTAATTGGAATGATATTGATTTAATTTCAAAAACAGGTGTTAATTGGCAGGATATTTCATCTTTATCAGAACAAGGCATTAATTGGAATGATATTAATTTAATTTCTCAGGCAGGTATAAATTGGCTAGATATTCAATTAATTTCAACAAGTAGTATTAACTGGCTAGATATTCAAGAGTTGACTCTAAGCGGAATTAATTGGACTGATTTTGAGTCATTAACTCGTCAAGGAGTTAACTGGCAAGATATCGATATGATGTCTAAATCGGGTGTGAATTGGTCTGATATTAATTATATGAGTGGTATTGGTGTTAATTGGTCAGATATTAATGTAATGAATGGTATAGGTGTTAATTGGACTGATTTAGCTACATTAACAAATGCAGGTATTAATTGGAATAATATTGAAACTTTATCTGATGCAGGTGTTAATTGGGATGATATAGAAGTATTATCATTAAATGGAGTTAACTGGGAAGATCTTCAAGTATTAACATCTTCTTCTATAAATTGGAATGATTTCACAGTTTTCTCATCAGCCGCTGTTAATTGGGAAGATATTTCTTTAATGTCAAATACAGCTCTTAATTGGACAGATATTCAAACGCTTTCACTTCAAGGTATTAATTGGCAAGATATTGAAATAATGACTGAAAACGGTGTTAATTGGCAAGATATTGCTACGTTATCTCTTACAGGAATTAATTGGTTGGATCTTAATGCCATTTCTCAAACTAATATTAATTGGATGGATATTCAAATATTAACTTTGGCAGGGATTAATTGGGATAATATTCAGTCGATGTCATCTAATGGAATTAATTGGAATGATCTAGACGTTCTTTCCAATCAAGGTATTAATTGGAGTGATTTATCTATACTAACTATTAATGGGGTTAATTGGGCGGATATTTCCTCTTTATCTCTAAATAATATTAATTGGTCAAATGTTGAAACACTCAGTTCTTCAGGCATCAACTGGTTAGATATTGAAATTTTAAGTGAAACAGGAATTAATTGGAATGATATTTCATCAATAACAACAACAAATATTAATTGGAATGATATAGCTCAATTAACAATGTCAGGAATTAATTGGAATGATTTAGAAGAATTTTCTGTTGCAGGAATTAATTGGGACACGTTAAATTTAATGACGAATGCGGGTATTAATTGGACAGATTTTGGATCATTAAGTATATCGGGAGTTAATTGGAACGATATTGCCAGAATGAGTGAACAAGGATTAAATTGGACAGATATTGAAACATTATCAAATTCAGGAATTAATTGGACGGATTTGAATTCGTTGACTCTGGAAGGAATTAATTGGGTTGATATTGAAGTTCTAACAAAGAATGGAATTAATTGGCAAGACATTGAGAAATTTTCAAATGTTGGTATTAATTGGTTCGATATTCAAATTCTATCTAATCAAGGAATTAATTGGCTTGATATTGATACGTTTTCAGATCAAGGAATAAATTGGACAGATATCCAACAATTAACACAATCAGGTATTAACTGGACTAGTATTGAATTATTTTCTTTAGCAGGAATTAATTGGACAGATGTTCAGACATTGTCAACGATTGGTGTGAATTGGCAGGATATTGAAAAGATTAGTACAACAGGAGTTAATTGGGATGATGTTAATTCATTAACACTCACAGGAATTAATTGGACCGATATTAGTGAGCTTAGTGCAACAGGAGTTAATTGGGTAGATATTGGTTCGCTAACGATAGCGGGAGTGAATTGGACAGATATTGGTTCTTTAACAGCAACGGGTATTAACTGGACAGATATTC
>DYOU01000029.1 GCA_020720365.1 Candidatus Elulimicrobium sp.
CACCCTTAATACGAAAGACCTTAAAAGAATATAACAAAAGGAGCAACGATAATGAATAACAATTTATATGAAAGCGGGCTTTCTCTTGAAGAGGCGTTCTTCAGAAAGCGTGATGCGGAAATGATCGCTCAGCATAAGAAAATTGAAAAAATGAAAAGGACGCGAGAAGCTTTAGCGGATATTGCCGGTATCCATAATCCTAAAGTTTTGGACAAATTAATTGAGTTGGAGGTTTCTCCGGAAGTGTTAGCATCTATTGCGGTGGCTCCGCTCGTTGAGGTCGCCTGGGCAGATGGTCATGTGGATGAAAAAGAGCATGAGGCTGTGTTAGCCGCAGCAGCGATGAATGGGATCATTAAAGGGTCTGTAGATTATGCCCTCCTGGATGCCTGGTTGAAGCAGCGTCCGCCGGCTCAATTATTGACGGCTTGGGTTCATTATATTGAGGGGTTATGCGAGACGTTAAATGAACAGGAAAGTTTAGCGCTGAAAGTCGAGTTAATGGGGAGAGCCAGAAAAGTGGCAGAGGCCGATGGGGGTTTTCTGGGTATTGCTTTCAAGGTTTCAGTACAAGAACAGGCAGTGTTGAAAACAATGGAAGATGCTTTTACAAGAGGTAGTTCATTTAGAAAGAAATAAGGGGTTTGATGTATGGCACAAGATGATTTTTATTATCTTTCTGTTGAGAAGGTTGCAGAGTGTTTGAGGACGGAGGTGAATGCCGGACTTGATGAGGAAGAAGTTAATCGGCGATTTCTGGAGAATGGTCCGAATGAGTTGAAAGCGGCGGAAGCTGCGTCGCCGTGGGTTTTATTTTTTGCCCAGTTCAAGAATATTTTGATCCAGATCCTGCTAGCTGCGACACTCCTTTCGGCTTTTATGGGGCATGCCATGGAGTCACTCGCGATAGCGGTGATCGTTTTGTTTGCTGTTGGCCTGAGCTTTATTCAGGAGTACCGTGCTGAACGGGCGATTGATGCCTTGCGTCGTATGGCAGCTCCGACGGCGAATACGCTCCGTAATGGTAAGGAAAAAAAAGTTCCTGCGCGAGAGCTTGTTCCTGGAGATATTGTCCTGTTGCGGGCGGGAGATAAGGTGCCGGCAGACGCGAGGGTTGTTCAATCATTTAATCTTCAGGTGGAAGAAGCCGCCTTGACAGGTGAGTCTTTAGCTGTTGAAAAGAAGATCGAGGCGTTGGGGTCCGGAGTATTCGGGATCGGAGATCGGAATAACATGGTTTATTCAGGGACAGTTGTCAGTTATGGCCGTGGGCATGCCGTGGTCACGGCCACGGGCATGAATACAGAATTCGGAAAGATCACCGGTATGCTGCAGTCGGTGGAAACGGTAAAGACGCCATTGCAGAAGAATCTGGATCATGTGGGTAAAAAACTGGCACAAGCAGCGGGCATTATTGTGGTGATCATTGCCGGACTTGGGGTGCTTCGTGGACAGCCGATACTTGAGATGGTGATCTTCGGGATCGCTTTGGCGGTGGCTGTTGTTCCAGAGGCTTTACCGGCAGTTGTTACGATCTCATTGGCATTGGGTGTGCAACGGATGGTGAAAAGGAATGCGCTTATCCGTCGCCTTCCTACCGTGGAAACATTGGGTTGCACATCGGTTATCTGTTCAGATAAAACAGGGACTTTGACTAAAGATGAAATGACTATCCGTAAGATTTTGATTTCCGGGCAATGTTATAACGTTGAGGGGGCAGGATACGAGCCAATAGGGGATTTCCTGGTTAATGGGGTTGTTATTAAGCCTTCCCTGGACTTGAACGCTTTGTTGCAGGCAGCAGTTCTTTCATCGGACGCTCATTTAGCCAGAACAAAAGAGGGTCGTTGGGAGATGACGGGAGACCCCACGGAAGGGGCGATGGTTGTAGCGGCCGCAAAGGCGGGGCTGGATAAGGCGATGCTTGATCGTGAGAATGTCCGCATGAGTGAGATTCCTTTTACATCTGAAAGTAAACGAATGATCACTTTATGCTTGAAAGACGGTCGTCAGCAGGTGGCATATTCAAAGGGAGCCGCTGAAGTTATTATTGCGCATTGTTCTTCTTATTTGATGGATGGCCGTATTGAACGTCTGGATGAGCAACGGCGAAGAGACCTTTTGATTTCTGTTCAAGGGATGGCAAAAGAGGCCTTACGTGTACTGGCGGTTGCGTATAAGCCGGATACGGACATTAAGGCCGCTGGCGAAGATATGATCTTTATGGGGTTGGTGGGGATGATCGATCCACCGCGGAGTGAAGCGAAAGAAGCTGTGCGTATTTGTGAAGATGCGGGCATTAAACCTGTCATGATAACCGGGGATCATCCTCTGACCGCGCAGGCGATCGCACGGGAGCTTGGGATACTAAAGAATGGGCGAGTGGTTACGGGAGTTGAGCTGGATCAGATCAGTGACGCCGATCTGGCTAGGGATGTGGAAGGGATCGATGTTTATGCCCGGGTTTCTCCAGCGCATAAATTGCGGGTGGTAGCGGCCTTTCAGAGCCGGGGGCATGTTGTCGCGATGACAGGAGATGGAGTGAATGATGCTCCGGCTTTAAAGAAGGCGGATGTCGGGATTGCGATGGGGATCACCGGTACGGATGTTACGAAAGAAGTGGCATCGGTGATGTTGACGGATGATAACTTTGCTTCGATCGTTGCGGCGGTTGAGGAAGGCCGGCATATTTTTGGTAATATCAAGAAGTATCTGATGTACCTGATCTCGTCGAATATCGGTGAGATCGGCCTCATGGCGGGGGCAGTATTGCTTGGGATGCCAATTCCGTTAACAGCGGTTCAAATATTATATGTGAATTTGGCAACGGATGGCCTTCCGGCATTAGCCCTTGCCGTTGATCCGCCGGAGTCTAATCTCATGATGAGTAAGCCGCGCGATCAGCGTTCGGGAATCTTTTCTCGTCCGGTCATTATATTGATGATGACTGGAGGCTTATGGTCAACGATCATTAATTTAGGGATATTTTCGTGGGGATTAAAGTCAGGGATGTCTTTAAAAGAAGCCATGACAATGACCTTTATGTCACTGGTATTGATCCAGTTTCTTAAAGCTTACAGTTATCGTTCCGACAGAGAATCGGTGATGTTGAAACCTTTTGCCAACAGGTGGCTTAATTGGGCAATATTAGTGGAGTTGCCGTTATTGGTTTTGATCGTTCATGTGCCATTCTTGCACAAGCCTTTTGGAACGATGAGTTTGCCATTATTGGATTGGCTTATTGTAATTGGGTTGTCTTTTACAGTTGTCCCGGTCTTAGAAATTGTGAAATGGTTCATCAGGCGTAGTGAGAAATGATAACAATGGGCTTAAAAATGTTTGTTTCTATGTTACACATTGTCATGAAAGTGGAAAAGTGTTTTTGTTCTTTTATACGAAACTTTTTGCCGTCTGCGGCGGTTTATGAAAAAATATAAAGCTCGCGTCGCTCTCGCTTAAAGATAAGCACAGGCGAGCCGCCGTCGAGAATATTTTCTCATAAAGCCTTGCAGACTTTTGCCAAAAAGTTTCTGACTCATGTCTTTTAAGCAGAGTGTTTATCTTTGCGCCAGGACCATAGTCCAGGGGAATGGTTCTTGGACTTTGATGATGGTAAAGTATTCGCTGATGAGAGAGCGGAAATCCTTTGCAGACCAGTGTTGGATATGACCGGGGGTATTTCCGAGGTCTGACAAATATTTTCCTCGCAGTGCATTTGCCATTCGCCACCAGGGTTCATTGGGTACACTGAAAAGGCAATAACGCGGCTTGAGTTCTTTGAGTTTTTTGAGGGCCTGCCTGGGGTGTTCGAGATGCTCAAGGACTTCGGCATTGATCATCAGATCAGCGGAATCCCTGGACTCCAGTTCGTAGATCGAACGTGTATAAAATTCTATTCCTTTTTTGCCGTAGGTACTGCGAGCCTGTTGAATGATCTGCCTTGAAACATCACAGGCGCGGATATCAGAAAATCCCCAGGATTGGATCTCCACGCAAAGATGCCCTTCTCCGCAACCGACTTCGGTGATCGATCGTATTTCTTCCTTGAGCGGAAGGATGAGAGAGCGGGCCGAGCGCAGGAAGTTTTGCATAGCCCAGCGCAGCAGTGGATTCGATGAATTATATTTGTCGGTAATATTTCCGGCTATTATTCCATTTTCTTTGATCATTGTCGGCCTCGGTTTTTGATTCGGTCAATGGCTTTAATGGAAGAATAAAGAATGAAGGGAAAGGCATACAAGATCAGTGTTTTGATCAAGGTTGGCCGGTCGATATTCGGTGGATAGGCTTTCTCAATAAACTGAGATAAGAGCGTGAGTGAAGGTGGTAATTGCCATCCTGTTAAATAAAGAAGATAGGCAGGGCCTCCGCGTAAGCTTGCGCAATGGAAAAGGTCCGGGAAGGTAAAGAGAGCTTTCCAGACTTCCAGTTGATAGGTATTGTTGCCCCAGCCGCTGACTCCGAAATATTGAGGTGTTACATGCAGGTTCAGGTTCGGAGAATTTTCAAAACATATCATGGATGCGGTTGGGAATACAGCAATGATCATTACGCCGATCCAGAATTTCCATCCCCATTGTTTCGCAAAACGGTCAATGAACAGGGCGAATGGATAGACAAGCAATGGGAAAGCGCTGAATATGATATAACGGTAACCATACCAGCTGCCTTGGGTCATCCATTGAATGACGACCCAGAGATTGATGAGGAGTAGAGGCGTAATCCAGCGCAAGGCTTTTGCTGCCTCTGTTTGGATAAAAAAGGAATAAGCCAATCCGATCAGAAGAAAAGGGGCTGTATAAAGCAACCCCCAGTCAATACCAACCAGGATATGCCAGATCCTTTGGCAGATCAGTGGTAAGGAGTTTGAGATCATCAGTTTATCTTTAACGACATCGGTCATGACAGAAGATAAGCCTTTTTCAGAGCAGGCGGTAAATAGAAGGATGATGGCTCCGGCGATCAGATACATTGTGAGAATAGACCATATCTTTTGTTTGCTTGATTTGGTGGACAGGCTTGTGAATGTGAGCAGGATAGGCCAGGAGAGGGCCATGAAGATAAAGTTGAATCTGACGAGCATTCCTAATCCACAGGCCAATCCGGCCGCAGCAATCTCCCAGCCTTGAAGGGGGCGTCTTCGGCCGATAGTGTCTAGTAGAAGGTATATAAAAAAACTGCCGATAGCGAGTTCATAAATATGAGAGAAGACAGGGCGGTGAAAAGCAAAGAGGGGCGCGCCTTGAACCAGGACCATGAGAATGATTGCCCAGGCTGCGTTCTTTTTATGGATATGCTGACGCAGTCCCTGAAAAAGTAAAGCACAACCTGCCCATAAATAAAAAGATGTCGCAACAATGAAGCCAAAAAGTGACCAGCTCCAGCGGGAATTAGCGGCTGTTCGTTGCAGGATAATATCGGAACCAATGATCCGGTCAATGAATGAAAAAAGAAAAACAAAAGGAGCTGCCATGAGTCCGGGGCCGGATGGATGGGCTGGTGCGCCATCACCGATCATCCAGTATTCTTTGGAGTAAGAAGGAAATTGTCCAAAAGCGAGGGATGTCGCGTGGGCAAAATACGACCAATCGTCTCCTTTGTAGATCAATCCGTAACGATGGAGCGCATCGGGTTGAAAGATAAAGAATACGGATAAGAAAATGAAGAAGGATATTGTTTTCATTCGCTTTAATTAATCTTGACGGCTCAGGATAAAGAGTTGATTGGCGCCGTAGAGAAAGCGGTGATAAGTCGTTAATATTAATTGACTCCCGCTGATTATACTTTTCATTTTGAGGAGGTCAATATATTGATGATGTTCGTTCGCAGCTGTGCGGCTGAAAAGCCCGATTCGCGCACCGAGTTCATAGAACTGCTGGAATGAAGGGTGAGGGGTGGTGATCACCAGCTTGCCTTTGGTTGTCAGTTTTTCTGCAAGGCGTAGGATGAGTGCGCAGGGATTCGCTGTGTGCTCAATGACAGCCAACAGGACAATAGTATCAAATTTTTTTCCATCAGGCAGGTTATTTATTAAATAAAAGGGATGTTCCGGGTGGATTTTACGGGCGACGATGAGGGAGTCTTCATCAATGTCTGCTCCGGTATAGTCGCCGCTCGGAAATGTTTGGGAGAGATATCCGGATCCGCAGCCAATGTCAAGAACGGGCGCTGTTAAGTAGGGGGTGACGGTTGAGACCCTGACATGGCGGAGATAACCAGAAAGAAGTCCGATAGCCTGATCAGCCATGAGACGGCTTCTTGTATTGCTCGTATTTGAGCCGGTATTGGACATCTTCCATGATCCTTCTGTTCATGGCAGAAACATTTGTAATGAAAGCTGTCAGGATCGTTTGAAAGCCTATTCCTAGAAATATAGAGGCCAGGATCAGTGATTGAACGTGGCCTTGGCCGGAACCGTTAAGGAACAGGTATAGAAAGCGGAGTCCAAGAAAGCTGCCAGTAAGAAGAAAGACGGATCCGATAAAGAAAAAGAATCGGAATGGGTGATAGTCAATGAATACCCGAATAATTGTTGAAATTGAGCGAAAAACATATGAACAGGTATTCTTCATTAAACGTGATGGCCTAAGGTAGCCATTGACCCTGATCGGGACATCGATCACCGTCAGGTTCTTCTGATTAGCCTGGATGAGCATTTCCAGTGTGTAAGTATAACGACTGAAGATATTGAGTTTGAGAGCCGCCTCACGGCTGATAGCACGAAATCCGCTGGTCGCATCGTTGATCGAGGCGCCGCTTATTTGGCGGATCAGGCAGCTTCCAACTTTCTGTAAAAGTTTCTTTATTAGTGAAAAGTGGACGATCGTATCGATAGGGCGAGAGCCGATCACAATATCAGCATGATGTTGGATGATCGGAGCGGTCAGTTTATCGATATCCGTGGCATTGTATTGATTATCCGCATCGGTGTTAACAATAACGTCAGCGCCAAGCTGGACACAGGCTTCCAGTCCGAGACCAAAAGCCCGAGCCAGGCCTTGATGGGAGACAAGCGTGATCACATGATCAGCGCCGTTCTTACGGGCAACATCTGCTGTGCCGTCAGAACTTCCATCATCAATTACAAGTATTTTGACGTTCCGGCAGCCTGTCACGGATCGGGGGATCTGTGCCAGGGTTACGGGCAGGGTTTCGGCTTCATTAAAACAGGGGATTTGAATGAATAATTGCATAATTAGCCTGACAAATATCTCGTGTTATTTTGTTTTAGGTCCGTAAAGCTTAAGAAATCCTTGTTTGAATTTTTCATCGAGTGGAACGCCTTGGGCCAAACTTGCATTGAAGGTGTTCATGGCTTTATCAAGTTCTCCATTTTCAAGATAGGCTTGGATCAGATTACGTCGGATGATCTCTGTCCCAGTGCTTAGCCTGTCAGCGGCAAGAAAATCGTTGATGGATTCGGTTCGTTGGTTCAGCTTACGACGAATATCTCCGCGATTGTTATAGGCCACAGCCAGGGACGGGTTGGCCTGGATAGCTTTTGAATAAAATTCATCGGCTTTCTTTAAATCACCTAAATTCGCGCAAGCCACACCTGCGTTGAATAAGGCTTCTGGCATCGAGGAGCGGATCTTCAGGGCACGAAGAAATTCATTGAGGGCTTTGGGTTGATCATTCATACCGGTGTAGACATTGCCTCGTCCCACAAAATAATCAGCACTGTTGGATGGGTCTTGAGCGATAGCCTGATCGAAAAGTTCCAGTGCTTCCGGAAAGCGGGACAGATCTTTAAGGTAGTTGCCCATATTATTGTAGGCATCACGCAATTTTGGATCAAGTTTGAGTGCTGTTCGGTAGTCTGATAGCGATTTTTCGGCTTCATTGATCCTGGCATAAACGTCAGCTCTGTTTTTGTAAGCTACAGGAGCGAATTGACTGACTTTAATGGCCATATTGTAATCTTCAATTGCTTTTTGATATTCTCCGCGCTGACGGTACAGGTTCCCGCGATTATTATAAGGATCATCGTAGGACGGGTTTGCTTTGATCGAGCGGTCAAGATCGGCGATCGCGGCATCAATATTGCCTTTCATATAGAAAGCCACAGCGCGGCTGTTTAGCGCTTTATATCCGAATGGCAGGGCTTTGATCGCCTTGTCGTAATAAGGGATAGATTTATCATATTGCCCCTGAAGTTGATAAACATTTCCCAAGTTCAGGTTAGCGCGATATTTGTCGGGTGATTTTTTAACAACATCTTCCCATAGAGTTTGTTCTGTTTTCCAGATCATATTTCTTTTGATCGTTAAAATGCCTAATATTATGGAAAGGATGATAAAAGTCCATAAGGCAAACTTCTTGAGAGAAGGGTGTTCCCAAAGTGTATAAGCAAAGGCAATAAAGAAGCCGATTGAAATAAGATAGAATTTATGTTCAAAGATAACATGGACCCTTGGATAGAATTCAGGAAGGTAAGTAACAAAGAACCATAGGATACTGAAAGAAATAATGAAATTGCGTTTGAACATTTTCCAGGCAACAACAGCGAGGGAGATCAGCACCGATAGGCTGATGAATGTTGTTATAGGCGTGAACAGCCCGGTAGAGATCGGGAAATCATAGTCCAGGTTCTGATCAAATGGTAAAATGAGCAGCCTGAGCATGATAGCCATAACACGAAATTGGGAAAGAAAGAAAGTATTAAAAGTGATCTGATCACCTTCATGGGATGAAGAAGAGAGCTGCATGGCAAAGATGCTGCTGATATTAAAATGGAATAACAGAGGAATGATCAAGCTTAGTCCAATGATACTTGCGATGAGGGCAAGGGGTATTTTAGTGGGTGAAGGGGCTTTTTTCTTGCTTTTGGGCGGAGCTGGCGGTGGATAACAGATACAAAACCGATCAATGAGGAGAGCCATGACAGGCAGTGTGATGACAATTTCTTTTGACAGCATGCCCAGGACGGCAGATACGCCGGCTAGAATAAAGAATGGGATCCCTGCCGAGATATTCCATGTGGATCGCGCTTGAATATAGAAAGCGAGGGAGGCGATATAGAACATGGTTGCCATGGAAGCAAAACGTTGAGTGATATAGGTGATCGCCTGAGTATTCGCCGGGTGGCATAGAAAAAGAAATGCGGCACAAAAAGCGATATTTTCTTTGTTTTGAGGGCTTAAGACAGACGCAAATCGTGGAGTTGATAAAAGAAGACGGGTAAACTGCCATATTCCAACAACGGTCAGTAGATGGATAAGGGTATTAAAGATATGATAACCGAATACACCCAGTTTATTTAGATGGTAGTTAAGTGCGAATGAAAAGAAGACAACGTGCCTGGCATGTTCTCCAAGGATACTTTTTCCGATCAGGGCAAGGTTGGAAATATCGCGAATGGTTGGATTCTTGACAATAAAAGGAATATCATCCAGATGAAATTCACTGTGGAGTGTATTGGCATATAGCAGTGCGCCCGCTGAGAAGATGACGAGTAGTTTTATCCAGAATCCCATTTTTGGCATAGATGTAAGAGTATCGTGTCAAGAGGCTTCTATCAAGTAAATTATTTTTATTGAGACATTCTAACTAAACATGAGTTTGTGCTATAGTATTTTTATGTATAAACAGCAGTTTTTTATTCTTTTGATGAGCGGTGTGCTTTTAACGTCTTGCTCCAAGTTGCAATACTTTGATCAGGCTTTGGTTCTGAAAGAGTATTCGGATGAACGCGACGCTCAGAGTGTGGCTGTGGCACGCCAGGATGCCTTGTTTGAGAAATTGCTGGATCAGGTGCGGTTGGGAGAGATCGTACGGACTGTAAAAACAACCTCTCAACTGGTCAAACAGTTTGGTGAGCCGTTATTAAAAAAGACTTTGGATATTCCTGGCGGCAGGGAAGAATGGCTGTATCGCCGACAGATCCAGTCTGTTTCTTCAGAGAAAGTGTGTGTGATTACGGAGGCAGGGGGAGCTATTATAGAGTTTCGGTTTAAGGAATAAATGACAGGCGGAGTTAGTGAATAAGGAGATTTGATATGGGCAAGAAAGTTTTGGTGATCGATGATGATCCTGTAGGTGGCATGTTAATGGAAAGCCGTTTGTTAAAAGAGGGGTATGAAGTATTTCGGGCGCTTAATGGTGAGCAAGGGTTCAAGATGATACAGACAGTGATCCCTTCGATCATTATCCTTGATGTGGAGATGCCGGGGATGAATGGGTATATGGTTGTCAGTGAGGTCCAGAAGCTTGTCGGATTAAAAGATATTCCTATTATTGTGCTGACAGCTCACGAAGAGAATAAAAAAATATTTGCCCGCAGAGGGATTTCTAATTATATGGTTAAACCTGTTGATTTTAATGTTTTATTCCCATTGATGACTCAATTGGTGCCATAAGTCGATCGAAGGCATAGATGAATATCATGATGATTAATATTGTTTTGATTGTGATGTTAGCGGGCGTCGTCGCGGCTATTGTTATTCTTATTATCCAGAATGCACGATTGAGTGAACTTATTCGGGCTCAGCAGGATCAGTCACGTGTTCGGGATGCTGGCCTTGTGGCCGGAGAAGAAGCAAAAAGGCTGTCTCTTGAATCAGCCGTCCGCTCGCTTGAGGATAAATTACATGTGTATGATACGTTATTGCGTGAATGGGAAAAAGATCGTGCTCAGAAGTTCGGGCAGTTGGCTAATGAACTTCAGGGTGCCAGTCAGGCGACACTGCGCCTTCAGGAAACTACACAGTCATTAGCCAGCACTCTCAGTAATAATAAATTACGCGGTCAGTGGGGCGAACGGATGGCAGAGGATATTATCCGTTATGCAGGGTTGTTGGAGAATGTTAATTATCGAAAGCAGGTGTCGCAGGCAGCCAGCGGGACGCGTCCGGATTTTGTCTTTTTGCTTCCGGATGAGCGTGTTGTTAATATGGATGTAAAGTTCCCTTTGAATAATTATCTTGCTATGGTGAACGCTTCTGGTGCGGGTGAGCGGGAGGCAGCGGAAAAAGATTTCTTTAAGAATGTTCGTGCGCGCATCAAGGAGTTGCGAGGGCGGGAATATATTAATCCAGTAGAGAATACGTTAGATTTTGTCCTGTTATTTATCCCCAATGAGCAGGTATTCAGTTTTATTCAGGAGAAGGCGCCGGGGATGATGGATGAGGCGCTTAAAGAGAGGGTTGTCTTGTGCTCTCCTTTCACGCTTTATGCTGTATTGAGTGTTATTCGTCAGGCACATGAACACTTCCGGTTTGAGAAAGATATCAAAAAGATCCTGAATCATATTGATATCTTTGCTAAACATTTTGAGACGTTTAAAGGGCGGTTTATTGAATTCGGGGATCTGATCGTTAAACTTGATGGCAAATATTCGGATATTCGGGATACCAGTTTTAGAAATATGGAAACAAAGTTGCGGCATATTGAAGAGCATAAACGCGGGAATTCTGATGATTCACAATCGGGGGGTGTTTAATGGCCTGGTTAAAATATGATCATTTTCTGGGAAGTGATGTGTTGGGGTTCTCTTCGGATAGTGGCCTGGATTTCCTTCGGGGAGATCCTTCCTCCCCAGAAAAGTTCCATATGACAGAGGCTCAGCGTTCGGCGTTAGCCGCGGCCGGTGTGCCAGGAGGGATTATTTTCCCCAAGCAGGTCCATGGAGATGTTATTTGGGAAGCAGGAGTTAATGATATTGCTTCAGCGGGGATTGTGGAGGCAGATGCGGTTTTAACAACAGTACCGGGACTGGCCGTTGCCGTTCGAACGGCGGACTGTCTTCCGCTTTTATTGTTTGCGCCATCGAGGCATGTGATTGCGGCTGTTCATGCGGGATGGAAAAGTACAGGGTTGAATATTGCGGCCAAGACGGTGGCGTTGATGAACACGAAATATGATGTTGATCCGGCAGGGATCCTTGCTGTTATTGGTCCGTGTATTCGTCCATTGCATTATTCAGTTGGCATTGAATTTAAGAAAATGTTTCCGGCAGATGTTGTAGAGAAAGATGGTTCTTTCTATTTTGATATGGTGGCGGCGAATCGCGCGCAGATCGAAGGGCAGGGGGTTTGTGCCCGGAATATCCTGGATTGCGGTTGCGATACGTATTCGGATAAGTCCTGGCATTCTTTTCGCCGTGATGCGGAGGCTTCCGGTCGCTTGATCCATGTGATCATGATGAAACCCTGGAATAAGGTTTAGGTCTGATGGAATATATTATTGTTTTAGTGACAGCGTCTTGTTTGGAAGAAGCGGAAAAGATCGCGTGCGGATATGTTCGATAAGATCCAAGAGACGGTTAGCGCAATTCATAGTTATACCATCCCTGAAATTATTGCACTGCCTCTTACGGCGGGCAGTCAAGCTTATCTTCAATGGCTCAGCGAGAACCTTAAGGCTTGATCTTATCCAGGTAACTTTCCAGTCCGGCTTTTTCTTTGATCTCTTTGATCACTCGGTTCATGGTGGAGATCCGCTGTTCTTCAACAAGAGAGTCGGTAAAATCTTTCTTTAATTCTTCGAATTTCTTTTCATCGATCGGTTGAAGAGCTTCCCATTTCAGAATGACTGGCCCCCGGGAAGTGAGCACTACGTCACTGACGGGGTGCTCTTTATTCAGGGTAAATGCGGCTGAAGCAAAGTCGTCAGAGATGCCGATCTCAGGGACATATTCGCCAAGGCCGAAGAAGGGCGTTGTTTTCTTCTCAATGCTCAATGTTTGCGCGGTCGCTTCAAACGACATGCCGATGGAAAGTTTTGTTAAGAGGGACTTATGGACTTCTTTTGACTTCTCTTTGGCGATTGTCAGGGACTTATCCGCGATCCATTTTTCCTGAATAGCTTTTTGAGCTTTATTGAATTCCGGGATGAAGGCCAGTTTCTTGTCGGATATTTTGAGGATTTGGATCCCTTGAATTGTTTCAACGGGTTCAAGCATGTCGCCTTTTTTTGCTTCGAAGACTTTTTGCAGAAGATCCAGCGGCCAGTCGAGGCCTGAATCAAGCTGTTCCATATTAAAGAAGCCTGTTTCTCGGATTAGGGCTCCGGCTGCTTTTGCGGCACTGGTAAAATCGTCTGCATTCTTTGTTTTCTTGTAGAAAGCCGAGGCTTTCTCCTGGACGGTGCTCTTTGCATCATTCGTCATTTTCTCGTTAGTAGCAAAGAGCGCGTATTGAACGTTGACTGAGTCAGGTTCAAGAAAGTCAGCCTGGTGTGCAGAGAAATAATCCTGCAGTTCTTTTTCCGTCGGGGCAATGTCCCGGGTGAATGTTTTTGGGTCAATAAGAAGATAGCTTACTTTTACTTTCTGATTACGGCGCTCATATTCTTTACGTACTGTTTCATCAGGAATATTGATCCCCATGGTTTCACTGCGGAACATCTTCATTATTTTTATCTGGTCGCGAAGCCCCTCTTCAAAAAGCCTTGGATCTCGCTGAAAAGAGTATTTAACGATATTTTCATAGGATTTACGGTCAAATGCTCCTTCATGTTGAAAGAAGGGGATGCTTTGGATAAAAGCGATGACTTCAGCATCAGATACTTTGATATTCCGTTGATCGGCTTCTTTCACAAGAAGCAGGCGTGTCCACGCTTCATTGTTCAGGTCCATCATGGCGCTGACCTTGCGGAACTTATCGCCATACATGAGCAGGGCTTGATCGCGGGTATCAATATATTTCTCGCGAAATTCTTTAATGCTGACTTTGGATCCAAAAGCTTTACCGGCTGAATCAGTCAGAGAAACATTGGAGGAGAAATTAGAGATCCCAAATCCAAATCCGAAGGAAATAATAATGATCCCTGCAATGACCCAAAGGATTTTCTTGGCAACACCTTTATGGCGAAGAATTTTCAGCATGAGTGGTCTCCTGTTAAATTAATTATTTGCGAATTATAGGTGTCGGCCTCTTGCTTGGCAAGTGATTTTCTGCATCAAATTGTTTTCTTCTTTACTTTTTTTCAATCTTTCATATATAATGAGCGCCAATTTTCAAAAGAATGATATTATGACGGATCATAGGGGGGGAATTATGAAGGTTCTGAAGCTTGGTTTACCTAAAGGCAGTTTACAGGAAGCGACGGTCGCGCTTTTTGAGAAGGCGGGTTTTAAGGTAGTGCTATCAAGCCGTTCCTACTTTCCTCATATAGATGATGTAGAAATCAAGCCGGTTCTTCTGCGCGCTCAGGAGATGTCCCGTTATGTTGAGGATGGGACGTTAGACTGCGGGATTACCGGGGCTGACTGGATATTAGAGAACGGGTCGAAGATCGATGTGATTACCGATCTGCAATATTCAAAAGCAACAACGAATAAAGTCCGTTGGGTTTTGGCTGTTCCAGAAGATTGTCAGATCCGTTCTGTAAAGGATTTGCAGGGGAAAAAGATCGCGACCGAAGTCGTTGGGATCACCAAGAAATACCTGGCCAAGCATAAGGTCAAGGCTCATGTAGAGTTCAGTTGGGGTGCGACAGAAGCCAAAGTTACGTCAGGCCTTGTGGATGCGATCGTTGAATTGACAGAGACCGGTAGTAGCCTACGCGCTAATAAATTGCGCATTGTTGAAACGCTTTGCGAGTCTTCGACACAGTTTATTGCCAATAAGCAATCAGCGAAGGATTCCTGGAAACAAAAGAAGATGCAACAGATCGTTATGCTTCTTAAAGGTGCATTAGCAGCAAATAATATGGTAGGGTTAAAATTGAATATAGAAGAAAAGAATTTGAAATCAGTCATTGAAGCTTTGCCGGCATTAAAGAATCCTACGATTGCTCCGCTGGCAAGAGAAGGCTGGGTAGCGCTGGAGACGATCATTGATGAAAGTGTTGTTCGGACGATTATCCCGGGCCTGAAGGAGGCTGGAGCACAGGGGATCATTGAATATTCAATTAATAAGCTGATTTATTAATCAAAAGGGAGATACACTATGCCGTGCGGGAGAAAACGAAAGCTTCGTAAGATCAAGACACATAAGCGCAAGAAACAGCGCAAGGCCTTACGTCACCTTAAGAAGCGCGAAACACGCTAAAGTCCTAGAATTTATATGCGGCAAAAGATCTGCGTTACAATTTTTGTAGCCGCTTGTTCTATCGTCTTATTGGTTTTTAATGGGTGGGCGGCACAACCGAATGTCCTGGTGCACAATTTCGGGACGGCAAGGGGTGTCGCTCATTATATTATGGGTTATACGGCCGAGCTTCAAGGGGCCATGGACGATGCGGCAGAGCACTATGAACAATCGATCAGCGATGATGGTTCGTCGCCCGTCGTTCGTATGCGTTTGGCGTCTGCGTATGCCCAGCTGGATCGTTATTCGGATGCGGTGCATGTTGCCGAAGAGGTAGTGAAGCTGACGCCTGATGATTTAAAGGCACATTATTTTCTGGCGCTTCTTTATTCTGAATTAAAAGAGAATGGGAAAGCCTTCCTGGAGTATGAGAATATTTTTAAAATGTTGGCTGAACAGGAACCTGATAATTGGGAATTTCCGATGTATTTAGGCCAGTTGTATTATGCGGCCGGGTATGAACAGAAGGCTATGGATCAGTTTGAGTTAGCTTTGAAATTGAATCCAGGGGATACGGATCTTCTTTATGTCCTGGGCACCTATTATTTAGAAAGATCCCGGCGCAGTGAAGGGGTACAACTCTTGAAGCAATGCCTGGATATTCAACCGGTTAATCCGGATTGCCTGAATTCATTGGCCTATAGTTATGCGGAAGATAATACTCATTTGGAAGAGGCGCTGAAGTATATTAATGCAGCGCTTGTTGTAGCTCCGGGTAATGCAGCTTATTTAGATACTAAGGGATGGGTGTATTATCGTCAAGGGCGTTACGATCACGCGCTGAAAGAATTAATGCAGGCAGACAGGCTTTTAAAAGACCCAACGATCCTTGAACATATTGCCGAAGTATATTTGAAGCTTGGCAAGCCAGGTGAAGCCGAGAGATTTCAGAAAGAAAGAGTACAAGTGTTGAATAATAATGCCAAAAAATCTCCGTAAGACCTTCAGGCTCCTGTCTCCGGCGAAACTTAACCTCGCCCTTCAAGTGACTGGTCGCCGGCGGGACGGGTTTCACACATTGAATACAATATTTGAACGTATCAGTCTGGCGGATACGCTCACGTTTTCGGATTTACGCAGCGATGCTATTCAAATAACTTGCAATCATCCTTCCGTGCCTTTGGATGAACGGAATCTGGTTTATAAGGTTGCGATGCTTTTACGTAAGGAGACGGGCGTTCATAAAGGAGCGCGGATCAATATTCAAAAGAATATTCCAGTGGCAGCTGGCTTGGCGGGGGGATCGAGTAATGCGGCGACCGCTTTATTGGGGTTGAACCGGTTGTGGGATTTGAGACTTTCCCGGGTGGAATTGATCCGGTTGTCTAAAAAGATCGGTAGTGATGTGGCGTTCTTTTTATATGATCTGCCTTTTGCTTTTGGAACTGACCGCGGAGATAAGATCCGAAAACTTGCCAGTAAACATAAGCTTTGGCATGTTTTGATAACGGCGAAGTATCCGTTGTTAACCAAGGATGTGTATGGTATTTATGCGAAAGAATTTCTTGTCAGAAATAAACCCGGTTTGACAAAGAAAACCGAGAATGTTACCATGCTCGCTCGCTCGTTATGTCGGGATGATGTATCGGGTGTGCGTAAGCGCGTATTTAATGATCTGGAAGGGCCTATTGGTATTTTGAGGCCGTCCTTGCTTCGATTGAAATTACGTTTGCAAAAGTTGGCGAGAGATGGAGTTTGTTTTTCAGGAAGTGGCCCATCGATATTTGCTGTAACGGAGACAGAAGCTGAAGCTGAACGTATCGCGGATGTTTTTCGTTTAAAGTATAGTCAGGTTTTTGTTGTTCGTACGGCGTAGTGATTGTAATTAGATATTGTCCTGTGGTGTAACGGTAGCACACCGCCCTTTGGAGGCGTGAGTCATGGTTCGAATCCATGCGGGACAGTGATTTGATGTAAAGCCCGGCCAAAAGGTCGGGCTTTTTGCTCACCACTTGTCATGGTCGAACCATCCCGAGCAAGTGAGGCGCAAAGCGCCGAACGCATCGATGGACGTTTTGGTTATTTAGCTCTATAGGAAAAATCGTATGTGGCACACCTACATTCTTCGTTGTAAAGATGGTACCTTTTATACTGGATCGACCAGCGATATCTTTCGTCGGATAAAAGAGCATAATGCTGGCAAGGGCGGCGCGTATACCCGAATACGTACTCCTGTGGAACTTGTTTATAAAGAAGCGCAACCTCACAGGTCGAGCGCTCAGAAAAGAGAAGCTCAGATCAAGCGTTGGACGAGAGCGAAGAAAGAAGCGCTCATCTCCCGCAATATTGAATCTTTTCATACATTAAGCCAGTCTCGAGATTAGTTTTACTTGTATCTTTTGACAAGCACAGAACAGATATTTGAGGATTCAGCAGTTTTAGCGCGTAACTTAAAGATACTGCGAAAAAGTCTAGCATAAAGTAGAACCTCGCCTAAAGGGATCGATGGTCTATTTTAAGTATTTTTGTACTATTTTATAACATAATTTGCATATTATGAAAGTTAATGTTATATTGAAGTGGTTATTTATTGCTTATCCCCTCATTTTGATCTACTGATTATTAAGGTTAAGAAGAATTCATATAGTTATTGAAAGGATCAAGATCATGAATCGATGGAAGAATACGTTGATATTTCGGGTTGTTTCAAGTTGGATTATAGCTTCTTTCTTTACATCTGCTGTTATGCCTTCGAACGTATATGCGCAAGGAGTATTTAATTTGCCGCAACCGGGTCAGATGGTAGAACTTTCCAGCAATTTTGCTCCTGTCATATTAAAAGGCGTCTCTATTCATCCCGAAGATCCTCTGCTTTTTGATTTTATTGTTGATAATGGTCAGACGGAGCTTAAAGGACGGGCGTTAACAAGTGAAACCACAAAATTAGTAAAATATTTTCTTGCTGGATTGGCTGTTCCTGAAAAAGAGCTATGGGTTAACCTTTCGCCTAAAGAAAAAGACCGTATTATGGCAGAAGATTTGAGTCATACGGATGTAGGCCGGGACCTTTTGGCGCAGGACTATATCCTGAAACAGATCACGTCAACCTTGATGTATCCGGAAAAAGACCTTGGCCGCAAGTTTTGGGATGAGGTTTATAGCCGTACGTATGAAAAGTTCGGTAATACAAATGTCCCAGTGGACTCATTTAATAAAGTATGGATTATGCCCGATGAAGCCACTGTTTATCAAAATGGCAATAATGCATTTGTGATGAGTGAACATTTTAAAGTTATGCTGGAATCTGATTATGAAGCGGCCAGTGGGGCGGCTGTTGTTCATGACAAGAATGCAACGATGGAAACGGTTAAAGATGTTGTTCGATCGGTTATTTTGCCTGTATTAGAGAAAGAAGTAAATAACGGCAGGAACTTTGCGGAATTGCGTCAGGTCTTTCATTCGTTGATTCTTGCTGGCTGGTATAAGAATGCCCTTAAGGAAAGTTTACTGAATCAGGTGTATTCAAATACTAATAAAGTTGAAAGTATTAGTATCCCCGAAAAAGATGCCCGTGAGAGAATTTATGCGCAGTATCTGGAATCGTATCAAAAGGGTGTTTACAATTATATTACAGAAGAGTTTGATCG
>DYOU01000093.1 GCA_020720365.1 Candidatus Elulimicrobium sp.
AGTAAACTGAGAAACAATTTGACAAATATTCCATTTAGTAATATTCCATTGTATCTTTCACCAGAATATGGCATGCTTTATTAAAGATAGGAATAATTATGACAGAGTGGCGTATTGAGCCTACGGATACGTATGAGCGGGCGCACAAGCATTATGAGAAAAAGCAACCGCAGGAGCTCAAGGCAGTTTTAGATAATCTTGATCGGTATTTTAAGACCGTTGCGCAAGGCGTTCATCCTCAGTTTGTGGTAGCCGGATATATTCATGATGAAGGAAAAGGCATAAGAGCTATTGATCAGCGGGGCGGAGCGAAAGGGAAATTAAGGCAGACACGATTATATGTTTATCCAGATGTTGATGCAAAGGTGCTTTACCTTATAACGATTGGGGACAAAAGTTCACAAAGAGACGATATCAAATTGAGCGCAGATTTTGTTGTGCAATTAAAAGGAGCGTAAAAATGGCAAAACAATTTAAAAATGTTACAGACTTGATCACAGGTCTATCGGAAGATGAAAATTTCAAGAAAGACGCAATAAAGCATATTTCTGAGAATGGGCTTGGGAAGTTTCTTGCCTTTTTGCGATGCGGGCACAGGCTCACTCAAAAAGAAATAGCTGAGAAAATCGGTTGCACTCAGGGGCGTATTTCAAAGATTGAGTCCGCAAAGGATGAGAGCTTGTCCATCCGGGACTTTGTTGATTATGGCAATGCTCTCGGTCTTGAACTTGAAATAGGTTTTCGTAATAAGAAAATGCGCTGGGTTGACATGGTTAAATACCATGCCTTTCAAATGCAAAAGTACTTAAATCGCATGGTTGAAGTTGCAAAGCAAGATAATGCCATTGAATCCGGGGTTTTGGATTTTCATTTAGAGGCCCTAAAAAATGTTCCTCGAATGATTCTTGATAGCATGTTAAAGCTTCCTCAATCCTCCTTTAATAAAATTGTTAATGGTTCAAAGGAGAAGATTCATATTTCCGGGCCGATCCAGTCGGATGTGAAAGCGAATAATGAGGCCGTTGCCCCATAGAATTGGTCTATTGGCTGATTAAACAAGTTCGAATCTCGCTGAGCCAGCGACCACATTTAGCGTAAGTTATTTCAGCGCAATAGCTTACAACACAAAGCCCGGCGATGAATAATCGTCGGGCTTTTGTATGTAGCGACGTTTCAAAGGGTTACGGTATCGTATTTCTCGTCGGAATTCGATTCTTCCTGCCATCTTATCTCCGTCGACAAATAGAGAGCGCTGAAGGCCAATATTGTCGGCCCAATTGGCCCAATCCTCTCCTAGTTTCTGGCCGCTAGTTTAAGCAATAATACTTATAAGGGTGGATTCTTTCCGTCGGGAATATGGTCATAAACTAGGAATTGCTTGGTATTAATTGAAGAGAGCGCACTTCTTTTGATTAGGGGTAAAGTTTGATATTATAGAAATAAACCCTTGAAATTATAAGAAAATATTATACAATATTGCAACATTCCACAAAATAGTGTATTCTTTATATGGAAAGCGTATAAAATTGTCCGGGGGAGGGCGATATGGGCAAAGAATTTGATGTTGCTCTGGGCAGTAAGATCAAGGCGCTCCGTAATAGCGTTGGCTTTACGTTAGAGCAGGCCGCGGAGCGGCTGGGTTACAAGAATTACCAGGTTCTTTTATCTATTGAGAATGGTGAAAGAACGCTTAAGGCTTCTGAACTTTCCGCGATTTCCAAACTCTTCCACAAAGATATTGGGTTCTTCTTAAGTGAACAAAAGGCTGAAAGTGAAGAGTTGCTTGTTCGCTGGAGGGACTGTTCCGATTTGAAGGATCGCAAGGAGAAGGAAACTGAGTTTCTCGCGTACTGCGACAGTTACTACGATCTGGAAACACGGCTGGGGTTGGAATATAAGCATTCTTTAGATCAGTTGAATTTCAGTGAGGGTGACTTGAAGAATTATGACAAGATCGCCCAATTGGCGCAGGATCGGGCCAATCAATGGCAGTTGGGATCGCGGCCTGCGTGTGCCTTGCGCAAGATTCTCGAAGAGAAGAACAATGTTAAGGTTTTCTTTCTGGAGCTGTCCGGACATGGTTCTGCTGCTTCGGCGGTCGGTCGATTTGGCGCGGCAATATTGATCAATCGGATGGATCCGCAGGGCCGCCGGAATTATGATCTTGCGCATGAAGTCTTTCATTTGATCACATGGGACAAGTTTTCCGGTGAAGAATTCTCGGCAGATGGAGTCAGATATCGTGAGCTGGAAACAGCGGCTAATGCTTTTGCATCCGCGCTCTTGATGCCAGAGGGTGATATTCGTCATGAATTTGGGAAGAAGCTTAAGAATGAAAAGTTTTCTTTAGTCGACCTGGTGGGGATGTCTCAGGAGTTTGAGGTGTCTGTTGACGCGCTTTTATGGCGTCTTGTTAATTTAAAGATACTGGATCGAGCGCCCGTCGCCAAGCTGTTAAATGAAGACAGGCATTCTATCGATGCTGTTAAAGACTTTTCAAACACCTGTGATTGTAAAGAGACCGACATTTTTCTTTCGAAGAAGTATATTTATCTTGCTGTGAAGGCTTTTAAAGAGGGTTTGGTCAGTAAATCAAAGCTGGCTTCCTATCTGAAGATTAATATTGGCGATGTGGAGCAAGTTCTTTCGAAATACGGCTATACGTTAGAAGACGAGTCGAATGAAGAGCTTGCTGTTACTGGACGCTGATATTGTCATTGATCTGCACAAGATCGGACTTTGGAAGGCGGTGACAAGCCGCTACAAGGTTCACCTGCCGTCTACCATCATTGGCGAGATCAAGCATTACTGGAAGGGCAATGAGCAGATCCCGATCGACTTGGCTCCCGAGATCAGTTCAGGAGCGGTTGTGGAGGTGTCGGTTGATCTTATCGACCAGAAGAAAGTTTTTGATCTTTTGGTATCGAAGAAAGTAGACGCTATTCATGATGGTGAACGCGAAGCGTTGAGTTATATGTATTTTTATGATGGATTGAATGTTATTGTTGAGAGGGATGGGGCCAATGCTACAACCAAATCGTATACACGCGGATTAGATTTTGGTGGCGGCATCGGC
>DYOU01000030.1:0-11343 GCA_020720365.1 Candidatus Elulimicrobium sp.
GGTATTATAATAGCACTCAATATATTCGAAAATACTTTTTCTCGCTTCATCCCTGGTTAAATATTGCTGCCAATAAACCTCCTCTATTTTTAGTGTTTTAAAGAACGATTCCATGACGGCATTATCATAACAATTACCTTTGCCGCTCATGCTTTGTATAAATTTCTCTAAACACTGTTCATGCTTTTCGATAGGCAGTTGCGGGAAACTTGCTGGATTGATATACCCAAATGCGCCTGTTTCCATCGCAATAGCATGAATTAACTGCGTTCTTACAGACACCTCAATTCTTTCAATAGCATCCATCACTAAGAAACGAAGGCAACGATCAAAGGCGTAATGTTTCCACACCTTATCTAAAGTCGTGTCAGGCCTAAATGCATCGTCAGGCTGTCAAAAAGGATAAAGGTAACCACTAAATCGATAATAATTAACATTCTTCAAGTATTCGATAAGCTTTTCCTTATCGGCAACAAGATACCTACCTAAAATCTTGTCTGCTTGATCTTCAAAAGATAGCGCTTCTTTGTCATAACCCATTTCTAAATTCTCCTAAAAGCAAAAAACCCCCCGAATTTCGCATTGTTAAGAGGCGCGGGGGGTATGCTATTTGAAGTATAGCTGTCATCTAAACCTCTGTCAAATTATGGTTGCGGGGGTACGATTTCGCTTCAGCCCTTCGGGCTTTCACGGAACCTGTTCTTTTCTCATAAATCTTTATGGAAGAACAGGTTTGAACTCCCGGCCTATCGTCCTTTGGCTTCGCCAAAGTCCGGGCCGTACGTTCCTGAGACTCCGAAGACATAAAAAAACCAGCCCGTTAAAGCTGGTTTTTTTATGGTTGCGGGGGTACGATTTGAACGTACGGCCTTCAGGTTATGAGCCTGACGAGCTACCAGGCTGCTCCACCCCGCGATGTCTTTTTATCACAGCTGTCCTGGCATACCGCTGTGCGCAACTATCTATTTGGTCGTCGAATTCGTAGTAGCCTTCGTCGTCACCGTCTTACTGCTCTTTTTCGTTGCTACAACCTTTGGTTTAGTTGTAACTTTAGTACTTTTCTTAGTCGATGCCTTGGAACTTGTACTACTTGACTTTACTGTTTTCTTAACCACAGGTTTTGTTGTCTTTACCGCAGCTTTTACTGCTGGCTTAACTTCACCCTTTGGTTTTACAATATCATCTTCAGGCTGTCTTATGACAACCGAAGCTTCTTCGGACATACTGCCATCGGTTTTCTGTCCTGAACCAACGATCTTATAAATCACTTCCCCGTCTTTGATAATGCCCATTTTTTCACGGGCAACTTTCTCGAAATACACCGGGTCTTCTGTCAGCCGGCGTCTCTCTTCTTCAAGACGTATATTCTCTTTCTCAAGATCAACAATTCGTTTCTCGAATGAACGATTACGTTCACTCATATCTTGCATCTTAACATACGATGGCAGATAAAAAACAAAAATAATCGCACACACAACACAAAGAAAAAGGGCATTACGGATCAAGGGCAACCCCTTCTGGAAATTACCTGTTAAAACTTGCCCCAGATCGGACCTGCATAAACAGCCTTACTGCCAAGCTCTTCTTCAATACGAAGAAGCTCATTGTACTTCGCTAGACGATCTGTACGGGAAAGTGATCCTGTCTTGATCTGGCCAATACCCGTTGCAACAACAAGATGAGAGATCGTTACATCTTCAGTTTCACCAGAACGGTGCGACATGATCGACGTGTACTTGTGCTTTTTTGCCAGATCGATCGCATCGAACGTCTCAGACAAAGAACCGATCTGATTCACCTTGATGAGGATCGAATTGGCAATATTATTATCAATACCCTGTTTCAGGTCCTTGACATTGGTCACAAAAAGATCATCTCCGACCAATTGAAGACTGCTGCCCGCTTTAGCCGTCAATTCCTTCCAGCCCGCCCAGTCATTCTGATCCAGGCCATCTTCAATAGAAACGATCGGATACTTCTTCACAAGCTTCACATATTCTTCAGCCATCTCAATAGAAGAGAACGACTTGCCGTCATAATTATATTTACCATCCACATAATACTCGGAGGAAGCACAATCCATCGCAATAAAAACATCTTTGCCCGGCTTGTATCCGGCCTTTTCGATCGCCTGGATAATATAGGAAATACCTTCTTCATTCGATTTCAGGTCAGGAGCAAACCCGCCCTCATCACCAACAGAAGTGGCCTTGCCATTCGCCTTCAGTAAAGCTTTAAGATTATGAAAAACCTCACAGGACATGCGCATACATTCCTTGAACGTAGAAGCACCGATCGGCATGATCATGAATTCCTGAACATCAAGATTATTATCCGCGTGAACACCGCCATTGATAATATTCATTAAGGGAACTGGAAGAATATTAGCCTTCTCACCACCAAGGAAACGGTATAGCGGCTGATTGGCATTAAGAGCGGCTGCACGAGCAACGGCCATTGACACACCTAGAATAGCGTTAGCGCCAAGCTTGCTTTTATTGGGCGTACCATCAAGCGCAATAACAAGCTTGTCGATCGCACGAAAATCTGCTTCCTTGCCAATGACTGCTTCTTTAATAGATGTATTGACATTCTCAACAGCTTTCAGGACCCCTTTACCCATATAACGACGCTTGTCGCCATCGCGAAGCTCGATCGCTTCACGTTCACCGGTAGAAGCTCCCGATGGGACTGCCGCACGGCCAACAATGCCATTATCAAGAATAACATCGACTTCAACGGTAGGATTACCGCGTGAATCAATAATTTCACGGCCTTTGATTGTTTTGATCTTTGACATAGATAAAAACCTTTCTGGATGCTTTAAGATGACGGCCCGAAAGAAAAACAGACTTAACAATCCGGATACAGTATCACGCGCCCTTCTATCCGTCAACTTAAAAAAACTTAAAAAAAATTTGGTTCATCCTGAATTTGACCTATGTCATTGAGTATGTTATGCTTTGGGACACTTTTTCATTCTTTCTTATGGAGGAACAAAATGCCCAAGATCAAATTTATAACCTGGCTAAGCTTGAACTGGGTCAAGGTATTATTAATCACCCTGGCCGCCGCGTTTGTTTTCACTGTCCTCACATTCCTATTCTTTGGTTTCAGCAGTTTTGCTTCGCTGGAATCATTCAGCCGTAAACAAATGATGGCGCAAATGGGCGTATGGCTCTTTATCGGGCTGATCCAGGGCGTTATCATGGTCGCGCTCTACGGCGTGATGTACCAGCAGATGTTCATGGGCGGCGGTATCGCCAAATTCCTCAGCAGCGACTCAGCCACCCAGGCCAAAGCCAACGTCAAATGGGACGACGTCATTGGAATGGAACAGGCCAAGAAAGAAGCCTGGGAGATCGTGCAATTCCTGAAAGACCGCAAACTCCTTAAAGTCATCGGCGGAAACATAATAAAAGGTACTCTCCTCGTCGGAGCGCCTGGCTGCGGAAAAACCTATCTGGCCAAAGCCATAGCGACAGAAGCCGGACTGCCCTTTCTTTCCGCGGTTGGCAGCGAATTCGTGGCTATGTTCGTCGGACTTGGAGCTTCCCGCATGAAATCACTGTTCAAGGAAGCCCGTAAAATGGCCAAACTCGAAGGCGGCTGCATTATTTTCATCGATGAGATCGATTCCTTTGCTCGCCCGCGCACCGGAGAATCCAATAATAACATCGGCGCCCAAAGCGATCATAACGCCACTATCAACCAGTTCCTGACCGAGCTCGACGGTTTACGCCAGACTGAAAATAATGTTGTCGTCATCGCGGCAACCAATGTGCCTGAAGAAGACCTTGACCCTGCTATCATGCGCTCCGGGCGTTTTGACCGCAAGATCGAGATCAATAAACCAACCGCCAGCGATCGTAAACACCTTCTGGAATTCTACCTGAAAAAAGTCACCACGGACCCGGAACTCAACATCGACGTCGTTGCTGAACAGATGCACTGGTTCTCTCCGGCAGATGTTAATAATATGGTCCGCGAAGCCGCTATTATCACCATGCGCGACAACCGCGCTTTTGTAACTGCGGAAGACCTGAAAACAGCGATCGACCGCGTAACGCGCTCGATCGAAAAGATCTCCAGCAACCCTGGCTCCAGCGCCGGAACTTGCGGCACTAAACTGCTCGCTTCGTCGATCAATGTCAAATGGGACGATATCATCGGCATGGAAAGCGCCAAACGTGAAGCCCGTGAGATCGTTGCCCTGCTGAAAGACCGTCACCGCATCACCGCCATCGGAGGTAAGATCATTAAAGGCGTCCTGCTGATGGGGCCGCCTGGCTGCGGTAAAACATATATTGCCAAGGCCGTGGCCACCGAAGCCGGCTTTCCTATGATCTCCATGACGGGCAGTGAGTTCTTCGCCGGAGTATGGCATGGCACCGGCCCCAAACGGGTCATTCAGCTGTTTAAAGAAGCCCGCATGCTCGCTCGGTCTGAGGGCGGCTGCATCATCTTCATCGATGAAATGGATTCCTTCGCCCATCCTCGCGGCATGGAAACAGGCGGCGGCGCGATCTCGGAAGAAAATAATACGATCAATCAGTTCCTGGCTGAAGTCGACGGTTTGCGCCAGAACGAAAATAACATTCTTCTCCTCGGAGCCACAAACGCCAACGAAGACATGCTGGACCAGGCGATCATCCGAGCCGGGCGTTTTGAACGGAAGATCTACGTCACCCGCCCGAACCTGAAAGAAAGAAAACTGCTTTTTGATTTTTACCTGAAAAAAGTTAAATGCGCGGAAGATATCAACTCCGAAATATTGGCGCGTAAAACTCTTTGGTTCTCTCCGGCCGATATTGATAATATGATCCGTGAAGCCGGAATGTTCGCGTTAAGAGAGAACCGCGACCTCATCCATTTCAAAGACCTGTCGATGGCTTATGACCGTATCTTGTATGGCGAAAAATCCAATACGATCCTGAGTGACAGCGAAAAACAATGGGTATCCTATCATGAGGCAGGGCACGCCATCATCGGTTATCTCCTCCACCCGACCAATGACGTTATCAAAGCCACGATCATCCCCCACAGAGGTTCTCTGGGCTTTGTAGCACCCCGTGCCAAAGAGGAAGTCAATATTCGCAGCAAAGAATGGTATCTGGCTGAGATCAAGGTGAGCCTGGCCAGTTATGCCGCTGAAAAGATCAAGTTCGGCACCACCGGCAGCGGCGTTTCCGCCGATTTCCAAAGCGCGCTCTCAACCGCACGGCAAATGGTATGGAGCTGGGGTATGGGGAAATCAGGCCTTCTGGGTGATATGACTATGGGATCAAACCAGCGGTCAGCGCCATTGATCTCTGAACGCACCAAAGAAAGACTGGATGATGATGTACAAGAAATTCTTTCCGCGTGCCTGCGGGAAGTCTCGGATATCTTATCGAACCGCACCGACATTCTCGACGCCTTTGCCAGTGAACTGCAGGCCAAAGGCGAACTTGAATATGACGAGATCCAGGCCATCTTTGACCGTTTCGGCGTCAAACCCCAAACAAGGATACTGGACTAATATGTTTCCCAAGCTGATCCCTCTCTTATTGGCGGTCATCATCCTCGCGGGCTGTACGGCCAAAGAAAAGCCCATCACCCTGTCTGAGGCTGAAAAGAACCTGATCGCGTTCTGCCAGAAAGAAGGCGATCTGACGATCTTTACACGTACTGTTCAGAAAACATTGTGGATCTACATTCCGCTTCATGAACCTTTATTCACAGTGAAACCGACAAAAGACAATGATCAGGAAAAAAGAAAGACACCTCTGGGATTACTTTACCTCGGCGGAGAATTTGATGAACACAAGAAATTCTCCCTGAACTATGATATCGTTCCGGATATCATTCCTCCCGATCCCGTCACCTACGGCAGTGCGTATAATGAACTCTACACGAAGAAACGCCAACTGCTTTACCAGGGATTCCAGGAAACCCTGTTTAACATCCCCCCGGAAGGAACTCCTGATTTTATCGTTATCATCGTTGCTGATGTAAAAACCGGCGTAGGAACAAGAAGCACCATGTACCTGAATGATATTAAACAATATATGTCCGAAGCCCTTCCGGGAGATGAATATTATCTGCGGGAATGGAATGAAGTGTTCGGCGATGAGAAGCTGATCGGAGATGCCGCCGGGAAAAACATTCACTATTCTAATATTGAATGGCCGGATTTTCTGCTTGAACAGATCAAAACGCGTATAAGATTCAAATTCACCCAAAGCGACTTTCCGCCGGAATCTGAAGCCGAGAAAACCATCGCGACCATTGCCGCCAATACCTTGCGTTTCTATCCGTTCACGGACCACAACGGCATTTACCTGTATAATATCCGGGCCAAACGCGACGTCTTTTTCTCGAAAGAAGAACTGAAGATATTTGAAGAAAAATCACGGTGGGAAGGTAAAGGGAAGCTGACAACTATTCGTTTTGATGCGAGCCAATTGCAGCCGATCGTCGAAGAGTCCACCAGGTAAAACCGTTCAGCCCATTACCCGTCGTCCGACAACCTTGACTTTGCCCCTTACAAACAGACTGATGGCATACGGATATAACGTGTGTTCCGTTTCATGGATTCGCTCTGTCACCATATCCAACGTATCGTTAGGCCTGATCTCAACCGCAGCCTGGGCAATGATAGGGCCATTATCTATATTTTCATCCACAAGATGCGCTGTTACCCCTGTGACTTTAACTCCATAATGGAACGCCTCTTTGATCGCGTTTGCACCTTTGAACGCCGGGAGCAACGCCGGATGAATATTCAGGATCTTGTCCCGGTAAGCCTCAATAAAAAGGGGGCTCAAGATCCGCATATAACCCGCCAACACTACAAAATCAACCGCTTCTTTCTTTAAAAGATCCACAACCGCCTGATCAAAAAGCTCTCTGGTAGAGAAGTTTTTAGGAAGAAGATGCGTAACAACAGGAACTCCGGCCTTACGCGCACGGTCAAGCGCAAAAGCATTCGGCTTATCCGAAAGGACAACTCTTAACGTCGCTTTGATCTGTTTTCCCTTGATCGCCTTGATGATCGCCTGAAGATTCGTCCCGTTCCCGGAAGCTAATACAGCAAAGTTCATTGAAAAATACCCCCTCGTTGATACTTCCAGAGACCCACGCTCCCCACGCAAAAGAAAATAATCCCTACCGCCATTAGTATCCAATCCCTCGGTATAAATTCAGATAACTTTGAACTAAGCAGCATTGTCATCATAAAAGCCAGGTGGATCGCAAACTCCATTGTACTAAATACTTTGCCCTGCATCTCTTGGCTGGCTACTTTATGCACGACCGTATTGGCCGCAATAACAATCGGGCCGACTACAAACCCCAGAGCGACTGCCAAGGCCTGTGCCACCCAAATATTCTTGAACATTTGTACGGCAAAAGCAAAAACAGCCAGCATAATACCACCCGCGATCAGGCTGGAAAAGATCGTCTGAATATGTTTCTTTTTATCACCCCATTTACCATAGGCAAGGCTGCCCAGAAAAAGCCCCGCACCCAAAGCCACCGCCATAAAACCCAAATGCTTTGTTACACTGCCAAAAGATTCCTGAACAAACACAATGATCACCACATAAATGGCACCGGCAGCCATAAATAAGATCATCATCAGATTAATAATATAACGGATCTCGCGATTCCTGAGAATATAAACAACACCATCACGGACTTCATGCCAGACAGTGTTATACGCCGAAGCCATTTCTTTCCCTGTCGCGATCAACTCAGCCTTGCGCACCCGGCGTAATTGAGGGCGAGAGATCAAAGAGATCAGCAAGGCCGATAAGAAAAATGTTCCCGCGTCAATAAAGAACCCTCCCCGGGCCCCCCAATATTCCACGATCAATCCTCCCAGGAGCGCCCCCATGACGAAAGCGATCATGCCCGTCACTGTGGCTAATGAGTTAGCGGCATGCAGCGACTCGCTATCCACAATCTCAGGAATAATGGACATCTTCGCTGGAACATAGAACCGGCTTAGACAGAATGCCAGAAATACCACCCCATACACCGGCCACATGGACTGTTGAAAAATAAAGACAAGAGGAATAGTAAGAACGATCGTTCCGCGCAGGATATCGCAAACAAACATTGTTGTTTTACGGTCCCAGCGGTCAACATACACGCCCGCGACAGGCCCCACAACGAACACTGGAATGATCGTAAAAGCCAGCAGTTTGGCCAGCTCCATAGCCGAGCCGGACTGAAGGCCGCTATGACGGCTGGTCACTAAACCGACAAGCGCCATCTGATTAATACGATCCCCGAATTGAGAGATCAATTGCGACAGCCAGAAAGACACAAAGTCTTTATTTTGTAGATTACGCCGAAAACTCATATGTCGATATTATACCTGCTGAAAGGAAAAAGCGTACGGCTGAGTTTATATTTTATTCCAGAAGAAATAATATAAGCTGACGAGTGGAATTGAACCACCGACCTGCGGTTTACGAAACCGCTGCTCTACCAACTGAGCTACGTCAGCACAAATTTTCACAACATCACAAATTTGGAATTAACCCGCATAAACTAACAAAAAACGGCTTGCTTTATACCAAAATTCCCTTCCGCTGTAAAGAAGCTTTTGCTCCAGAAAGAAAATAGATCATAACATATTATAATACGACTGCAGTGTTTTCAACGAATCCATTGTCATCTGCCAGGAAAAATACGTAACAACTATCACGATCACCGATACTGTGAATTTACGCCGCATTGAATAATACGGACTGAACCACACCAACGGAAGCGCAAACGCCATAAGCGCCAATACAGCTATGATCACCGTACGATCACTAAAATACCACGGACGTTCATCTGCCATAATTAACCTCTCCGGTTTCTTTAATAACCTGACCGCCTTTACCCAGCCGCTCAGAGATCTGATCCACATTCTCCATGATGATCTTCATAACATGCAACGACTCGACCTGCAATTGCTCGGGCGTTTTCTCCCGATGAAACCCCTCATGAGAATCAAGGATATACGCTTCACACAAATTCCGTATCACACCCAGCAAATTTGATATTTTATGCAGGTCTGGCGTTACAAGCGTCGGATCCATCGGCTGAGAACGGCCCCCCGTAAAAAAACTGCCCCGGATCATTTGTGCCACAAGGATCTCCAGCCTCTGCAGCGAAACGGGTTTACTCAAAACATCGATCACCCCGAGATTCATGATCTCCGCGAGCTGTACCTGATCAAACACCTGCCCGCTCAGAATGATCACTTGTGTCACCGGATCGCTCTTGCGTAATTCCCGAAGCAATTCCAGCCCGCTCATCCCTTCCAGCGTCATATCCAAAAGCACAAGCTCCGGCCTGATACTGCTGATCAGCTTTAACCCTTCACGGCCGTTGGTCACCGTAGATACAATATACCCCCGACGCCCGAGAAAAGACTTCAACATTTCAGCGCTGTCAAATTCATCCTCGACGACAACTATCTTGGGTATCCACATGGAAGAACATTAACACATCATGTGCTCAAATTCAACAGTAACCTCAACCGACTTTTAATCACACATATCTTCAAACAGCGTCATGTCCGGGCGGATCTTCGGCCGGACCCCTAAAGGAAAATAGGCTTCAACCTCTGCCCTCTTTCTCAACAGCTCAAAAGCTTCCCGCGCGCAATTCTTTTCAAGTAAAGAAATAACCACGTTCTTCATCCGCTGCTCTTTTAAATTAACCAAGACCCTCATTTCTTTTGTGTCTTTATTCATGATCATCAGAACCCTCACATACCCCTCCCTGACAGAAAAGGATGCGGAAACGAATCCCCAGGAACAGGATCATTATAAAATAATTTATCCCAATAATAAAATTGTATTACTTTAAACATACAACCTCCTTTTAATTATGTTTATTTACATTTGATTACATCCAACGCAAGAATGCCACATATTATGATGTTTGTCAAGGTCGAAGAGAATAAAACATCACAATCTATAAGTACATATACTACATAATGTTATAACCTATATATTATATAATATGATTATTTTGCTTGCGGAAGAATAAAAACATCTCAAATCACCTTGACTTCTGCGCTGATACTGGATATATTTGAACTGAGGAGCTAACAAATGAGACTGAGCGAAAAAATCAAGGATTTGATCAAAGAGAGCCGCTTTAAAAGTATCAGCAGTTTTCATCGTGAAATGACATCAATCTTTGAAGATAAGGCTGTTAATCGCCGGACTCTTTCCCAGATCATTAACAATCACGCCCACGCGCGCGAACGCACTCTGAATCAGATCGCCATCATCCTGGGTGTTGGCACATCAGAACTACGGGCTGGTACTGACTCAGAACCCCTGGAACAAGAAGAAACGCTCGGGATCTTCACCTATAATAAAGACGCGGTCTTGCGGGCTATGGCCAATAATCTCCCCTTTATGCCTTGTAAACTCATTCTTAAACGAGGAAGCCGAACCTCTGAAGAACAAGATCCGATAGAAGGGGCACGATCAGCCAAATGGTGCGCGGTCATCATGGGTGGTGTTCGATTATATATTGAAGGAGCTACTGGCAAAGAGATGAAGATTTTCTACAAAGGGGCAACATTTTCATTTGATGCCCGGCAACGGCATGTTTTTGAAAATGCCTATAAAGGGACCACCGTCCTTTATATAATTCATTCACCAGCTGAAAATAGTGATTTTTACGTTGCGCCTGAAATACTGCCCGCCGTCAACCAGGCTGATGATGCTGTGCAGTGATCCCGCGGCGTTCAAGCTCACGTTCAACGATCAACTGCAACGCTTTTAAAGATACCGGCTTGGCCATATAAATACCGCCCAGACGCTCGATCTTGTGCGACAATGCGGCACCGCCAAGCCCTGTCACCATAATAACAGCAGTCTGAGGAGATTTACGACGGACATGCTCCAGGATAGTAAACCCGTCAATACCGGGCATGTGCTGATCCAGAAGAAGGACATGAAACATTTCTTTATCGATAAGCTCCAGGGCTTCCCTGCCGCCTTGCGTTTCCACGATCTCGCAGGCCAGGCGCTTACCTAAAAATACCGCGAACCCCCGGGTAATATCTTTCTCATCATCGATGATCAAAATCCGCGGCAATGGGATCATTAATCATTCACTCCTTTTCAACGAAGCTTTTAAACAAGATCAGTTGAACACTATCATACCGGCTGCCGGTTTAATATCAAGAATAACCGGCACGAGCCCGTCAATGCGGATACTATCCAGATCCTGTTGACTGACCGGCAGAATGATCCCCGCCCCGTCACGCTTGATCTGCATATCCAGATTGGACTGGGCGAGATCGATACCACCTGTCGTATCTTTGGTTTCAACTCCTGG
>DYOU01000030.1:11443-18527 GCA_020720365.1 Candidatus Elulimicrobium sp.
CGCTTCCGGGCTTCAGGACCCCTTCCCGATAAAGATCAAGCACAGGATCTACTTTTGCATAAAAAATATTCCAATTCTCAATTTCATTCTTCGTGAGCCCCCGAATAAGATCTCTTGCCTGATCTTGCAAACCTGCCTCCGATGACAGAATAATCGACTTCGCATTATTTCCCGGATTAACCAGGAAAGACTTTTCCGCAATCTCAACAATCTTCGAGTCAAAATAAAGACGCCGTTTAAATGCTTTCGACTCTTCCGACGACATCCCCCTCGTCGCTAATGTTTCAAATCCTAATGCCGATATCCCGCGCGCCTCAAGAAAGCTCTGTAACAGAAATAAATTATCTGCTTCGTTCAAACGGCCCCACTCTTCCCGCTCCTGCGCTGTTAACTTGATCTTGATTCCGGCGTCCTGGCCTTCAAAAAATCGAAAAAAATAATTCTTTTTTCCCCGCACAATCACTTTAGAGAGAATCTCTTCTATAATAACTTTCCATTCCAAATCTCGCTTTTGGACGTTCTTTCCATTCCTCTGAGTTGCTGCTCCGACAGGTTTTGGCGTCCTTTGCAGCGAAACAGTCGCCATATCCACAACTGCAAGATTATCCGAGATATATCCAGTCTGAGAATAATCGAGATCCTTTCGTATCTCTAATTGCGCATTATCAGAACGATCAAACCCGCCAGAGAAATACTTGCGAGGAATAACTTCCTGCGTGAAGATATCGACATCTTCCCTGATCATATTAAAAACACCCTTCCTGAAAGCCTCGGTATACTTCTCGTAAATTTCCTGATTACTCGCCGGATCCTGGTCAATCCCTTTCACCTTACTCTTATCCGCGTAAAGCTTCCCTAAAACCGATTCCTTCAACGCCAGCTTATACCATGTCGCCAGAAGCATACCGCTATACACTTGACGAAGAGGAGCAAAATTCTTGCCTTCATTGACCTCTTTCTCTATCTCCGGAATAATGATCTCTTTCATTACGCGCTGGGAGATCACAACAGCTTCATTCTCTTCTGCCGTTGCATCCAATGACTCATTGATCTTCGTTGCCCGATAATCTTTATCCATCATAACCTTCAAGCGATGCTCAAGGACATAAACCATATTCCCCTTCTCATAGACAACCGCTTTATCAGGCGTGATCCACACTTTATTGAACGTATCTGTTGGAATATCCGTTGTGCCAAACTTCTCATAAGCCTGCTCATACACCTTATCCCAGAACTTTTTACCCAAACCCGTATCAGGATTCGTTAATGAAGAGGAGATCTGCTTCAGCAAGTAATCCTGCGCTAAAAGATCGCGCCCCATCTCAGTCATCCCAAAATTATCCGGAATGATGCGCTCCTGTTCATAAGGCGAAAGGTTCACCCATTGGTCTGTATCCGGAACAGCAAGAGCCGCCAGAAAATATTTGATCAACTTGCTGTACTCGGTCTGTTTCTCATCATCAGAAAGGTTAGCGTCTCCCTGTTGGATCAGAAAACTGAACTTGAAAGGCTCATTCGGATAAATAGTCATACCCGTTAAGAAAGAAGGCGTAAATAAAGGCGTTACACTTACCATTATACCCGGTTGAGGCATCCAGGGCATCGGAGAGGCCGCGACCGGCGGAATAGCGCTCAATACAATAAATGGAAATAAAATAACTGAACCAATCTGTCGCTTTAAGAAGCGCATTCCTGATCTCCTCTTTATCAACTCCACCAAGAATCACAAGCTTTTTAAAGTATAAACGACCTGAAAGCCAATTGCCATAGCCGGGAAAGAAAAAAAGGGGAACGTTATCTTAAGCCCGGATTTTGCGATAGAAGTTACAATTCACGTTGTAAAATACGAGATGAGGAATATTCCTTGAAAAAATCGATCATAGGCTTGTTATATTCACGATGCCAAAAATGCTTCAAGGCGCTCCGCCTTCCCTTCAATATCATTGCCCCTGCATCTTTATACCCTTGCCCGGTCAAATGAGCACGCACCTTCACCATACAGGAATAATCACAAGCGGCATCTCCTTTATGATGGAACTGTTTAAACGACGGCTTATACTCCCCTTGAGGCCATGGCTCTTCGTTCAAATACCCTTCAGACGCGCACCCTCCCGACTCATGAATCATCTCCTTGGTCGCATTATCACGCCATACCCCGGGAGCGCATCCACGTTCATTCCGGGGATGGGTCCCCATATCAAAATAAGTGCCATAGGGATCTCCCGCGGAAACCGGAGCAAATGCCGCGATCCTGTCCGAAAGTCTTGTACCCGCCAGAATAGTCATAAAACCACCATTGGAAATACCCGTCATGAATACACTGCCGGAACTACCCGCAGGCTGTAAGCCCGGGATCGTTCTCATGATCACCTCCTCAATAAAAGGAAGATCCCTGTTATCCTGGCCCGCCACAACAAGCGAATCCCACCGCTTCCCGACAGGCCTTCCTTCAGGATCCTTGACCAGATCATACGTCGAATCCAGGGCAAAGACCGCGAACCCCTCCCTGATCGCGAGATCCGTAAACTCCACCATAGGTTCATTTAAATTATTGATCGCCATTGCCGCCAATCCGGGCTTGAAAGCAACCCTGCCGCAATAATTGATATCACTCCCCCCGCCGCCATGAAGCACAATGATCGCCCCGTACCGCCAACTGCCTTCAGGGCCTTTCCACATCATCCTTCGGGGCAATCCATCAACATCAACAATGATCTCTTTCCATCCTCTGGACAAACAATCTTCCCTGGCAGAATCAAAACATTGATAGAACAAACCCCCGCAACAATCCTGCTGACAAATTTCATTATCCTCTCCCTGCTCACAGATCCCGTTGCCGCAATGGTCTGACGAGGCCATTGCGATCCCCCAAGGCAAACACCCCGAAAGAGAGAAACCCTGTGCAACCACCAGAACAAAAATGAACGAATACAGGATCTTTATGAAATTCTTCATGAATTTACTCCTTTTAGCCAGGGGTAACATTGTTCAATGAGTCAATGCAATAAAGCAAATGCCGTAATGACCGCTTCTATTAAATCATGTTTCGACACAACGAGTTACATAAAAACTTGCACCCTTAATACGAAAGACCTTAAATCATTCCAGAAAAGCGGACATTCTCGGCACTTTACCAAAAAAACGGGGTCTGGCTATGGCCAAACCCCTTATAAGAAAAAAGTGCCGAGACCCGGAATTGAACCGGGGACGCAAGGATTTTCAGTCCTTCGCTCTACCAACTGAGCTATCTCGGCAACAACAAATTAATCTCTGAAACAGATCGAATCGGCATTCAACAGAACCGATATTTTATATAAAACCTTCAAAAAGTCAAACTGTAAATAAAAACCGCGGTCAATGCCGCGGCTTTTATTGAACAAAATACCCGTCATTAAAACATCATCTGCATCTGGAACCAGGTATGCGCCTTATCTCCGTCCACTGACTGATCAGTGATCGGAAAACCTGTTTCCACGCGGATCGCCAGATCTTTATCCGGATTAAAACGAACACCAAAACCATACCCGGTCAACGTATGGTGCTTCTTTTCATCCGCAAGAACACTGTTCGAATAGACAGAACCGGTATCAAAAAATACTAACGCTCTCAAGGCATTATAAAAAGTTGCATTACGGCCAGGAACTTTCATTGTCTTGGACAAACCATAAAAAGGGCATGTCCATTCCACTGACGAATAATGCCCGCGGTCCGCTGAATACTCCGCCGGAGAATAGGCGCGCACACTCGTAGGCCCGCCGATCTGGAACTGCTCAACAGCCACAAGATCGTGATTGGTATACTGCAAATTATTCTTTAAAAGAAGCTGGGAATCAAAAGGCATCGGCTGAAGACGGTAGTAGCTGACAAGGCCTTTATGAAACTCGGACCCCGCCCCAACTCTCGAAGCCATCGGATCCTTCTTTTCCATCGCGCCCATGATCTCCAATCCAAGATCAGACTCAAGATCAAGGATGTTACGGCCGAAACTATCCGAAACGTCCCATTCCATACCCGTACGCAATACGCGCAGGCTGTCATGTGAGGTCAACGAACCCAGCGTATAATCCCGGATCTCTTTATGGTCAAAAGCGATATTCCCTCTCATTTGAATATTATCCGTCCGAATGAATTCATTCATTAAAACAAGGCCATAAACGTTACCTGTCCCGCGCTTGGCGAGGACCTGATACTTGTCATCCAGGTTGGTCTTTGACCGCAGAAAATTCACGCCAACAGAAAGTTTATTCGTCAGCGGATACAAATAACGGCCTTCCGATAAAAGCAGCCTGTTATGATCTGTTACACGCCCGTCAAGATAAAGAAGGTCGTCATGCCCGGTAAGGTTCGTATGCTGCAGTTTGAGCGTATAACGGTACCGGTTAAGGTCGCGTGAAGCCCAATTGTCATATTCCATGCCAACGTGAAAAGGATTCCTTTCCGTTACATCCAGGACAACATCGGTTGTCCCCTTTTCTTTACCAGGAGCCAGATTCGCCTTGATAGAACGGTCCCGGTGTTCATTCGCGCACTCCAATGATTTAATGAAATTATTGTAATCAAAGGAACTGTTCGGTTTGACGGCAAAATACTTGCGGATCAGTCTGGTAGAGAAATACTTGTTACCATTAATGGTCAGATCACCCCACTTGCCTTCCACGATCTGAATGATCAATGCACCGCCATCGATCGTCTGAGGAGGCAGGAAAGCGCGTGAAGTAATGAAGCCCTTACTGCGATAGAGCGCAGTAATTTCCGCCGTCAACTGACGGATCTGGGCGATCGTGAGCGGCTTGTTCTCATACTTGGCCACTACAACGTCGATCTCTTCTGCTTTAAGAAGCGTATTGCCTTCAACAGAGATCGTATTGACCTGAACCGCCTGCCCCTGTGGCGCGGCTTCACTCACCTCCTGAGCTTCAACCGAAGCCGCGGGTTTGGGCGTTGTTATCGTCTGCTCGATCTTCTTTTCAGCCTGACGGTCCAGCTGTTCACGCGTTACAGTACCCGCCGAAGGCTGTGCGAACGCCATTGAAGGAAGAACACAAAGGCTCAATACAACACCAACCCCGAACAACTTCTCTCGTCTGACCATAGCACCACCATTATTAAAGATTAATACTATTACTGCTTCTTCTTCAATTCCTCTTCAATAAAGTTGAATGCATCAGCACTCAGGTCGATCTGATCATTGTAATCCGCCCCGCTGGCCAAAGTTAAAGGATGATAAAAGTACAAGCCAGTTGGATTGATCGGAACAAAATTACGCAACTGATTATTGAACAGGTTCTGGTAGTATATCGGAATATATTTCTCTAAACCAGAGATATTTCTTAAAGCTGGCACCGGATCCGGTGTTGGGTCTGGATAAACCGGATCTTCATCTGACCCCTTACGGCTGTAGCTAAATGTATGAATAACGTCATTCATATCTTGATCCCCGCCGCCAAAAGTATCTTCCCATCCCGTCAGGTTCCCTTTTACAGCGGCATGATTCGCCTCATCGGCATTCATGGCCCTGTCTGTATGATACGTCCATGTCTGTAACGACCAGCTTCCGTCTTCAGACCCTGGATCCGGAGCCCATCCCTTGAATACAACATATAAAGGCAGTTCACTCAGGTCCGCATACACCCGGCCAGACCCGCTCAAAGGCGTAACGCCATCCTTACCCCAATCCTTACCCGTCACTAACGGCACATAGATCAGGACCCCGTCCCTGTTCAAATAATACCCGAACTGAATGGCTTGATAATCACGGCTGCCTTCAACATAACTCCAGTTAAAAACCCCAACAGTATCTGTATCCTCCGGGGCTGAACCCGTGATCCATTCTCCACCGTAAGAAACATCATAAGCTCCGCCTGCCGTATCATTCACAACACCATTCTTCATCACATAATCGTTACCGGCAAAAACTGTCAGCGCGCCGCCGTTCGTTTTGATCGTTCCAGCCAGTTTCTGAACAACATCACCTTCCGTGGAAACGATAGTCACATCCCCGCCTTCAATATCCCCGCCAACAAGGACGTCCGTATTACCTGTCAGAACGACTTTACCATTATTGATGCCGATCGTCTTCGCCTCGATGATCCCGTCATTATTGATCGCGTTATCAAAAACAGTATTCAACACATCCGCCGTCAGCAACACTTTGCCGCCATTGGCTTTTAAAGTACCCAGATTGTCAACACCCGCCGTCTTGGTTGACCCAACACCGGTTGACTTTTCATTGATCACAACGCTCACAATACCTGCCGGATCCAGATTCAACGTAACAGCATTACCTGACGCCAAAGCTACAGAACCCAAATTAGCCTGAATCGTTCCCGCATTTAAAACATACTTGCTCAAAAGAGCTACAAATCCACCCGGATTAGAAAGCGTGGATAACTGAGCCTGATTAATGATCGATCCATTGGTACCGCTATTCGTGAAATTGTAATTCCCGGACATAAAATCAGCATTGCTGATATTAAGCGTAGACGCAACAAGCGCTGACGCATCTACCGTTGCCAGATTCCCAAAAATGATCCCGTTCGGGTTAATAAGGAAGATCTGCCCATTCGCTGTCATGGATCCCAGGATATTGGACGCTGACCCGCCGGTTACTCTATTAAGAGTAACGCTCGAGGCATTTGGCTGCGAAAAATTGACCGCAGAGCCATACCCAACAGAAAAACTGTTGTAATCAATGATCGCTCTATCGGACGTTTGATTAACCTGAAGTTTATCCGTGCTATAGGCCAGAGTTGCAGCCCCATCCACGACAACTCCTCCCTGAGGAAGAGTATCAGGCGCAACAGCATATGCCCTGGATTGGGTTAAAACAAAAAGAACAATAAAAATAAATCTGAACCATGTATTTAAATAATGCATACGGCTTCTCCTTAAATGTTTATCTGTCTTCGAATGTATCAAATATACCACATCAAGATTAACAAAACAAGAGTCACAAAAATACCGGAAAAACCAATGCTTTCAATATCTTAGAAGAGTTTATCAGAAAATTTCATTAATTAGGGGATACACCAAATTAACCAAAGACCCGCGAACCATTGAGATTCCCTTCATCCCTTCCAAAGAC
>DYOU01000031.1 GCA_020720365.1 Candidatus Elulimicrobium sp.
GGAGATATTTGTTTTTCTTTCAAATAAGTGTATAATTGCTGCAAACAATTACTAATTATAAGAAAGGTAGTTAGGATTATGCCAACCTACGATTATGAATGCAAGGCTTGCGGCCATGTATTTGAAGAACTTCAAGCAATGACTGCGCCAAAGCTGGTGAAATGCCCTTCTTGCGGCAAGGATCAGTTGTCCCGCTTGATCGGCAGCGGCAGCGGGGTTATTTTCAAGGGCAGCGGTTTTTATGAGACCGATTATAAGAAGAAAGATTCGTCCAAGATTGAAAAGAGCGATGTTTCTGCAGTGCCCTCTTGTTCTTCCTGCTCAATGAAGGATGCGGGGGGTTGTTGTTCTGTCTAGAACCATTCAGTTACATATTATACAGTTTGTTTGATATCCTTGTCTTAGGATGGTATACTTTCCGCCATAGATCATGGGCGGAATTTTTTTATCCTTGGAGATGGTATGAAGCTATTAGCAAGAAAAATTGTTATTTGTTTATTGGCGGCTGTTTTATCTTTTAGTCCAGGCATGCCTTATGCTCAATCATCTCTTTTGCCGGCTCCCGGCACTTTGGTGACCAGAAGTGATCCATTCTTTCCTGTTATCATTAAAGGACTTACGTTTCATCCTTCGGATCCTTTATTGTTTGATTTTATTGTGGATACGGGGAATAGTGGTTATAAGGCAGATGGTTCGGATGCTCGCCTGGAGATGGAATCAAAGAAACTGATCAAATATTTTCTGGCGTCCATGACTATTCCTGATCAGGAGCAGTGGGTCAATCTTTCTCCTTATGAGAAAGACCGTATTATTCCTCAAGAATTGGGTAAAACCGAGCTTGGAAGGGATTTGCTGGTACAGGATTATATGCTGAAGCAGATCACGGCATCATTGATCTATCCTGAAAAAGAGTTGGGACGGATCTTTTGGGCACGTGTTTATGAGCGGGCACAGAGAGAGTTTGGAGTGACAGATGTCCCTTTGGATGTTTTTAATAAAGTATGGGTTGTGGCGGATCAAGCATCGGTGTATAAGAAAGGTTCAACTATATTTGTGGCGAACAGTCATTTAAAAGTGATGTTGGAATCGGATTATATGGCCGCACTGAATAGTTCCGGTTCGTCAGCGTTTTCGTCTTCTCGTGAAATGGCTAAACAGATCATCAGGGAGATCGTTCTTCCTGAACTTGAGAAAGAAGTGAATATGGGCAGGAACTTTGCTGGTTTGCGTCAGATATTTCATTCCATGATTCTGGCGGTTTGGTATAAAAAGAATTTAAAAGAAGCTTTTTTAACTCAAGTGTACGCAAACAGGAAGAAAACGGACGGGGTTGAGGGTTTGTGGGTGGGTTCGAAGGGCACTGATATTGATCCTGATCAAATTTATGATCAATATGTGGCCGCATTCAAGGCGGGAGTTTTTAATTATATCAAGGATGATGAGAATTCTGCGGGAGATATTATTGCGCGTAAGTATTTTTCTGGCGGCATTCAGGCTCCCCAGGTTGATTCTGAGCCGTCTTTTCAGGCTGTTACTTCAGCCCATGGGGCATTAGCGCGTGTTCGAGTGAATATGCTCAGAAATAAAGAAGAAGGATTAAAAAAGCAGAGGGGTTATTTATCCTATGAAGAATTGGAGGCCAGAAAAGAGTATTTTCAAGATCGGATAAGATTCTTTGCTCTTCAAGTTAAGAAATTGTCTGGTACCTGGAAGTTTGAAGAGTCCAAGTCTATGGTGGCGAAGGCTAATATAAATCTTCGGAAGATGAAGCAATCATTGAGAAATGTTGAAATTAGAATGAGGCGGGCTGTTAAGAATCCGGGAAAATCCAATGATGTGGATCAGGCCATGGATGCGCTCGTTCGGCCTGTGCGCGTGTTGGTTGTCGATGATTCACTTCCTATTCGTCAGATCCTGGAAATAATGCTGGAATCAGAGGGATATCGGGTGGTTTTAGCCGAAGATGGACAGGACGCTGTAGAGAAAGTGCAAGAACGACTGAAGATGGGGGAGAAGTTCAATTTAATGCTCACGGATACGGATATGCCGCGTAAGGGAGGTCTTGAGCTTGTGCAAGAATTAAGCGAGATTGATCCAGGTTTGCCTGTGATAGGAATGAGTGGGGATGAGGATCGGTTTCTTCCAGGGACGATCAAGACATTTATTTCCAAACCGTTTGATTATTATGAGCTTCTTTCGTATATTGACCAGTTTTCCAGGGTTGATGAGGCGATGCTGGTTAAAGGTGGTATTGAATTGAACACCAGCCGGCTGGTGCTTTCAGAGTCAGGGGTAGGAGTGCCGTTTGTTCTTGATCCGGCCCTTATGGAGTCGTTCAGGCAGGTCGATTTTGTTGGGATCACCCCAGTCATCCTGAGTGTTACGCCTATCCCCAATTTCTCTTTATTAATGGCCGCAGACCCTGTGTAACAGCAAGGTTAAAACATTCTTGGCAAAAAAATAGTTTTGTGTATACTTGTGATGCTAATAAATTTAATGCTGACCTCGAAAAGTTGCTTCGGGTTAGGTCTTGTCAAGGTTTCAGGCAGTTGAAAGCTAATGTTAATTTCGGGGTAGAGAATGTCACTTGTTAAAGCGTTTAAAGGGATTGTTTATAATCCTTCCAGGATTTCGGACATGTCCAAGGTGGTGTGTCCTCCTTATGATGTTATCTCACCGGAAGAAGAAGCCCGGCTCCAGAAGCGAAGCCCCTATAATTTTATTCATGTTATGTTGGCCAAGGCTGATGCCAAACATGGTAGCGATGATGCCCGTTATGTTAAAGCTGGAGAGATGTATCGGCAGTGGCTGAAAGACGGCATTGTGGTTGAAGATACGAAGCCGTGCCTTTATTATATCAAGCAGGAATACAAGATCGTTGGCCAGAAACAAAGCCGTATGGGGTTTTTGGCTGTAATGAAGATCGAAGATGAGAAATCAAAATTATTCCCGCATGAGAAGACCCATGCCGGGGCTAAAGAGGATCGGTATAAACTCTGGTGCGCGCTTAAGGCGGCTTGCAGTCCTATTTTTGTATGTTTTTCAGACCGGCAGAAAAAGGTTGAGGGGACTTTCTCGCGTAAAGTTGTGCAAACAAAGCCTTTCATTGATGTCACAGAGCTGGATGGTACACGTACTTTAGCGTGGCGTCTGGATGATCCGGAGCTTATTGCAGATATCGTAAATTCATTTGACGGCCAGAATCTTTTTATTGCGGATGGTCACCATCGTTATGAGGTGTCGAAGCGGTATCGTGAAATGATGTTGGCGAAGCATCCGGAGGCAACGGGTGATGAGCCGTGGAATTATGTGATGACGTACTTTACGAATATTGATTCCAAGGAACTTCAGATCTTCCCTATTCATCGTATCATCAAATCTTTCCCTCAGGATATCAGTTTTCTTGAAGATATATTTCGTATGGATCTGGTGAAGAATCGCGCGGATCTGGCGGTGATGATGGCCAAGGCAGGGCGGAATGAACATGCGTTCGGCTTGTACACCAAGAAAGGTACCTATCTTTTGCGGCTGAAGAATAAGATGCAGATCGATCAGCATATTAAGGAAGGTTCCAGGGATTACCGCGGCCTGGACTCATTGATCCTTAAGGCCTTTGTTCTAGATAAACTGGATATCAAGTCTGAAGATATTACTTACTGCAATATGGATATTGAGGGTGCTTTCGCGGCAGTTGATAATGGCCAGGGAGAAGCGGCTTTCATTCTTAATCCGGTGCGTATTGAACAGTTACGGGCGATCGCGTTGAATGGTGAGAAGATGCCGCCGAAGAGTACATATTTTTATCCCAAAGCCCTTTCGGGTATTGCATTACACCAGTTGGGTTCATAAGGAACTATCATGAGTCTTTTTGGTAAGAGTAGTAATACATTTGTGCGTGTGTCAAACAAGCGCAAGGCTATTCCTGATGGCATTTGGCTGAAATGTCCTGAGTGCGATGAGCCTTCGTATACCAAAGAAGTAGAAGCCAATTCCAATGTATGCCCCAAATGCAACTTTCACATGACCCTTTCTGCCCGGAAGCGCATTGAACTTCTGGCAGATACGGGGACGTTTGAAGAACATGATGCGGCGATGCTTTCGTGCGATCCTTTGGATTTTAAAGGAGTAAAAACTTATAAAGACAAGCTCGTGAGTGATCAGAAGATCACAGGTTTGCTGGATGCGGCGATCACGGGTTGTTGCAAGATCGGGGGGCGTCCGGTGGCTTTGGCTGTCACTGATTCGCAGTTCATTATGGGGTCAATGGGTTCAGTGGTGGGTGAGAGAATCGCCCGTGCTGTTGAATATGCGACGAAGAACAAGATCCCCGTTATTATTGTTTCCGGTTCGGGCGGCGGGGCGCGTATGTATGAGGGTTGTATCTCCCTGATGCAGATGGCGAAGACTTGCGCGGCGCTATCGCGGCATGCTTGCGCCAGGCAGTTGTATATTTCTGTGCTTACCAATCCTACGATGGGTGGGATCATGGCTTCATTCGCAGGGGTAGGTGATATTATCATGGCTGAACCAAAAGCGCTGCTCGGGTTCGCGGGTCCGCGGGTCATTGAGCAAACGGTGCGTCAGAAGCTCCCTAAGGGTTTTCAGACTTCCGAGTTTATGTTAGCCCATGGGATGTTGGATATGATCGTTGATCGTAAGGATATGAAAGCAGCGATCGCGAAGATCATTGATTTTTCTTCTGGCAGCAAGTAGAGCAATAGTTAATTTCATCAGTTTAATTCTTCTTGGGATATCGGTCATGGCTAGTATCAGGATCGAAAATCTTTGTAAAACCTACCAGGGTAGTTTTTCTAAAGCGGTTGATAATGTGAATCTGGATATCAAGGACAAGGAGTTCATTGTTCTTGTAGGACCGTCTGGCTGCGGCAAGTCGACGACATTACGTATGGTGGCCGGGCTTGAAGAGATTTCATCGGGAAAGATCTGGATCGGCGATCGTTTGGTGAATGATGTGCCGCCGAAAGACCGTGATATTGCCATGGTTTTTCAGAATTATGCCCTCTATCCTCACATGACTGTTTTTGAGAATATGGCTTTTGGGCTTAAGTTGCGAGGGTATCCGAAAGCCGAGATCGGGAAGCGTGTGCAGGAAGCGGCGGAGATCCTGAATATTCAGCAGTGTTTGACCCGCCGGCCTGGGCATTTATCAGGCGGCGAACGCCAGCGTGTAGCCCTTGGCCGTGCGATCGTGCGAAAGCCGAAGGTGTTTCTGTTTGATGAGCCTTTAAGTAATCTTGATGCCAAGATGCGCGTGACGATGCGGACAGAGATCCATAAGTTACGGCTGCGCCTGCAGACGACATTTATTTATGTGACGCATGACCAGACAGAAGCCATGACAATGGGAGATCGTATTGTTGTAATGAAAGACGGCCTTGTACAGCAGGTGGCTGAGCCGATGACCATCTATGATAGGCCGGCGAACAAGTTCGTTTCCGGTTTTATCGGTATGCCTCCGATCAACCTGATGAACGGGACGGTCATTAGGAAAGAAAAGAAGCTGTTTTTTGATGAGGGGAATTTTCGCGTCAGGCTGGTTGATGAGATGAGCACGGCCCTTGCCTCGTATATCGGGCAGGATGTCGTGTTAGGTATTCGCAGTGAAGATATTTATGATAAACTTTTTGTGCCGGAGTCTTCAGCGGAGAATACGATTCAGGTGACCTGTGAGGTGGTGGAGCCTTTGGGTGCAGAAGTATTTCTATATTTGAATTCAGGGAAGAATAACTTCATAGCCCGAGTTGGGGCGCATAACCGCCCGGTCGTGAACAAGGATATGGAAGTGGTCTTCGATATGCGTAAGGTGCATTTCTTTGATCCTAAAACTGAAACAACAATTATCTAGATATTTTTTTTTCTTCGTCGCCAGTCTTTTGATCCCCCTGGTGGGATTTTTTATTTATGCGGCCAGGGTGCAAGTTGATTTCTTCCCATTCCTTTCTGTCGCGCTCTTCGTGGATGTTGTTGTTCTGGGGGTCTTTTATCGCCGCCTTAAGAAAAAGAAAGCGGTTGTTAAGATCCAGCGGGAAGAGTTTTTTGAGAAATCGAACCTGTTAAGGGCGGACCTTGAGAGGGAGGGTGCGACGATTGTTGCGTTTCGGGAAAAGATTGTTAGTTATTCTCAGCTTAAGGGTTTGCTTGAAGCGCTCAGCATGAGCCTTTCTTTGGAAGATACGGCAGCTGTTCTGTGCAAGAAAGTTGAGGAGCTGTTTGACCGGAAGGACAGTACGGTTATCTTGTATCTGATCGATCCTGCGGCAGGTGGTCTGGCGATCGCTTACGCAGTGCATCGGCATCGCTGTGTGACGATCAAAATGAAACAGGGAGATATTTTTGACCGTTGGGTGCTTAAAACATTAAAATCGCTGCACTGTGAAGATACGCATAATGATTTTCGTTTTGACGTTGATCTTTTGAATGAAGAGGGACTGAGGCCAGTTCGTTCGTTGGTCAGTGTGCCGTTGTTAACGGATAATAAGCTGGTCGGTATTATTCGACTGGATAGTTTGTTAACACACCGGTTTGACGTTGAAGATTTGCGTTTTCTTAAAACGATCGGAGACGTGGCGGCGGTAGCGATTGAGAACGCGCAGCTGTTCGACAGGGTTGAAGACCTGGCGATCCGTGATGGCCTGACCGGACTCTTCCTGCGCCGGCATTTGCTGGAAAGGATGGCCGAGGAATTGACCCGGCATCTTCGTCTGGACAGGCAGATGGCCTTTATCATCATGGACCTGGATCATTTCAAAGAATACAATGATCGTTTCGGCCATTCGTCCGGTGACATTGTGTTGAAAATAGTGAGCGAGACGTTAAAGGGGCATTTTAGTGACCCTGGCAATTTGATCTGCCGGTATGGCGGTGAAGAATTCTGCGTACTTTTACCCGAATGTTCCAGGAAAGAAGCGGCCGACAGGGCGAATGAATTTGTGCGTTTCATAGCTGCTCAGGATATTGTTTTACGCCGGGATAGTACACGGATAACGGTATCGGCGGGCGTGGCGGCTTTTCCTCAGGATGCCAGGACGCGTGAAGAATTGATCCAGAAGGCTGATGCCGCCCTGTATGAAGCGAAGAAAAGGGGAAGGAACCGGGTATGCCTTTCTTCCTGATCGTTATTGTCATGATTGTTTTTATGGCCGCTGTGATCTATTTAGCCAAAGCCGCTGTTTTGCAGACAGAGCAGCAAGTGGATGCGGATGTTTTTCGTGTGAAGGAGTCGTATTTAAAGATCATTCAGGTGAAAGCTGAGCAGACAGCGGAGAAAATGCGCTTGCAGGGAGTGGCCGAGAGGATCTTCAACCTCTATGATTTGATGCGTGAATTAACGCGTACGACGGATGTGCCAGAGGCATTCCGTGTATTCAAGGAGCATTTAAAGCGCCAGATTGCGATCGGGGATTGTCAGTTACTGGAACATTCAGCTAAAGAGCTGTTGGATTTTTCTCCCCTTTGCGGATATCAATCCTTTCCTCTTAAAGCGAAGAAAATGGTTTTAGGGGAATTGGCTTATACAGGGCTTACCCTGGAAGATGAGGAAGCGTTCAGTATTCTGGCACAACAGTTCGCGCTTGCGTTAAGGCGTATCCGGCTCTATAAGGAGTTGGAAGACATGGCTATTACCGATGGGCTGACGCGTTTACATACCCGTCGGTATCTGTTGGGACGTTTTGAGGAAGAGTTCGGCAGGGCCAAGTTGAAAGCGCATGCGTTGTCTCTTTTGATGATCGATGTGGATCATTTTAAACGAGTGAATGATGTGCATGGTCATTTAACGGGGGATCAGGTTTTAAAAGAAGTGGCGTCTTTGATCGGACAGCATACGCGCGAGATCGATATAGCGGGAAGGTATGGCGGAGAAGAATTCTGCATTATTTTACCGGATACCGATAAACCGGGAGCGTTGATCGTGGCCGAACGTATCCGTGCGGCGGTACATAATGGAAAGATCAAGGCGTATGATGCAGAACTTGTCGTTAGCGTGAGTATAGGGGTGGCAACATTTGGAGAAGATGCGCGGTTAATGGATGAGCTTTTGGATAAAGCTGACTGGGCGTTATACCGGGCTAAGAAATTAGGAAGGAACCGGGTCATTGGGTTCAGCGTTTATTCGGAAAGCGAAATGTAAAAAAAATTGAACATTCTCCGGCTTTCATGTAGAATACGTCCTCTTTGAACAGGCAGGGTATTTGAGAAGTTGGTTAAGGTATAAAGCATAGTTCACATTCTTTTAAACACGTAAGTCATTTATTATGAAACACTTTGTTGTCGGAGTTGATGTCGGCGGGACTAATGTTAAATTGGGATTAGTGAATACTTCCGGGAAAGTTCTTTCCCGTTCTTCGTTTGCTACGCAAGGGTTTATTCAAACACCAGAAGTCTTGATCGATGCCATTTGTGAGGCGGTTTTGGCTCTTTTGGCTAAAGAGGGGTGTCAGAAATCAGATGTAGAAGGTGTTGGTATCGGTTTACCGGGCCTGGTGGATGTGAATGCTGGTGTTGTCCGTATTCTTCCCAATATTCCCGGTTGGGCGGATGTTCATCTGAAGCGCATTATGGAAAAGAAGCTTGGGCTTAAGGTGCGGCTTGAGAATGATGTGAATATGATCACTTTGGGTGAGTGGGAATATGGGGCTGGCAAGGGACTCGAGGATCTGATCTGCATGACACTGGGGACGGGTGTTGGTGCGGGGCTGGTATTGAATAATCGTATTTATCGCGGCCCTGGTTTTGCGGCAGGGGAGATCGGGCATGCTCCTTTGAGCCGGCATGGGCAGAAATGTGGTTGCGGCGGGTGGGGTTGTTACGAGAGGTTGGTTGGCAACAAGCGGCTGCAGAAGGATGCCGCCAGGTTATTCGCTAAACCGGATATTACGCTGGAAGATGTTTATCGTAGGGCGATCGCGTCGAAGAAGAAAGCGGTGAAGTTTTGGGAAGAGGTGGGGGAGCGGGTGGCTCTTGGGCTGATCGGCCCGATCAATATTTTGAATCCGGAGTGCGTTATTGTGGGCGGAGGGGTGGCGCGCAGTTTTGAACTGATGAAGCCGTCTATTGAAAGAACGATCAAGAAGCGCTGTATGAAGACCCAGTCCGAGATGGTGCGGCTTGTGAAAGCCCGTCTCGATGATGACGCGGGGATCATCGGTGCAGAGGTGTTAATCCGTCATGAAAATAAATAATTATTTCAGAGTGACCGTTTTGGGTTTGTCGGCTGTATTGTGGATGATCGGCGGGGGCGTTGCCTATGCCCAGGGCTTTGACCAGACGCAAGGGTCGGTCCCTGTAAAGAGCTCTGAAGGGCTGGCCCAGGAACGGGTTGAGCTTGACGGAGACAGTATTGAGTATAAAACGGATGAAGCCAAGTTCGTAGCATCCGGGAACGTAGTCTTGCATCAAAGTGGTGCCACGCTTTTTTGTGATCGTATTGAGTTTTTTCGTGACCGGCAGGAGGCGCATGCCGAGGGACAGGTCGTGCTTGAGTCCGACAGGGGGACGATCTGGGCGGATAAGGTTTTCTATAATTTCCAGACGAAAAAAGGTGAGTTTACTAACGTGCGGATCATCGCGGATCCGATCTATGGCCGCGCGGAGAGCATGTCCAAGATTCGGGATAATTATTATGTGCTGTCGAACGGTTATTTGACGACGAGTGATTATGATGATCCGGAGTGGCGGATAAAATCGAAACAGATCGAGCTTTTTCCCGGGGAGAAGGCTGTGGCGCGGAATTCCACCATGTATTTAGGCGGGATCCCGGTTATGTATATGCCCAAATATGTTCAGGACTTGCGTAAGAACCGGCCGCATGTCAGGGTGATCCCCGGGTATAGCAAGGAATGGGGCGCGTTCATCCTTACCCGGTACCGTGTTCATCCTGTAGACGGGTTAGAAACGGTCTATCATCTGGATTATCGTGAACGCAAAGATTTGGCTGTCGGCTTTGATGTCGGCTTGACTCCGGGAAAGTTCGGCGGGAGCTTGTTCAAGTCGTATTATATGAATGAGCGTACGCTTGGGGTTAAACATACCTGGGACGAGCGGCTTGATCCGACTGTAGAACGGGAGCGTTACCGCATGGAATGGCGGCATAAATTGGATATTGATCCGGTTACGTCAGCGATATTCCAGTTCTACAGGCTGAGCGATAGCTTGTTGCTGAAAGATTATTTTGAACGTGAGTACCGTAATGATAGTAATTCTTCGACCTATGCGCTTGTGACGCGTTCAACGGAACATGCCACGATGAGTATCAGGGCAGACAAGCGTGTGAACCATTTTGAATCCATGACGGAGCGTTTGCCCGAATTGAATTATTCCTGGAATAATCAGCCTGTGGGAGATACTGGGTTTTATTTCAAGAGTACGAATACGGCTGTAAAAATGCTGCACAGGACCCAGGGAGATGCCGATCGCGACCGCCATACGGTGCGTTTGTTGACAGATAATGAAGTGTCGCGGCCTTTTCGGGTGGCATTCCTGGAATTCCGGCCTTATGCGGGGACAGAGCAAACGTTTTATACCCGGGCAATGCGATCAGAGGACAATAATAGTTTTCGCGGGATTTTCAGGACTGGTTCAGATGTCAGTACAAAATTCTATCGTGTTTATAATACGCAATTTAACGCGATGGGGGTCGAGGTGAACCGGTTGCGGCATATTCTGACGCCGACATTGGCGTATCAGTACCAGCATGATCCGACAAGGTCTTCAGACAAGTTTTATCAGTTCGATACTGTGGATACCAGGGCTAATGTGGACAAGTTCGGCCTGGGGCTTGAGAGCAAGTTTCAGACGAAACGGAAAGGCCAGAGCGTGGATTTGATGCGGTCTGTCTTGTCTTCAGAGTTCCGTATGAAAGATAATCCTTCAACCGGCAGTTTCGGGGATGTGACGTTGACGAATGAAATTTCTCCCAATAAATATTTCAGGACAACACATGATGTTTCCTATGACCCTGATCGTGATCGTTTGACAACGGCGAATGTAGACATGTATTTTACTGACACCAAAAAATGGAGTTTGGACCTCAGCCGCCGGTACGCCCTTGACGATGACGATCTGGTGACGACACAGTTGACGTACAAGTTCAATCCGAAATGGCGCGGGATTCTTTATGACCGCTGGAATGTGGATATCGGGCAGTGGCAGGAGCAGCAGTATTCTCTGGTAAGGGATCTTCACTCCTGGGAAGTTGAGTTATCGTTCAAGGACAAGAACGGGTACACTGATTCGGGCAGCCAGGTTTGGGTGATCTTTCGGCTGAAGGCATTCCCGTCTGTTTCTTTTGATGGCGGTACAAGTTTCTTTCAATCCAAGGCCGGATCGCAGTCGGCTGAATAATTTAACGGGAGAGATGTATGGATGTGGCAATTGTTGGTTCAGGGTATGTAGGGCTTGTGACAGCCGTGTGCCTGGCACATATTGGGCATAGTGTTGTTTGTTGTGATAATAATGAAGACAAGATCAAGGCGTTGAAGAGCGGTCATGTGCCGATCTATGAGCCTGGGCTGGACGACCTTCTGGCCAAATATTTGAAAAGCGGTCGGATCGCCTTTACGACTTCTATTGGAGAAGCTGCTAAAAAGGCGACAGTTATTTTTATTGCTGTAGGTACTCCTTCCAAGAAGAACGGGGATGCCGATCTTACTTATATTGAGAATGTGGCCCGTGAGATCGCGAAGAACATGGATTCCTATAAGCTTTTGGTCGAGAAATCTACCGTGCCTGCCCAGACAGGGGACAGGATCGCGCGGACGATCCGGCTGAACCTGCCGGCCAGGCATAAGCAAGGCAAGAATGTGACGCTTGAGTTTGACGTGGCATCTAATCCCGAGTTTCTGCGTGAAGGGTCGGCGGTCGAAGATTTTATGCATCCGGACCGTATTGTGATCGGCGTTGAATCCAAGCGGGCGGAAAGGCTTTTACGGGAAGTTTACAAACCGTTAAAAGCAACGGTGGTCGTAACAAACCTCGCAACGGCGGAAATGATCAAGCATGCGTCGAATTCATTCCTGGCGACCAAAATATCGTTCATTAATTCCGTGGCGCAGATCTGCGAGCGTGTTGGCGCGGACGTAGAGAAAGTTGCGGAGGGGATGGGGTACGACAAGCGGATCGGCCGTGCTTTCTTGAACGCGGGGATCGGGTATGGCGGCAGCTGTTTTCCGAAAGACGTGGATGCTTTTGTGTGCCTGGCGGAGAAGAGCGGGTACGATTTCAAGATCTTAAAGAGCGTGCGGGATGTGAATGAGCATCAGAGGGAATCGTTCATTCGCTTGATCGAGGACAAGCTTTGGATCATCAAGGATAAAACGATCGCGGTCTGGGGGCTGGCGTTCAAATCGAATACCGACGATATGCGCAGCGCGGCTTCCTTGACGGTGATCGAGGCCCTTCAGAATGAAGGCGCGAATATTCAGGCGTACGATCCTCAGGCTATGCCGAATGCCAAGAAGATGTTAAAGGGCGTGAAATTCTGCCATGATCCGTACGCGGCGGCTAAAGGCGCGGATTGTCTTTTACTTTTGACGGAGTGGGATGAGTTCAAGCAGGCGGATATGATCAAGACGCGTGAACTGATGCGCCAGGCGGTTATTTTTGACGGAAGGAACTTTTTTGATGCGAAGGTTTTAGGCGAGTTGGGATTTGAATACTACGGGATCGGACGCGGGGGCAATGCGTAAACAGCTGCTGGCCAGGATCCGTTCGCGCAGTATTCATGTGGCCGTGGTAGGGCTAGGCTATGTCGGTCTGCCCTTGGCGTTGAGTTTTGCGGCGAAGGGTTTTAAAACCTTTGGCATTGATACGAGTCCGGAGCGTGTTCAGAAGATCCTGGACGGAAAAAGTTTTATTACGGATGTCAGTGATGCAGAGATCAGAGGGCCTGTCCGCAGGGGACAGTTCACTCCGTCAGTCGATGCGTCCTTGATCAGTGGATGCCAGGCCGTTATTATTTGTGTGCCGACACCGATCAAGCGGCGGTATACGCCGGATATTTCCTTTATGTTATCCGCTGTTCGGGCGGTGGCGGCTCATTTGAGGAAAGGAACATTGGTTGTCCTTGAAAGTACGACATATCCCGGCACAACCGAAGAGCTGATCCTTCCTGAGCTTGAAAAGAGCGGGCTTAAAGCGGGGCAGGATTTCTTTCTGGCGTTTTCCCCTGAGCGGATAGATCCGGGTAATGCGCAACATACAGTAACGCGGATCCCGAAAGTCGTGGGAGGGCTTACTCCCGCGTGTAATGAGTTTGCGGCGGCCTTGTATGGCAGCATTATTGCACAGATCCATCAAGTCTCTTCGCCGCGCGCCGCTGAAATGGCCAAGCTGTTGGAGAATACGTTCCGATTGATCAATATCGGCTGGATCAATGAAGCGGCGATGATGTGCAAGGCTTTTGATATTGATATTTGGGAAGTCATTGATGCCGCCAAGACCAAGCCGTTTGGTTTTATGCCTTTTTATCCGGGGTTGGGTGTCGGCGGACATTGTATTCCGGAAGATCCGATCTATCTGTACTGGAAAGCCAGGCAGCGCGGGTATTCATCACGCTTTATCAAGCTTGCGGCCGATATTAATTCGGCGATGCCTGCGTATGCGGTGGAATGTATCGGCGGGATATTAAAGAAGAATGGGAAGGCGATAGCGGGATCCCGTATACTTGTCGTCGGAGTAACTTACAAGAAAGACGTCAAAGATTTGAGAAAATCGCCTTCGGTCAAATTGATCGAGGTTTTGCGGAGCCTGGGGGCGGAAGTGTCTTTTTATGATCCTCTAGTGCCGTATTTAAGCATTGACGGCCTTAAGATCGACGGAGTGGCGTTGACCTCGAAGGGGGTGGCCGCGCAGGATTGCGTGGCGGTTGCGGTGGATCATACGGCAGTGAATTATGCGTTGATCCTGAAGAATGCCAGAGCCGTCTTTGATATCAAGAATGTTTACTGTGCTCAGAGATCCAGGAAGATAACCAAGTTATAACTAAAGGATTCGTAATGGCGGGACAGAAGAGTGTTGTGATCAGCGGCGGAGCCGGTTTCCTGGGCAGTCATATGTGCGATATGCTTTTGGCTCGCGGGTATCGGGTTGTGTGCCTGGATAATTTTATTACCGGGAAGAAGGCGAATATCGCTCATTTGTTGAAAGACAAGAATTTTCTTTTTATGAAACAGGATGTGTCCCAACCTTTCAGGATCGCGGGAAAGGTTGATTATGTGATGCATTGTGCGTCGCCGGCAAGTCCAGTTGATTATCTGGAGCATCCGATTGAAACAATGCTGGTCGGTTCTCATGGAACGCATAATATGCTGGAACTGGCGAAGAGGAAAAAAGCGGTTTTTCTTGTGACGTCGACTTCGGAAGTTTATGGGGATCCGCTGGTGCACCCGCAAAAGGAGTCTTATTGGGGGAACGTGAACCCGATCGGGCCTCGCAGTGTTTATGATGAGGCCAAGAGATACGCCGAGGCGATGACGTTCGCGTATCGCCGGACATTCAAGGTGGATACCCGGGTCGTGCGGATCTTTAATACGTACGGTCCCAGAATGAATATCAATGACGGACGCGTTGTGCCGAATTTTATTTATCAGGCCATTAAGGGACTTCCGTTGACTGTTTATGGCGACGGTAAACAGACGCGTTCGTTCTGTTATGTGGAAGATGAAGCCGAAGGCATCTTGAAGTTGCTCTTTTCAAAAGAACCTGGCCCTGTTAATATTGGTAATCCGCATGAATTCAATATGATCGAATTTGCAAGGATCGTTCTTGAGCTGACGGGAGCTAAAAGCAAGCTGGTTTATAAACCGCTGCCTGAAGATGATCCCCGGCAGCGCAAACCTGATATAACGATCGCCAGAGAGCGGCTTGGGTGGGAGCCCAAGGTCCTGTTGCGAGAGGGGCTTGTTCAAACGATCGCTTGGTTCCGGGAGAATATTTAGATGGTCATGTATACTAAAGAAGAGTTGATAGCATTTGAAAATGAGATCGCCGGGATATTTGCGCAGGGCCTGATCAAGGCACCTGTGCATTTACGCGCAGGCAGGGAAGATGGGTTGATCCGTATCTTTAGTAAGTATGGTATCGGGCCGGAAGATTATGTCTTTGGTTTTTGGGATTCTCATGAGCTGTGTCTTTTGAAGGGCGTTCCGCGTGAAACTGTCAAACAGTCTATTATCGATGGCCGCAGTATCGCGTTGTGTTACCCTGAGCATAAAGTCTTCTGTTCCGGCATTGTTGGCAGCCTGATGGGGACGGCCACGGGTGCGGCCTGGGCGTTGAAGAAGAAAGGCAAAGGAGGGCGCGCTTTCCTTTTTTGCGGAGACATGTCATCCGAGACAGGGATATTCCATGAAGCGGTCAAATATGCGTGTAATTTCGACCTTCCGGCAGTGTTTGTTGTTTCGGATAATGGCCTGAGTGTGATGACGGATACGCGCGCCGCATGGGGATCGACGGAGCCTTGGTTCAAGGGGACCCGTTTTGAAAGCAAGATCGAGTATTTTCAGTATAAAAACGGCTGGCCGCATTCTGGCCTGGGAAAGTTGATCAAATTTTAATATGAAATATTTTGATGAATTGAAACGGACAATGGAATGGCTGGCGCAAAGGCCGGATACGCTGTTTGTGGGACAGACGGCGGGCGTTCCCGGTACTTTTATGTATCAGACATTACGGGATGTCCCGTTAGACCGGACGCTGGAGTTCCCTGTGAACGAAAGTTTTCAGATGCAGTTTTGCCTGGGCCTGGCCTTGGAGGGTTATGTTCCGGTGGCGGTGTATCCGCGGCAGAATTTTCTTTTGCTGGCGATGGGCGATATGTCAAATATGATCGACAAGTTGTCGGCGATGAGCGACGGAGCTGTCAATCCAAGGGTCATTATCCGTGTGGCGACCGGGCCGTTCAAGCCTGTGCATCCGGGGCATCAGCATATAGGTAATTTTGCTAAAGGGTTTCGTGAGATCCTGGAATGGATCGATGTTGTTGAGGTGAATGAGCCGGAAGATATTTTTCCGGCATATCAGAAGGCTTATGAGAGGAAGGACAGTCGTTCAACCCTGATCATTGAAGACGGTAATTTTTATAATGAAAAGTAGCCTTTTCACAGGCTGATCTTTTTATATTCTCACCGAGGTCTAGTGCTATGCCGAGACTTCTTCTTTTTCTTTTTATTCTGCTTCCTGCTTATTGGATATATTTACTTCTGAATACCCGGCCGATCATGATCTATGATGCTATCAATTACGATGGCCTTGGGCGTGTGATCATGAATCAGGGAATGGATGCTTATTTTCATTCGTTGAATCGGGAACCCCTGTTCCCGTATCTTGTTTCGCGAGCGATGATCCTGGCTAAAACGTTTGGTCTGGGGTATCACTATTATTTAAAAGGGATCCTTTATGTCTTTCTGGCATTGACGTTGATCGGGATTTACCGTTTTGCTCGTTTGTTGGGAGCCGGGCGAGGGGTAGCAGGTGCCGGAGCTTTGTACGCGGGGATCTCACCGGCTCTGTTGAATTCTGTCTTGTGGTTATGGTCTGAAGCGGCGGCCTTGCCGTTGGGGATCTGGGGTGTATATTTTTCGATCCGGGCCTGGAAGGCGGCTATGGATTTTCGCGGCCTGGGGAGAGTATTTTTCTTATCATCATTGAGTGCTGGGTGCTTTGTTCTGTTATTGTTCGTGAAAGCGGCGGCCGGGGCCATTGTGATGTTGTACATGGGGCCTTTCCTGCTGGCGGGTATTTTCTTTTTATTGTTTCGCGGCAGCGGACGTTCCGCTGCTTTATTAATGATCGTATTTATTATTTTAGGTTCGGTGCATGCCACGTCAGAATGGGTAAAGTTAGCGAACTTGCGCGGCAACGGGAACTATGCGTTGACGAGCAGGGTTGATTATGCCCTTTATGGCAATACAGTCAGGCGGCTTGAGCCATTAACGCCGGAAAGGATATCTCAGGCCGTTCTTTCGGTGCCTCGTCTTGGTTTTTGTGAAAGAGTGTATGGTTCAGCCTGTGTATTCTGGAGTTTTCCGACATCTGACCGGATCAGTTTTGATGCTATCGCGGATTGTAATGCCCGCGGGCTATCAGCAGAGCAAAGGCGAAGTTTCTTCATGAAAAATTCTTTCAGCCTGATGAAGCAGCATCCGGTCCAACAGGGGCTTCTTTCAGCACTCGAAGGGGCGAAGATGCTTTTTTGGGAGAATCGGGTTTATTTTGTGCGTTACCCGGATTGGATGGTGAGATTGTATTCAACGAATGCCTTGGTCTATACGCTCTGTTTTGGATGGGCCTTCTTGAGCCTGGCAGCCCTGTGTTTTGCCTTTACCCGCCGGTCTGCGGAATTTCTGTTGGCGGCGGTGTTCATTCTGGTGTTCATAGCGGCGTATTCATTGTTCTTTATTGATATTCGTTACGCTTTGCCTATTGCCCCGTTGTTTATTGCCCTTACCGCCGGAATGGCGGGGCGTATTCTTCGTGTATGAATTAATTTATTTTGTATAATAGGGCTCAAGAGCGCTTGGCGTTAATGGCAGTTTCTAAAGAAAGTTATTTTTTAAAAGGGGGAGATATGAAGTTCGGTATTCAAATGTTTTAGAACATGATAATGCGGGGTATGTCGTCGGTTCTCATTTAAAGGTCCTGCTGGAAAGTGATTACATCGCCGCGCAGGCGGAAACGGAGAGTGTTTCATGGCAGCGGCAGGACGTGTCTGCTCAACAGGAATTATCCAGGCAGATCCTTCGTGAGGTGATTATTCCTGAGATCGAAAAAGAAGTTAATCAAGGCGAAAATATTTTTCCGGGGGAGGAAGAGGTGTTGTTTTTTAGAACCAGGTCTCCTCGATGGGAGCAGACGGATCCTTTGACGTCTGATATTGGAGCGATATTCCGGGTTCCGGACGGGGTGGCAGGAGCTTCCGCTGACGAGATCTCTAATGAGAATAATATTAGGTCTTTCGTATTAAGGGTGCAAGTTTTTATGTAACTCGTTGTGTCGAAACA
>DYOU01000094.1 GCA_020720365.1 Candidatus Elulimicrobium sp.
GCCTGTTCTCCATCACCGCCAACCTGGGCGACGCCAAAAGCACCATCACCCATCCCGCCAGCACCACGCACGGACGTTTAAGTGACGAACAACGCGCCGCAGCGGGTATCAAAGAAGGGCTGATTCGCCTAGCCGTGGGGCTGGAAGATGCGGAGGATTTGATTGGGGATTTGGCGCGGGGGTTGGGGTGAGTTGCTCAGGTGCAGCAATGAAAAACGAATAAGGAAGCAAGTTAATGACATCGCAAAAGAAAATCGCCAAACCTTTGGCCACTGTACTAAATAACACTTATGCTCGGGCGCTTGAGGCTCGAGAAGCTGTCGAGCATAGATTGGCAAGTTTACTTAGGCAAGAGCAAGTGGTTCGCCTATGTAAAGTAGAACCAAAGGCTAACGTTTTAATTAATTTATTTAATCACGAAACCTTACATCATATTGAGCAAGGTCGCATTCAAAGGGAAATCAATAAACTGGAGCGCTACCAATCTGAATTGCCAGAGCGGCTTAGTAACTATGACATGGCTTTGCAGGCAATTGATCAAGTAACTGAAGACGTTTTCGCCGCAAGCAACCGTGCCTCCATTAAAGGGGCTACCGTGCCTTGGCCTGATCTTCCCAAAATTCTACTGGATGATTTATGGCCTAGTAATTGGCCACCACGTCCAAGACTAGTTCAGTCTGATGCGGTGAGTGGAATGGCATATGTCTTTGATAACAATATATATTTACCACCACCTCAATTGCCCTCTCCGAAATTATTTAAGCTTGTTATCGACGGTCATGTAATTGAACTTGAAGCTCTATACGAGGAGGGTATTGGGTTCTTTAATTCTTCGTTAGAAAGCTATCTAAGCGGATTAATCTCTTCGCGCTGGCCGGCCATTACTGAAGCTGTCCGAAGCGGCATACGCTGGCCACAACTAGATGACTATCTCGCTGAGTGCGAGCATCCATGGCTCCCAAAGTTTTTTGTAGATGAATTTTTCGGTCTTCGTGGAACTTTAGAGCGTCGTGAAGAGCTTGCTAACATAATGGCTAAAATATCACCTGATGCCGGACGCTGGTATTTATCAATGCAACCGCAACGTTATAGTCTTAAAAATTTCGTCAAGCTTGATCCGCGTATTATAGAGGAGCTCATTTCGCTCGGGTTAGTACGCTGGGGATCTGATATGCCAACTGAAGAAATGTTGCGCGAAATTCCACTTTCCGAGGTGAAGTTGCTTTTTTTGCTTGCTGGAATGCCACCGCCAAGGGGATATGAAGCCGCAGTTTCCAAATATGGTGAATTGGCTTCGGTTCACGGCGAAGAATTTATTAAACAGAGGATTAGAAGATCTATCGATCCATCTGAAATTATCGAAGTTGTCGAAATAGAGGGCTGGAATAGTGAGGAGCGGCTTGGGCCAAGGGCGCGAGCGAATGTTTTGGTAAGCACGCTCATTCTGCTTCACGACAGGAATTCAGAAGCACAGCAGGTTATCCGATGGAATAAATGACAGGTAATAAAAGTTTCGATGATATATCTTAAGGTTCATAATTTGTCAATTTTGGTCTTAAATGTCTTTCAAACTTGAATGTTCTAAGGAAATATAGGAGAATTTATTAATTTTTGGCATTGTCGGCTTCTTTGATTTCTGAATTTTTAACATGCAACAGATGGAGAGCTATATGAAAGAAGTAATTATTGATATACATAACATAACTTCGGCTGATGGTTGGTATTTTGAAAATACAGGTTTTACAGAGGAAGAGATGGAGCCTGTTGCATGTTTTTTATTAATTTCTATGATTGATACTGATCATCCAACGCTTGGGGTTGAAAAAATTGTCATCGGTATTGGGTCTGATGATTTAATCTCTAGTCTTATTAACGCCGAAGTTCAGCCTAAACACACGCAGGTAATACATAGGAGTAAGATATTACCCGCCTAGGGTGGTTTAGCTTAACGTAAAACGAAGAATGTGGGTTGGTTTTCAAGCTCTTCAGCAAGCGTATTACGCTTCGCTTAATGCGTCTTTAAGCAAAGTAGAGTGCATCTATGGTTTATTTTTCCTCAAACTTACCAAGAGCAAGTTCATAAGAGCGAGCAACCGATGGAACAGATAGTCATAGTGCTCAATTCTGGTGATTTCGGTGGTATCGGTCTTGAAGTGACGAATGTGAAAATCATTACCAACCTTGTGTAATTGATCGGCTTCATTTTTCAGTAATTCATGAAACTTTGGATCATCCGCAGCATTGCTCAGCAGAATATTATTCCCTTGAGCGGGGTTGCTATCCGGAATCGTCTTGAGCCTTTCCCACGCATCCCACATTTTCTCAACAGCCGCTTTCCGGCTTGCATGATCTGGTTTGCGGAATGATTCGTTTGCTACTCGCAACATTTCGTCGATATGTGCATCACCGCTTGTCGGTATGCCGAACAAAGAATCAGGAATAACTTTAGGGATAGTTCTGCTATTTTTTTCGATATCAGCAAGGTATTGTCTGCCTAGATGTGTGATGTTTTCGACGATGACTGTGACCCATAGCCATCTGCCGCTGGTTGATTCTTTAAGTGGGTGGCATCCCCTCAAATAGCCAATATTCTTGGCGTGTATGGCTGCATCAACCAATTCTTGGAATTGTTGAATGTCGGTCTCTGATTCGCTTTGAGGCTTAAACGCGGTTTCTCCGGATTGAACTCGGCGTAAAACATGCTCGATCATGTCCATGGTCAATCGTCCTCTTCGTACTAATTTTTACTGAGCCCGCGAAGGGTGGTTTAGCGCAGCGTAAACCGCCGAAAGATGATGTCACCCGTATTTACTCTGTGTAAAGCGTTGCGCTACGTTAATCAGAGTTGATCCGGGGGAGCTGTGGTTGAGCAAATCGTTATGGCTGCTAACTGTCCAGTTGCTTGAGGTCACGGTAGAAATTCTCGTGTGGTCCAACCATCAGTA
>DYOU01000095.1:0-1442 GCA_020720365.1 Candidatus Elulimicrobium sp.
TGGGATAATGCCAAGAAAGTGGTGGAAGTGAACCTGCGTGAGAAGGGGACTCCGCTGCATGAGGCGTCTATTGTGGGAGATACTGTTGGCGATCCTTTCAAGGATACGTCATCGGTTGCCTTGAATCCGGTCATCAAGTTCACGACATTGTTCGGCCTTCTGGCGATCGAGATCGCGCTTGAGCTTAGCCGTCAGACGAACATGATTCTGTTTATTGTTTTCTTTACGGTTTCTGTGTATTTTGTTATCAAGTCATTCACGGATATGCAGATCACAGGAGACGCTGAGAAGGCGCATTAAAGGTACGGGTTTTATTTTTCCCCCGCAGGTCAGCAGATTTGCGGGGGATTTTTTTCAATCCGGTGAATTCATGTTGTTTATGATCTAATTCAGGATGCGGATTCAAAGGGAGATTTATGAGTATATGGCAATTATTAGCAATAGGTGGCGCGACAGTCTATGTATTGATCCTGCTTTCGGTGCTTTCGTTATCGATCATTGTGGAACGGATCGTTTTCTACTTTCATTGCGCGAAAGTGCCTCGTGAACAGCTGATGGGGATCGTGAACAGTGAGTTGAGGAAAGGGAATGCGCCGAAGGCTTTGGAAGTTTGCAAGAGAATAGACATACCGAGTTCCAGGGTTGTGGCGGAAGGGCTTGCGCGCAAGGGTACGAGCGTAGAAGAGCTTGAGAACGCGATGGATCGGCAGATCACAGTAGAGATCTCTCGTCTGGAACGGCGGATCAGCATTGTGGGGACGATTGGCAGTACAGCCGTGTATATCGGCCTTTTTGGAACGGTCCTGGGGATCATCAAGGCTTTTCAGGATATTTCCGAGAAAGGCACCGGCGGGATGAGTGTTGTCATTAATGGTATTGCCGAGGCGTTGATCTGTACAGCTGTAGGCTTGTGTGTGGCGGTTCCTGCGGTAGTGGCCTATAATTATTTTATTAAAAGAATTGAAGATCTGGAACGGGATATGGAAGTTGCGGCGTCTGAAACAGTGGATCTTCTCAGGGTCAGGGCATGATACGGCATCATCGTAAGCAGCGTTTCTTCGCTGAGATCAATATTACGCCTTTCACTGATGTTATTCTGGTGCTGCTGATCATTTTCATGGTGGCGGCGCCGATCATCTATCAGTCGAATATAAAAGTAAAGCTTCCCAAAATAAAGAGTAAGGCGCCGCAAGAGACAGGTAAACAGCTGCAGGTGGTGATCACTATTACCACCGAGGGTATGGTTTATTTGAATGATGCGCTGGTGACGAATGCGGAGCTGAAAGAAAAAGTAGTGCATATGCATCGGGAAGAGCCTACCATGAGCGTTTATTTACGCGCCGATCAGCAGACCCGTTTTAAAGATGTTATTGATGTCCTGGATCTTCTGACCGAACTGGGCATTTCCAAACTCGACATTATGGCCGTCCATGTTCCGTAGA
>DYOU01000095.1:1542-2934 GCA_020720365.1 Candidatus Elulimicrobium sp.
GTTTTTCGCAAGGTGATGATGCTGATGGATTGTGGACTATTGATCATCGCTTTTTTCGTTGCGTATTTCTGGCGATTGAGCTATGAACCTTTGTACCTGTTGCGCGCGTATCTATGGATATTGCCTACCATGCTGTTGGTGTGGTGGACAGGCCTTCAGGCGCTCGGGGTTTATGAATCTTTCCGGTTACGGAGCGCTTTTGAGTTGGCAGGACGTATTGTGTTGGTTGGATTTCTTGGCCTTCTGGTATTCAGCGCGTTGAATTATCTGGTCGGGCTTGATTATGTATCGCGTTCATTTACTATTTATGCTTTTGTTCTGGGCACGATCTTGTTGATCGCGGAACGGGTGGCTGTGGTTATTTTCTTTCGTGCCTTGCGGTCGAACGGGTACAATTTCCGGAATATTATTATTGTAGGAACAGGCCCAAGGGCGATCCATTTTATTCATGGTGTTCAGGAGCATAGTGAATTTGGCCTGAAGATCATGGGGATCATTGATGATGACCCTGAAAAAGTCGGCCAGGAGGTTGAAGGGCATAAAGTGATCGGGACCATTAAAGATATTTCCACGATCCTGACGGAGGGCGACCTGACGATCGACCAGATCGTTTTTATTGTTCCTCGTCGCTGGATCGACCGTATTCAGGAGCCGGTACTTTTTTGCGAGACGGTGGGTATCACGGTGAGTGTGGCGGTGGATTTTTTCGACTTGGAGTTCATTAAAGCCCAGGAAGGTTCGATCCTTGGCATGCCGTTTCTGACCTTTGATTCAACTCCCATGCAGAGCGGACAGTTGTTTGTGAAGAGGGCGATGGATATTATTCTTTCGGCTTTCGCGCTGGTGGTGTTAAGCCCGCTGTTCATGATAGTAGGTGCGCTGGTGAAGCTTACGTCTCCGGGCCCGGTCTTCTTTCGTCAGGAACGCAGTACGTTGAATCATAGAAGTTTTTTTCTCTATAAATTCCGTACAATGTACCAGGATGCTGAGTCTCGCCTGGCAGAACTGAAGAAGTTCAATGAGATGGAAGGCCCTGTCTTTAAAATGCAGAATGACCCGCGCGTCACTCCGCTCGGCAAGTTCCTGCGCAAGACCAGTATTGACGAATTACCTCAATTGTGGAATATTCTATGCGGGCAGATGAGCATTGTGGGTCCGCGTCCGCCGTTACCTGCGGAGGTGGATGATTATGACCCTTGGCAGAGGCGCCGGTTGAGCATGAGGCCGGGCTTAACATGCCTCTGGCAGATCAGCGGGCGTAACAAGATCACGAATTTTGATCAATGGATGCGCCTGGATCTGGAATATATTGATAACTGGTCGATCTGGCTGGACATGAAGATCATTCTGAAAACCTTCCCGGTAGTCCTTTTCGGGATAGGCGCCAAGTAA